>JAJCXQ010000106.1 GCA_029263355.1 Acidobacteriota bacterium | reverse complement strand
TGCCAGAAGCATCGTCAAAACGAGGGTTGATCGACCCCTGCAAAGTTCTCGAGACCCGGATCGCGCGGCGATCGACGTTCCGAGCGATGCAGCGGACCACAATTGCGCGGCGATCCATCTCCTGGCGGATCCGGGGACCGCAAGCGACCATCGATTCGACGCTTCCGAGTCACCACGTGCGCAAACGAGGGTCGATCGGGGGTCTCGCGATGATGCAGACCCAAGTCGACCATGTTCCGTCCTCCCGACAATCTCGCAAACAGCAATTGAGGGTCGATTGGACCGATGGCACCTGCAGCACACTCGCCGATCAGGTCGGAGATGGTGCAACCATCGTCGCGGTGGGTGTCAATAACGACGGGATCACCCGACCTGCCTGGCACCGCACGAGCGGTTGGCGCAGCCGGACCTGTGTCGAGGGGTCTCATGTGTTGCCCTCCGCCTTCCGGCCCTTGATCTCCATCTCAAAGGGCCCCTCCGAGCCTCTACCTGCGCTCGGCTGCCCTTTCGGACCGTTTGGCCAGTGTGATGAGGCAACACAGGAACCTGCTATTATCGATTCCCTAGGTTTTCGATAATAACGTCCTCGCTTATTCGCACTGCCGCTAATAAGGTTTTCATGACAACACCGTTCCAGCTTCCCGGCCGCAAGCTACGTACCGTAGAGGGCTACGAAGCCTTTGTACCGAGTCCCTTACCGCCAGCCCTTGTCTGGACCCCTCGATTGGCGGCTGTACTCTCGGACGCAGATCGAGCAATCGGCCAGCTAGCCGGTGAAGGGCGGCGACTTCCCAATCCTCACCTGCTGATCAGGCCGTTCATACGCCGCGAGGCGGTGCTCTCGAGCCGCATCGAAGGCACTCAGGCAACTCTGGGAGAGTTGCTGGCGGCTGAGGCCGGCGCCGGTGAGCGCGGCCCGGCGGATCTCCGCGAGGTCGCTAACTATGTCGCTGCTCTCGAGTACGGCGTGGAACGACTGGACACCCTGCCGTTATCCTTGCGGCTGGTCCGTGAGCTCCACGAGCGATTGTTGCTTCAGGTCCGCGGCGGCCATGCGACACCCGGCGAGTTCCGCCGCTCTCAAAACTGGATCGGCGCCCCCGGGTGCACTCTCGCCACCGCCACCTACGTGCCACCACCTCCAGCCGAGATGATGGCAGCACTGGCAGCCTGGGAAGATTTTCTACATCAGACAACACTACCGCCTCTCGTACAGGTCGCGTTAGCGCATTACCAGTTCGAGGCGATACACCCATTTCTCGACGGCAACGGGCGCGTTGGCCGGTTGCTCATCACCTTGTTCCTCGTCGAGCGCTCGATCCTTCCTGCGCCACTGCTCTACCTGAGCGCTTTCTTCGAGATCACCCGTAGCGACTATTACGACCGCTTACGGGGCGTCAGCGAGCGTGGGGAATGGAACGAGTGGCTCGAGTATTTCCTGAACGGCATCGCTCGCCAGTCTGAAGATGCAATCAACCGTGCCGAGCGGATCAACGCAGCCCTCGGGCGCTGGCGCGTCCTTGTGGCTGGCACAGCATCGAAAGCGGCTGTGCAGTTGGTCGATCTGTTGGCCGAAAACCCATTTTGGACGATCAAAAGAGCCGCCGTGCGGCTGGGAGTCGCCTACTCCACGGCTCAACGAGCGGTGGAACGCCTGGAGGCGCATTCGATTCTCTCCAAGGTGTCCAAAGGCAAGCGCGACCGGGTGTTTTGTGCCCGCGAGATCCTCGACATTCTGGAAGAACCCGCAAGCCTGAGACCTGGCTAGGTCACCAGCTAGGTCCAGCTGGTCAAAGCGGGGCGAAACATTGGCCGACAGCTCGCATCCAAGCACCACATGGAGGAGCGTGATGGGCTACGCCTACCCGCTTCAACAGGTACGCCTGGTAGACTCTCGGCAGTCCTAATCGAATCAATCTCAAGAGCTGGAGAACGCGCCGTGTCCCGGGAGGCCATCGACCTATTCATCTCCTACGCGCACCAAGACTCGGCCCTGCGCCGAAAGCTCGACGAGCATTTGGCGTTGCTCAAAAGGGAGGGCGAAATCCGCGCCTGGCACGACCGCCAGATGCTCTGGAACATCAGGCCAAGTTGAACCTGTCCAATGCAGTATCTAAACTGGAAGGGCGCACATAACAAGGCGTTGCAACGGGGCCTCGCCCACCGGCTGAGATGATCGCCGTATTCGAGCTCGCCGGACTGGGAGATGATCGTGGCTCTAACAGAGTGCAAGGAGGGTCAGAATAGGCCGCTTCGCCAGCAAGACGGCTTCCCTCTGAGCTCACACGGGGTCGAACCACACTACCCTGAGTCGTGGTCACTCGGAGTCCGAAAATGCGTCAGGAGCTCGATCGCGCCGCGATCACGGTCCCAAGCACCATTCGGCAACCCAATCGGCGCGCGATCGGGGTCTCCTGCGCCGCCTCCACACCAAACGACGGGCGATTCGACTCTTCGACAACTGCGCGGCGGGCAAACGATGGTCGTTCAGTGGTTGACTGCCAGAAGCATCGTCAAAACGAGGGTTGATCGACCCCTGCAAAGTTCTCGAGACCCGGATCGCGCGGCGATCGACGTTCCGAGCGATGCAGCGGACCACAATTGCGCGGCGATCCATCTCCTGGCGGATCCGGGGACCGC
>JAJCXQ010000105.1 GCA_029263355.1 Acidobacteriota bacterium | reverse complement strand
TGGATCCGTGAAGTCTTGGTTGCCCGTCTCGCGCTGCAAGGCGATCTTCTGCTCTTGCCACCCGAAACGGTAGTCGAAGTTGAAGGTTGGCCCCTGGCGATAGACCAGACCCGCGCTCCAGTGGATCGGCTCACCTCGCCGGATGCTGCCCTTGGATTTCCAGATCAGACCAAGAGTGGCCGCGAGATCACGATCGTCACCTACTTGGATCGAACGTTCACTTTCGTTGGCGGCCGAGAAGTCTGCTGGGCCGAAGACGACATCGGTCCGCCCGTCCGGCAGAATCACTCCAGAATCGTCGCGTGCTGGCAGCTCGGTGGCGAACCGACGGGTAACCGCGCGGTAGTCGAAGGTGGCGTAGGACAACCCGAGGCCGAGCCACAGATTGTCGGTCAGGCTGTAAGCGGCGGCGACTCCGTGGTTGACGATTTTCAGGTCGAGGTCGCCGAGCAGTGCCGCGAGTCGACTCCGGTTGCGAGTTTGCTCGATCAAGGGACCGGGACCACCATCGCGGATGAACGGCCCCTCGCTGCGCAGCTCGGCTTCGAAGGCGGCGAGCTCGTGGCGATAGAAGGCCAGGCGCAGCTTCGAGAGCCGCGGGCGGCGCTCGCTGAAGACGTGAGCGTAAGAGAGGAACGACAGCCCTGAAACATCACTCTCGAAGTCACGGAGCTCGAGATCTGTCCGGGTGTCGATACCGTTGCCGGTGGGCAGAGCTGAGGCGCTGCCACTGAACGGATATTGGGTGGTGTAGGTGCGCTGGCGACCTTCGGCGGAGACTTCGCTGCGGGTCAGCCAGATCAGACCGGCGGGATTGGCAAAGGCGGCGGTGGCGTCGTCGGCCAGACCGGTGAAGGCGCCGCCCATCGCCAGGCTGCGTGCCCCGGGGGGAGAGAAGCTGAATTGCAGACCAGCGTTGATCTCCTCGTTGGTTTGCGCTCCGACCGAGAGAGCAAGCCCCCCAAAGGCCACCAGAGCCAGCATCACGTGATGAATTTTGGTGCGATAGGCTTCGTACATTAGTTGTGATCGTAGCATTGAAGAAATGCTCCCGACAGGGTCGTGGCGACGTGGTTCGAGAATGGCCCGTTTGGCGACCGGTTTACGCATTTCATCGGGGCAGTTGTAGGCGTTGAGTGCGTCGACCACTTGTTGGCAATCCAATGATCACATTGGTTTTCGAAAACCGCCTTGTAGTAGTGAGAGCTGAACATTCCCAAGCCCTTTGATCGATAGCTAGGAGGATCCTGATGCCGCAGTCCTTAACTTTGTCGAGAAGTCTGCTTCTCGTGACGATCGCCGCGTTGATTCCGCCGTTGACGGCGGTGGCGGCCGGTTTTGAGCCTGTCACCGCTGAAGAGCGTGCCTTTGCCACGGTCCCTTGGGAACCCGATGCGGCAGCGGTGGTGTTGTTCGAGAAGGCTGAGCTCGATTTTATGGACTACCCCAGCGAAGTCTCGTCGATTCTGGAAGTCCATACCCGCATCAAGGTTCTCAAAGAGGCGGGCAAGGAGCATGGCGAGGTTGCGATTGCCCACAGCGCGCGAGTGAGGCTCAAAGAATTCGAAGGTCGTACGATTCTGCCGGATGGCACGGTCGTGCCTCTCACCGAAGACGCCATCTTTCGTGAGGAGTCGTCAAGGACTCGGAAGAGATACCTCACCAAAGCAGCCTTTCCAGCGGTCGAGGTTGGCAGCATCATCGACTACCGCTTTAAGGTCCGGTGGGATGACTTGGCCTATCTCGAGCCCTGGTATTTTCATCACACGATCCCGACGGTGTTGTCCAAGATCACCTACTACAAGCCCGGCAACATGTCGCTCGAACCGCGATCTTGGGCAACCGGCGGCGCCAAGATCGAATTCGATACCCAGAGAACCCCGAAAGGCCTCGCCATCCGGGCGTGGGTGAACAACCTTGGCGGCATCCCAGAGGAACCGCTGTCGTTTCCGTTCGCCGATCTCTCCAGCCGGTTCATGTTGGTGCCGAAAGAGGTCTCGGTGAGCGGCACGCGGTGGCCGTTGTTCGATTCCTGGGTCAGCACCTATGAGCATTTCGAGGACGGTGATACCGGCTACAAGAATTTTCGTCGCTCCGGTAAGCAGGCCAAGAAGAAAGCTCTGGAGTTGGCGAGCGGAGCGGCGAGTCTACGTGCTCAGGTCGCCGCCATCCATGCCTTTGTCCGCGACGAAATTCGCACCCAGCCGTCGGGCAGGATCGGCGTCGGGGGCAGCAAGGCGGACGAGATCCTGAAGGCGGGGGAGGGTTATCCGGCGGAGAAGGCGCTGCTCCTCCAAACCATGCTCGGAGCAGTCAAGGCCAAACCGGCCCTGGTCTGGGCTGCTGACCGGCGGGAAGGGCGAATCGACTTGGCGGTGGCGAACCCCTGGTGGTTCGAGAAAGTGTTGGTGATGGTTGAGCTTGAGGGCCAGCGGGTTTTTCTCGATGCCAGTGACCGGCGGCTTGGCTTCGGCCGGCTGAGTCCTCACTCCGAGGGCACGCCAGCCGTGTTGCATTCCAAGAAGCCGGAGATCATCGAGCTGCCAGTGGCGCCCCTCGATCAGAACGTGCGTCGCGCCAAAGTGGATCTCACCCTCGATGGCGAAGGGCGGGTTGTCGGCCAGGGGCAGATGGTCCTCAGCGGTCATCA
>JAJCXQ010000104.1 GCA_029263355.1 Acidobacteriota bacterium | reverse complement strand
GCTACGATGACGCAGTCCAGCTTTTTCGCCAGGCCTTGGAGCTGGCGCCGGACTCCCCCGCTGTGCTGCTCAACTTGGCGGACGCCGAGTTCCTCGCCGGCCGTGAGACGGAGGCGAATCACTCTTATCGAGAGCTGCTCGATGTACTCGAGCGCGATCCGGGGGCCGAAGAACACTTGACCATCGGCGCCCAGGCCCTGGCTCACCTGGGCCACGTTTCCGAAGCACTAGCGGCGGTTCACGAAGCCCTACGCCAGACCCCCGACAACCCGCTCACTGCGTACGAGGCATCCCTGGTCTTTGCTGTTCTGGGGGATCGCGCCTCGGCACTGTGGCATGCTCAGCGCGCACTCGAGCTGGGTCTCGACGCGCGCTGGTTCGTGTTTCCTTGGTTCGACGCGCTACGGGCCGACTTGCAAGCGCCTACAGACTAGTGGTCAATCTTCACACGTCCGGTTCGTCGGGCTTTTGGATGATCGTCGGATCGAAACGCAGCACCGCTTTACTCATTGCGCCGTCTGGGTTGAAAAAGTTCAAGGTGAACGAGGTCTCCAGCAACTTCTCACGATTGGCCGGATTGGTGACGGTGATCGTGAGCGACGTGTCTGCTTCGGTTGTACCGCCATAAGAGACAGATGAAGGGGGATCCGCCGGATCGTTCCAGCTGAGCGCGTGATCTGGGGCCGGATCACCATCGCGCCGGAACCGCAGCCCCGCTGACCCGGGGTCGATCTTGAAGTTGAAAGCCTGGCAGGAATCCGCCAGTACGCTGAATTCATGGACCACAACAGGATTGCCATCGGAGTCGAGGAGGTTCAAAATGCCATTTTCGAGTTTGATCCAATAGAGGTCGGTCGGCGGGTCTGCAATCACAATGATGTCTCCTCATCAGGTTAGTCCCAGAGCTTTCATCCGGCGCTTCAACCCTTGGGGCGAAACCCGCAGTTCGAGAGCTGCTGAGTTGGTGTTGCCGCTGGACTGTTCCAGCGCCTGCAAAATCTCCGGACTCTCGAGGTCGCTCGCCTTGCGAATCCCCGGGGCCCCTTCGATCAAACGATACAGCGTCGACCTCGACACCCTCAGCGCTCTTGCCGTCGGCTTGAGCTGCCACCGGTGAGCTTCCAACGCCGCCAGGAGCTCGGCTTCGCTGACTTCAAAAGGCCGCCTGAGAGCTCCCTGAGAGCTCGCCCCACCCTCGGGGACACTGGCCACTCCCTGCTGGCTCGGGAGCTGAGGCCGAGGTGCGTCGGTGAGGAGTTGGTCGACGAGCTGACTGAGGGCGTGGGCGCTCATCCCCTCCTGGCGAGCGATCGCCAGTCGACGAGCGACATTACGCAGCTGACGCCCATTGCCCGGCCAGTCGTAGTCCACCAGGCTGGCGATCAGTGCTGCTGTCGGCCAAGCCTGGTTCGCCTCGCTGCTCCCCGACGCCGCCGCTGCCGGCACCTCGGATTCTTGGCGGAGAAAATGAAACAACAATCGCGCCACATCGTCACGCCGTTGCCGCAGCGGCGGCAGATGGATCTCGAACCCCGCCAAGCGGTGCAGAAGAGGAGCGCGAAATCGTCCTTCAACAATTGCGGCGTCCAAAGCCAAATCGGTGGCGGCAATCACACGAACGTCGATCGGCTCCGGCTCGACACTGCCAACCGGCTGCACCTCCCCTGCCTCCAGGGCCCGCAGCAGCAGCACCTGCACTTCGATCGGCGCCTCACCGATCTCGTCCAGGAAGAGTGTGCCGCCCTGGGCGCTCTGGAAGTAGCCTTGTTTGTTGCGATCTGCCCCGGTATAAGCACCACGGGTGACGCCAAAAAGCTCCGACGCGGCGAGGGAAGCCGGGAGCGCTGCCAGGCTGACGGCAAGATACGGACCCCGGCAGCGGGGGCCAGCGTCGTGCAGAGCTTTGGCGACAAGCTCTTTGCCGGTGCCGGTTTCGCCCCGCAGCAGAACCGGGATATCGAGCTTGGCAGCCGAACGGATCTCCTGCCGCAGACGAACCGTGGCGCTCGACTCTCCCACCAAGCCGAAATGCGGCACCGAGATCGGCACCGGATCCACCAGGTGTAACAACAGTGTCACCCGGCCGCTGAGAACCAGGACAACACCCCGAGCGACCTCTGCCGGAGTAAAGATGCGCCTCCGCTCGATGTCCTGATCACCGGCGAGGACCGTCATCGGACTGCCCATGCGATCGAGCTCCACGCTGCCGGTCTCTGGACCCGGGCTGAGCAGAATCGGGCTGCGGCTGAGGTAAGCGTCATCCAGCGGCCTGAACACCTCCTGGCCGGGCTGGGCGAAGGCTGGTGCAAGCCGCGAAATCTCAACCGTCGAGGCCGAGCCGAGTTTGGGTAAGGCGACCTCTTCGCCGACTCGCCCTGAGTCGGGATGCCCAACGATCACCAACCCCGGCACCCGCAGATTGACATCTGAGGCCAGAGTGTCCTGACGCGTGACTCGCGTCGTCTGGCGAGCCTGGTCGAACAGATCCTCAATCATCGGACGCGCTAGTGTATGCCAGCGCGCCAAGACGTTACCAGGCCAGCCTGCGCTTCTCATCAGCTCCATTCCTGGGCATCCTTGGTTTGCGAGGAATAACGGTGAACTATTAGGGAGATCCAGTGCGGGCTCTCTGGCGTGCCTCAAAAGGTGAGAGCCTTCAGGTAACTCTCCCGAGCCTCGAGACTCGAGGGAACATCTCGTAGAGGCCATGATGACTCTGCGAAACTGGCAGCTACTCAAGGAGACATCCGGGACGAGGTAACCAACGTCGGCTCTCGTCCCGGAGGCGTCGCGAGCGAAGATGCCCCAGGGCAGACTCTCGCCTCGTGCCGTCGGACTGGTGCCCGGAGGGAGGATTCGCCTTAGGCTTCGCTCAGCTCCCGTCAAACGACTCGGATGTATGGATCAAACCAGTAATGCCCGAGATCGGTTCCTCCTTCTACGGCACTGAATTCGAGCCCGTACCACAGGAGGCCCTCGTAGGACTGCGCGTTGAACGTCATGTACGGCCCTATTTCCCCGTTCGGAATCGTTCTTGAACGTTTCCCGATCATGACCCCGTACATGTATCGATTAAACGTTGCGTTGTTATCCACCTCCCACGCCGACGCTTCGGACTCGTAGCCTAGCGTACAGAATTCGCTATGCTGCACATCAAATTGCGGCTCGTCGATCGGCTTTCGGTCCGAATTCATTTCTTCTACAGTGAGCAGAGAACGGTTCCACCATCCGGCAAGAAGCCGGACTGGCGCCAGCCGTATATCGGCCCTGCCGTCACCGTCGGACACAGTGATGACAATTCGCGAATTCTTGGGAACCTCCACCGGTATGTTGGCGTCTTGTGGGCCGTCAGAGATTGGAGCATGGTCTCGGTAGACCCTGGCCAGCGGATAACCGCCGGCCACTCCTGCGGGCGCATCGTACGTCCCCCCTGAGATCAATTGGCTTCGTTTCACTCGGTAGTCAATCTGGATCAGAGACGGATTCGGGAAGTTCATTTTCAACCTTTCTGTGTCGATTTATCGGTGCCGCAAGACAATTTTCGGTCTTCTGCCTACCTGCCCAACACATAAATATGATGATCAATCTCATCGTCCCGGTGCTCCTAGCACCGACTTATGGGTTGCAGAGACCTCGGTACTATCATCTCGCTGAGAGCGCTAAATGGACATCAGACAAAGTCTGATTTTTCTGGTAATTAAGTCGTAGCCAACACCGTTCTCGTATGGAAACCAGATTCAGTGAATGCCGGCCTTACAGACTGACCCAACGAATCACAATATCCGGAGCTCTCGGCGGGCAAGTCCGACGTTAAACCTTCTTGAATAGCGTATTTGACAAGGTTGGCGAATCGCCGGATACGAAGCTTTTCCATGATGTTCTTGCGATGGGTGTGAATGGTCTTGGTGCTGATACAGAGTTGATCAGCCAACTCGCTTGCGGATTGCCCCTCAGCCAATAAATGCAACACTTCACGTTCGCGCTCGGTCAGTAGACTGAAGGCCCCGGACTTCGGAGGCTGGGGCGCCATGGCTGCTTCCACCAGGCTGCCGGTCACCTCTGGTGACACATAGGTTCCGTGTCTCAAAATGATCCTGATCGCTTGCTCGAGCTCCTCGAAGGAACAACTCTTGAGGACATAACCGGTTGCTCCAGCGCCCAAGGCCGCAGTAACGAGCTTGGCATCCGAACGTTGCGTGAGACAGAGGACCTTCGGCCTCGCGAAGCTGCCGCTGATGCGCTGTGCAGCGTCGATTCCGTTGATTCCTTCCAAATCGATATCCAGGATCACTAAATCCGGCTGGGCTGTTTGGGCGATCCGAATCGCTTCCGATCCAGATCTCGCCTGACCGATCACTTCCATGCCTTCCATCGTGCCGATGAGTTGACCAAGACCCTTCAGGAAGAGTTGCTGGCGGTCCGCTACCAAGACTCGTGTCATGTCACCTTCTCCTCTGTTCGGTGCATCGTCATGGGATTGAAGCCGCCGATCCCGTCGGACCCTCCTGCCGTCCGGGCTGCGTGTGCTTCTGGAAGGCTGAACTGCAAGGGGTGAGCCAAGGGCTGAAAGATCGTGAGAAAACCTGTCAGAGATGCCAACATCATCGTGTTGACTCAGGATTCGGCGCTCGGTGAGGCAGGTCCACCCCTCTCCAATTCGCAACAAAGGCACCTAATCCGAGGGAGACCCATCGGCTTTATGCCGACTTCGCAGAAAGCCGACAGCGAACTGTAGGCCGGCATCGAACAGGCGAAAAAAATCTTCCCGGGGACCAGGGATCGCATGACGCCACCGGACGGAAGGATTGAAGATGTCCATGGTCGTCCTTGGACATCTTGGGTCATGTTTTCGTAAAGGAAGGGATCACCAACGCGAAAGGGCACCGACAGCTTCTCAGCCATCGGTGCCCGCAGACCCAGTCTGCTGACGTCAGATCAACTCCTCACACCGCCCTCCCAGCAGAGGTCCGAAGATCCGGTTCACCCATCAGGGATTGCCGGGGGAGCAGGTCGGGAACGGCACGAAGTCGGTGAACTGCCACTCATAGAGCGGATCACCGATGGCGCCGATACCCTTGATCACCCCACTGGCATGGTCGACGCGACCGCTGACCAGGGCCGGATTGAAGGGAGTCGACACCAGTTCGTCCTCATAGGTAAAGGAGGTGTTGGCATAACGTAAGCCACTGAAACTCGCCGAGCCGAATGAGGCGCCACCTACAAAGTCTTTGAAACGGTACACGTAGCGACCGATGTTGCTCACCGAGTCGTTGACGAAGTTGGTATAGCCCGGCCACCAGAAACCATCGTCGACGTCCCAGACCTGGCTGACAGGTTTCACCTTGCGAACCCAGGTTTTGTTGCCAATCGCCGCTGGAAAACCGATGCCCGGCTCTTTGGCATTGGTGCCGTGCAACGTTTCACCGTAAACCTTTTGGAACCCACTGCCTTCGGTTTGACGCATCGTCCAGCCGATCAACCCCTTCTTGCAGGCTGTGATCCGGACCCAACCGTCGAACACTCCCGGCGCCGGGTAGTTGGGAGATGTCGCCAAACCGGGTCCGATCAATCTCTGGGACCCAGCGGGCATACTGGGGATGTTGTCGATGCCCAATACCGCGCCATTACGATCGTGGTAACGAATCGAGACCGGCCCAGCGTCCACATCACCGGTGTTCCAGATACCCATGAGGGTCGTCACGCCAGGATCTCCAACTTGATAGGTCAGCTCGGGATTCACCAAAACGCTGTCGGCGGTGTTGGCCATCATCGCCGAGCCCATACGGAAGCGATCCCCAAAGTCTAGCCACATGCCGTCATCGTCCGTCAGCCCGTCGGCGTCCGGCCCAAAGAAGTCGGTCAGGATCATCTCGCCGATCAGCGGCAAGCCGCTCAATGACGTCGCCTCGAACACGAAGGACTCTGAAAACGCGGTATCCGTGAAGTACAGCGGCGCCACCAGGTTGACGATCGTCGGGTGCAGTACCGAGCCGTTGGGTGGCAAGGTCAAGTTGAACGGCCCGAGCACCAGGCCGGTGTCCGAGGTATACGTGATCTGGATATTGTTGGGTTGAGCGGTGGGGTTACGCACCCACGGCAGGGCCAGAATGCCGTTTAGAAAATCGTGACTCAACTGGTTACTGAGCGGAATCGGGCCAAAGGCGAGCTCTGTCTTGCCGGCTTGCTTGCGCTGAAGCTGCTGCATCGAAACCGCACCGGAGGTGAACGGATCCGGGTCACAGACTGCCCTGGGAACGCCAAACGCCTGATGGATCGTAGCGCCAACGATCGGCTCATCAGCGGTCACCGTCGCCGAACCGAAACCCGGCGACAGCGACGCGGGATGGACCGCGTACCTTAGAAGGGAGTGACGATGGGCAAGCAGAGTTGCCAGCCATCGAACCTTGCGTCGACAGTGGCCAACGAGGGCGCCCAATCGCCACGAACGAGGATAGCGAAGGATTAATCCAACCTCACCTCTTCAGCGGACGACCAGGGCTCTTGTCGAACTCAAGAGACGCAATCGCCAGCTGTTGAACAAAAGACTCATCGAATCCAGCCTCTACAGTCGACGACCGGGCCTCTTGTCGAGAGATCACGACTCTTTAAAGCAGCAAAACAGCCCCACTGTTACCAGAAGCTCGTTGCCCTCGCCCTCAGTCAGTTGCCGCTCGGATCCCACTCCTCAAGCTGCTTCCGCATGCAGACGCAGACCGAGAGCCCGTGCCACTTTGAGAATCGTTGCAAAACTCGGGTTGCCGTTCTCGCTGAGAGCCTTGTACAGACTCTCACGACTAAGGCCAGCATCCCGGGCGACCTGCGTCATGCCTTTCGCGCGGGCGATGTCTCCTAGAGCGCGCGCAATTCCCGAGGCATCGTCAGGTGCCTCAGCCAGCCAGGCGTCCAGGTAGGCAGCCATCTCTTCAGGAGTACGCAGCTGTTTCGCTACATCATAAGGGACCGTTTTGGTCTTCGACGATGCTGTGGTGGAGGTCTTGGTCATCTCGACTTACTCCTAGAGGTTCTTGGCGAGCGCAATGGCTAACTTAATATCCTTCTGTTGGCTGGACTTGTCGCCGCCGGCCAAAAGTACGATGAGTTCGCCACTTCTTTCGAGTTGTAAACGCGATAGCCGGGTCCGAGGTCGATCTTCAATTCGGACACTCCCTCCGTAAGATTGCGAAACTGTCCCGGGTTACCGTGGACGAGCCGATCGACTCGCACCTGGATGCGAGCACGAATCGTGCGATCCTTGAGAGCATTGATCCAGTCTCGATAGACCTTGGTCATCAACACACGCATAAGTCTATCGTATCCCATGGGATACAGTTGTCAAGGACTAGGACGCGGCAAGCCCGAGAGCTTCAGCGGCGCAGTCACAAGCACCGGCTGCGTAGACGAGGTTTTGCATGCTCACCTACCATCGTCTCCTGCCCCGACGAGCACCGTCCGCCCCGACGCTCACAGTCCACCCCAACACCGGTCGGGGCGGGTCCCGCCTACAGCAAGATGCCCGCTACTGTGGCGGTCATGAACGACGCCAAAGCACCGCCGCACATCGCCCTTAGGCCTATCTTCGACAGCACCGGACGCAACTCCGGCACCAGCGCGCTGAGGCCACCGATCTGGATGCCAATCGACGAGAAATTGGCGAAGCCGCACAGTGCATAGGTGGCGATGATGATCGAGCGCGGCTGCAGGTCGCCCGCTGTGATGTGCTGTGAGAGCACACCGTAGGAGACGAATTCGTTGACCGTCAACTTGATACCGAGCAGGTTGCCGACCGCTCCGGCGTCGACCCAGGGCACCCCCATGACGAAGGCCAGCGGCGCCAGGAGGGTGCCGAAGAGAGTCTTCATGCTGCCAGGGAAGTAGCCGACGTATTCGGTGATGGTCTTGCCGGCACGCTCGTATTCAAAAGCGGCGCCGCCCAACATGCGGCCATCGATGATGCCGTCGAAGAAACCGAGGATCGAATCGAGCACCGCGATCAACGCGATGAAGGCGATCAACATGGCGCCGACGTTGAGCGCCAGCTTCAAGCCGTCGGTGGTGCCGTTGGCGGCGGCTTCGACGACATTGTCGGCGGTCTGGACCTTGGGAATCTCGACGTCACCGGCGGTCACGGATTGTTCGGTCTCGGGATAAAGCAGCTTGGCGATGACCAGCGCTGCCGGCGCCGACATCACGCTGGCAGCGATCAGGTGTCCAGGATTGACCCCCATCTGGATGTAGCCCGCAAGCACGCCGCCAGCGATGGTGGCGAAGCCGCCGACCATGACCGCGTGCAGTTCGGAAACCGTCATATCTTTGAGGAACGGCTTGACCAGAAACGGCGCCTCGGTTTGACCGACAAAAACGTTGGCCGAACACGACATGGTCTCCGAGCCCGACGTTTTCATGCTCCAGTGCATGAACTTGGCGAATGACGCAACCACCACCTGCACAATACCGAGGTAATACATCACCGACATGAAGGCGGAGAAGAAGATAATCGTCGGCAGCACCGAGAATGCGAATTGGAATCCGAACCCCGGCCAAGTGTCGCTGCCGGGAAAGAAATATTGCGGCTTCACCAAGTTGTCGAACAGGAACACCGCGCCTTCGTTGGAGAGGCCTAGAAAGGCCGCAACCTTGTCCGATAACACCCGGAAGAAGATCACGCCGTCGATGTTACGGGCCCACATCGCGCCGAGCCCCAGCAGCAAAGTAGCGCCCAGGCTGCGGCGGGCAATCAGCGGTTTGCCGGTGGCGGTGGCGACGACAACCGCCAACACCGTCAGAACCAGCAGAACGTCAGTGACATGGTAGGGCGCCAAGAAGTAGGCCGCGGCGACGATCGCCGCGCTGCCCACCAGCGCGATGCCACGCAC
The DNA here is from genome assembly GCA_029263355.1 of Acidobacteriota bacterium. GTDB lineage: Bacteria > Acidobacteriota > Thermoanaerobaculia > Multivoradales > J023 > JAAELT01. Next base: position 391 of record JAJCXQ010000104.1, on the reverse strand, counting down.
CGTCCAGGCGCCGACCGCTAAATCTTCAAATTCCTTCTCGAATACAAACAGAGTGATCAGGAAGATCAGCACAAACATGCCGACGAAGGAGACGACGCCGTGGCTGAGAATGATCACCGCCAGGGTCAGCTGTAGGCCGACCCCCCAGACGACGGTGCGATATTTGATCGCTTTACGATCCTTCGAAAAGAGATAGGCGAGGCCCATCAAAACCAGAAGTCCGAGTAAGCTCACCGCTCTTTCCGCCATGCGTCGCTCCTATGTGACGTCGACTTGCTGTTGAAATCCCCTTCCGCTCACCATCCCTACTTGCCGTCTCCAGAGACCAGGTACTTGAAGAAGTCGCCCTTGGTGGACAACACCAACCAGGTCTCTTCGTCGAAGGTCTCGC
>JAJCXQ010000103.1 GCA_029263355.1 Acidobacteriota bacterium | reverse complement strand
TGATCGCCGCCAGGGCGCTGGTGAAGTGGCCGGCGAAGTTGTAGACCCCGAAGAGAGTGCTGTACCAGTGCGGCTCGAGGCTCATGATCCAGTCGAAACTAGCCAGCCAGACGACGAAGGAGCCGAGCACCAGGAAGGCGGCCCCGAGCTGGCGACCGCGGGTGGTGTGCGCCGGGTCGTGGTCGCGGTCCTGGGCCAGGGAGCCGCGGCGCAAGGCCCAGGCCAGGATGATCAGCACCGCGGCGTAGATCGCCGCCCGGGTGAAGAAGAACCCTGGCGACAGCCACTGGGCCTTGAACCCCGTCAAGCTCTCAGCTTCGTGCAGCCAAGGGTACAGCACGGTCGCGCCGGTGACGAAGGCCGCCAGGATCAACAGCAGCGCCGCCGGCAACACGCCGACCAGCGCTTCCGGCACCCGCTTGAACACCGTCGCCCAGCTAGCCCTGGCAGCGTAGTGGATGGCCAGGAAGTAGAGTCCGCCCACCGCCACTCCAAACAGCAGGTAGCCGGCGAGCAGCAGGTTCAGGCCGAGCCGCTGCGGGGTGGTCAGTGCACCGGCGGCGAACAGGGCACCGCCGGTCAGGGTCAGGACCCGCCAGGGTAGCCGCTCCGAGGGCGCGACGAGAACTGTCTGGGTGTTGGCGATCATGACGCTGCTCCGGGCTCGGTGTCGCTGCTCGCGACGACAGTCTCGGTGGTTTTGTTGGGCTCGATCGTAGGCTCGTCGGGCGCCAGTGCCGGATCGGAAGCAGGCAGCGGATCGGAGGCAGGCAGCGGATCGGAGGCTGGCACAGCGTCTGCAACCGGCTCGACGCGCTGCAGCTCGCGCACCCACAGCACCGCCCGCCAGCGGTCCGCCGAGTCGATTTGAGTGGCGTGGGACGGCATGTTGCCCTGGCCGAGGGTGACGACGTGAAAGATCTGGCCATCGCGCATCTGGCGCGCGTTCGGGGCGAGGAGCGACGGTGGGGCCGGGAAACCGCGTTGCGCCACCGTGCCGTCGCCCGCCCCGGTGGGTCCGTGACATAAGACGCAGTCGCGGGCGAAGATGACCTGGCCGCGTTGCAGCGCTGCCGGGTCGTCGAGCGAGAAGGGATTCTCCAGGGTTTCACCGGCGCGCAAGGCGTCCTCCGGCGTTGCTGCCAGGTGCAGCGGCAGTCGGCCGCGGGCGATCGTTCCCATCGCTGGTGGCTGCAGGGTCATGCCGCCGGCCAACACTGAACTGGCGCTGAAGGCCTCGGCTGATACCGCCCGAACCATGTTGGGGAAGAGCTCCTGGCCGCGGACTTGCGGGTCGTATCCCAGGCTCCAGTGGAGCCCCGCCAATAAGCCGAGGATGATCAGCAGAACCCAGTTGATGTGGGTTAACGAAGAGCCGGATTCAGGCTGCATCAGCCACCTCCTCGACTCCATCGGTGCTGACCTCGATGGCGTTGTGGGCGCGGCATATCGACGCCGCCAAGGCGCGGTCCGGACCGGCGCCCGGCCCCTTGATCGTCGGGCCCTTGATCACCGGGACCTCGATCAACACCACAAAACGATCGTCGGTGACTCTGGGATGGACCAGGGACGGCTGCTTCCCCGGGTACAGTCGACATACCACGAACAGCGCCAGGACGGTGGCGAGACCGCCGGCCAGCACCCCGACCTCGAACATCACCGGCACGAAGGCTGGCGTCGACGCGAACGGCTTGCCGCCGACGTTGATCGGCCAGGCGGCGGCCGAAACCCAGGTCTGGAAACCGAGCATGGCGACCGCCGCCGACAGGCCGACGATGCCGGTGACCCAGCCCAGGCGCGTGCGGCGCAGCCCCGCCGCCTGGTCGAGGCCGTGGACGGCGTACGGCGTCTGCACGTCGGCGATCACCAGCCCTTCATGACGCAAACGCCGCACCGCGGCCAGCACGTCTTCCTGCGAGGTGAACACACCGATCATGGAACCGCTGCTCATGAGGACAACACTCCTTTCACTTCCGCCATCGCGATCATCGGCAGGAAGCGGCAGAACAGTAGGAAACAGGTGAAGAACAAGCCGAAACTACCGACCAGTGTCGCGATCTCGATCCAGGTCGGCGTATAACCCGCCCAGCTCGATGGCAGGAAGTCTCGCGACAACGAGATGACGATGATGACGAAGCGCTCGAACCACATGCCGATGTTGATCAGGATCGAGGCCACGAAAACCACCGGCAGGCTACGCCGCATGCGCCGCCACCAAAACAGCTGTGGAGTCAACACGTTGCAACTGACCATGATCCAATAGCTCCAAGCGAAGGGACCGAGGGCGCGATTGAGAAATGCGAAACGTTCGTATTCATTGCCGGAATACAGGGCGGTGAAGAACTCGGTGGCGTAGGCGAATCCCACCATCATCGAGGTCACCAGGACGATCTTGGCCATGGCGTCGATGTGGTTGTCGGTCAGGTAGGCTTTGAGGCGCATGGTGACACGGGCGATGATCATCAAGGTCAACACCATCGACATGCCGGAGAAGATGGCGCCGGCGACGAAGTAGGGTGGCAGGATGGTGGTGTGCCAGCCCGGTAGCACCGAGGTTGCAAAGTCGAAGCTGACGATCGAGTGCACCGACAGCACCAGCGGCGTGGCCAGACCGGCGAGTAGTAGGTAGACCATCTCGTAGCGTTGCCAGGTCTTGAGCGAGCCGTTCCAGCCCAGGCTGGCGAAGGCGTAGAGGCGCTGTTTGAAACCTTTCTGGAGGCGGTCGCGCAGCGTCGCCAAGTCGGGTACGAGGCCGAGGTACCAGAACACCAGCGAGATCGTGAAGTAGACACTGACCGCAAACACGTCCCACAGCAGCGGCGAGCGGAAGTTCACCCACAGCGAGCCGCGGGCGTTGGGATAAGGCAGCATCCAGAACGCCAGCCACGGCCGCCCCATGTGGATGATCGGGAACAGCCCCGCGCACATCACCGCGAACAAGGTCATCGCTTCAGCGGCGCGGTTCACCGATGTACGCCACCGCTGGCGGAGCAGGAAGAGCACCGCCGAAATCAGCGTGCCGGCGTGACCGATGCCGACCCAGAAGACGAAGTTGGTGATGTCGAAGGCCCAGCCCACGGTCTTGTTTAGGCCCCATGTGCCGATGCCGGTGCGGATCTGGTAGGTCACTGCGGCGACGCCGACCAAGAGCAGCGCCAACGACGGCAGGAACGCCGCCCACCACAACGGCGTGGCTCGACGCTCCAGCGGCTGACAGATGTCGGCGGTCACCTCGCTCGGCGTCTTGCCGCCAGCGATGAGCGGCGGGCGCAAGGACCTGTTCGCGGCGCTCGAGGCGGTGCTTGTTGGGGCAGTGCTTATTGGGGCAGTGGTGGCAGTCGAGGCGCTCCCCGCCAGCGCTAGATCAGCCATGATCGATCTCCTCGTCGTCTTGGCGGTGGCGCACGCGCCGCAGATAGCCCAGGGAGGGGCGGATGTTGAGCTCCTCGAACAACCGGTAGTGCCGCGGGTCGTCGACCTGCCGCGCCAGCCGGCTGGCCGGGTCGCCGAGGTCGCCGAAGGTAATCGCCTGCGTCGGACAACTCTGCTGGCAGGCGGTCTGAATCTCGCCGTCAGCCACCGCCCGACCCTGCCGGCGGGCCTGCTGTTTGGCCTCCTGGATGCGCTGGACGCAGAAGGAGCATTTCTCCATCACGCCGCGTGAGCGCACCACCACGTCCGGGTTGAGAGTCAGGTTCTCCAGCGGATCCCGGTGCGGGTAGTCGAACCAGTTGAAGCGGCGTACTTTGTAGGGGCAGTTGTTGGCGCAGTAGCGGGTGCCGACACAGCGGTTGTAGATCTGCTGGTTGAGTCCTTCGGCGCTGTGCACGGTGGCGAGCACCGGACACACCGTCTCGCAGGGTGCGTTGTCGCAGTGGTGGCAGGTCATGGGCTGGTGGAAGACGTCGACCCCGCCGCCGTGTTCACCCTCGTGCTCGGCATCGCTGTCGCCCTCGAGGTCGCCGTGGTAATAGCGGTCGAGACGCAGCCAGTGCATGTCGCGGCGGCGGCGGACTTCGTCCTTGCCGACCACCGGCACATTGTTCTCCACCTGACAGGCGACGATGCACGCCGAGCAGCCGGTGCAGGCGTTGAGGTCGATCGCCATACCCCAGTGGTAGCCGTCGTAGGGATGCTCCGGCCACAGGTCGCCGCCGGGGAGATGGCCGTGCGGCGCGCCGGCGCCGCGATCCTTGGCATACGCCGGCAGCGTCGTCTCCTGCACGATCGGTCGCGGTTCGCCGGAGACTGGGGCCAGGGCGTCGGGCACCGCCAAGGCGTGGTAGGTCTGGGTTGAGGCGAGCTCGTAGCGGGCACCGGTCGGCTCGACGCGGACGCCGGACCGATGGTTGTGCCGCTGACCGTCCGCGGCGACGATAGCCAGCGGTGCCACGTTGCGGCCCACCGTCTCGCCGGGGGCCACCGTGCGCCGGCCTTGCAGCCAGCGTGGGCCGAGCTCGGAAAAGCGCCGGGTACCGCCACGGCCGTAGCCGAGCGCCACGGCCACGACGCGGTCGTGCTGACCCGGCTGGACGACGACCGGCAGCTCGATCGGCGCCCCATCGAAGACTGGCTGATCGCTGTTGCCGACGTCCACACGCACGACATCCCCCTGCTCGACACCCAATGCCCGGGCGGCCCGCGGCGACAGCGAGGCATAGTTGTCCCACACCACCTTGGTGATCGGGTCGGGTAGCTCCTGCAGCCACGGGTTCTCGGCGTGACGGCCATCGAGGATCGCCACTTTCGGATAGAGCACCAGGGTGAAAGCGTCCGTCGGCGGCTCGGCAGGAGCTTGCCCGGCGGCGGCCAGCGCCCGCGACGCGACCGCGATATCGAAGCTCAGCGGCGCGCCGTCGACCGCGACTTCGACCTCGGCCTCGACCTCGACCTCGACGAAGCCATCGTGCACCGCCTGGTCCCAGAAGTTCTGGAAGGTCTCCGCCGCCCCCGCCAGCCGGCGCGGGTAGACGGTCTGTTCCCAGGTGTCGCGCATCAGCTGTCGCGCCGTCGCCGGGGCGCCGACCCAGGCAGCTAGACTCTCGACCCAGCTCCGGGTCTGACCGAGCGGCCGCATCGCCGGCTGCGTGAGGCTCAGTAGGCCCGCCACCGGTTCGGCATCGCGCCAGCTTTCGAGCGCGTGACAGTCAGGGCAGACGACGCCAGCGACCGCCGCCGTTTCGTCGTGGTGGCTGGCGAACGAGACCACCAACGGCACCTTCTCGCTCTCGAGGGCGGTGGCGAGAGCGCTGCCGTTGGGTAGATCGTAAACCGGGTTGACGCCACGTACCAAGAGAGCGTCCACAATGCCGGCCTCGAGCTCGCGAACCAGCTCGGCGAGCTGTTGGTCGTCGCCGCGCCGCTGCCGCGAGGGGCGGGCGAGGTCGAAGGTCGCGCCGTCGTTGGCGAGCAGATGGTTGGCCAGGTTGACCAGCACTTGTGTGTCGACGTCTTGGCTGCCGCAGACCACCAGCGAGCGGCCGCGCGCCTGCCACAGGCGGGTGGCCAAGTCGTCGAGAGCTGCCGGCTCGATCGCGGATGCCCCGGCCTGTGCTGGGGTCGGACCGTTACCCAGACTGACGCCAGCGTGCCGCGCCAGAGCCCGCGTCAGCTCGCCGAGGAGCCCTGGGATCGCCTCCGGCCGCACCACCAACCGGCGGTCGGCGTTGCTGCCGGTGAGCGACAGGCGCGATTCGAGCTGGGCGTGGAACGACAGGCGCGGCGGGTCACCTTCGAGGCTGCGCCCCGCCCGGAAGCCGGCGGCATGCTCAACCGGCGACAGCCAGGTGCCGAGGAAGTCGGCGTCGAAGCTGACGATCACCTCGGCGCGATCGAAGCGGTAGCGCGGTGTGAGCGCTACCCCGTGGGTGCGGCGGCATGCCTGCGAGATCGCCGAGCACGACAACGGGTCGTAGACCACATGTCGAGCGTCGGAGAAGTGACCCAGGAAGCGCTCGATCCAGACCCGCTCGGTGGGTCCGTTGAGGGTTTCGGTGAGCAGCCGCACTCGGCCACCGCGTGCCGCGATGGCGTCCAGCCGTTGGCGCAGCGTCTCATCGACCGTGGCCCAGTCGGCGGCTTGGCCGGCGAGCAGCGGTGTGGTCAGCCGCTGTGAGTCGTAGAGGCCGAGCAGAGCGGCCTGCCCGACGGCACACAGCCCGCCGGTCGACAGCGGGTGCTCGCGGTTGCCCTCGATCTTGGTCGGCCGTCCGTCGCGGCACTTGACCAGTGCGCCACAGCCGGCGGTGCAGCCGCCGCAGGTTGAGGCGTACCACAGCGACCGCCCGGGAACGATCTCTTCGGGCTGGATCAGGAAGGGGATCGCCTGGTCTATCGGCGCTGGTGTGCAGCCGTTGGCCACGGCGCCGGTGAGGGTGAATCCCGCCGCCTTCAGAAAACCGCGGCGGTCGAGGACAGACGGGCCGGTTCCATCTTGGCCGGTTCCATCTTGATCGGTTCCATCTGGGGCGGTTCGTGGTTCAGTTCGATCTTGATCAGACATCTCGGGTCCTAGTAGTGGCAGGCGACGCAGTCGATAGATGCCGGGGTGGCGCCGACGCCGAGACCGGCGCCTGCGGGGTCGCGGTGACAGTCGAGACACCAGCCCATCGACAAGCTCTCGACCTGGCGCACGCGCTCCATGGTTTCGATCGGCCCATGACAGCGCTGGCATTCGACGTCCGCCCCGACATGGGGACGGTGGTCGAAGACCGCAAAATCGGGCAATTGGTGGATACGCGCCCAGGCGATCGGCTGTGACGCACGATCGGCATCGGGCTCGAGGTCATCACCTAGGCCGAGAGCGCTGTAGAGCTTGGCCAGCTCGGGAGCGATCACCCGCGTCGCCGGCCGGCCCTCGGCTTCGGCAGCCAGCTCCTCGGCACGTACCGTGCTACGCGACGCGGTGACCAGACGATGGCAGTTCATGCAGACGCTGGCGGCCGGGATACCGGCATGCCGGCTGCGCTCGGCGCCGGCGTGGCAGTACTGACAGTCGATCGCCAGCTCGCCAGCGTGCAGCCGGTGAGAGTAGGCGATCGGCTGCTGGGGCTCGAAGCCCTGGAAGTTGCCCGGCATCCGCAGCCCGCGGACCCTGGGCACCAGCGCGATGGCGGCGAAAGTGATGCCAACCAGCAGCAGGAGGGTGGTGATGCGATGACCCATCGTATGCTCCAAGCTGGGCTAGGCCGACGCCCCGCCTTGCCAGCCGTAGTCTTCGTCGCGGGCGTTGGGATGCTCGATCTCGCGTAGCAGCTTGGGCGCTTTGTCGTGCACGATCTGCCGCAACACCCACTGCATCCACAAGAAGCAGATGAGCGTGACCAAGGTGAAGAAGATCCAGCAGGTGGTCCAGATGCCGGTCCACTCCAGCATGTAGCCGAAGAGGATCGGGCAGATAAAACCGCCCAGGCCGCCCATCACGCCGACGATGCCGCCGACCACGCCGATATCGTTGGGGAAGTAGTCCGGGATCAGCTTGTAGACCGCGGCCTTGCCGATGCCCATCATGATGCCGACCACGAACACCAGCCCAGTGAAGATCCAGACGTTGGCTTGAAAGAAGATGTGGGTGACGCCTTTGGCCAGGAGCTGCTTCTTCTGTACCGTGTCACCGGCGGTGACGACCGGCTCCTGCCAGAAGGCGGCGGTGGGCAACACCACCATGCCACTGTCGCGTTGCTCGAGCCAGCCCTCTGGCATCGCACGCAGTTCGTAGGACTTGCCATCGACCACCACCTGCTCTGCGGTGGTGCTCTCAACCACGCCAGCGCGGTGGGCCATGACCCCTTTGCCCGGTGACTCGATGTCCATCCGCGGCACGTTGAGCAGCAGAAAACAGCCCATGCAGATGCCGAGCACCCAGAACATCACTAGGCGCCCGCCCAAACGGTCGGACATCCACCCGCCCAAGGCCCGGATCACTCCTGAGGGTAAGGTGAAGATGGCCGCCATCGAGCCAGCGACAGTGACCGGCATCAGGTAAACGTTGACGTAGTAGGGAATCAACCATTGGGCGAGAGCGACAAAGCCGCCGAAGACCAGGAAGTAATAGAGGCCAAAACGCCATACCCGGATGTGCTTGAGAGGGGCGAGGCGCTGCCGGAAGCTGGTGATGTGGCTGTCGTCCACCTTCTTGGAGACGGTGAGCAGGAAGAACACCACCGCCATGATCACCAGGCCGGCGGCATAGAGTTTGGGCATCGTCCGCCAGCCTTCGATCTGCTCGCCGTTTGCAGTCAGCCGTTGCAGCAGGACAGGCGCCCCGATGCTGGTCAGCGCCGCCCCGGCATTGCCGGCTCCGAAGATGCCCAGAGCCGTGCCCTGGCGACTCTTCGAGAACCACACCGAGGTGTAGGCGATTCCGACCGCGAAGGACGCGCCGGTGAGTCCGAAGCCGAGGCTGGCGATGAGAAAATGGCCGTAGGTGGAAGCTTCGCTCAGCAGATACATGGGAATCGCCGCCACCAACATCAGGAGGGTGTAGACGATGCGGCCGCCGTACTTGTCGGTCAGAATGCCGATCGGCAGCCGGGTGAGGGCGCCGGTCAGCACCGGGGTGCCGATCAACCAGCCGATCTGTGACTGCGTCCAGGCAAAGACGCCGCTCTCGACCAAAAACGTGACCAGGACGCCATTGGTCATCCAACAGGCGAAGCAGACCGTGAAGGCCAAGGTGTTGAGGATCAGAATCCTGATCGCCCCCGGGTTCTCGCTCATCCCGCTCTCCTCAACGTGCGCGGGTCGGCATTCCAGCGCACCACCTGCCGCTTACGCCACAGGTAGGGATTCGGCGCCACCAGCACATGCACCAAGCGGGTGAAAGGGAAAAAGCCGATAACCACAAAGGCGTTGAGGATGTGGAGCTTGACGGCCCACGGCATGGCGCTGATCGGGCTGATGTCCGGTTGCAGCAGCAGCACCGACCACAGGTAGGGTGTGGCTGAGGACGCAAACCAAGATGAGCCCCAGGGGTAGAACACCGCGACGTAGACGCCAGAAGCCAGCTGCACCAATAGCAACAGGTACAGCAGCCAATCCGCCGGTGTGGTGATGATGCGTACCTTGGTCGAGGTGAAACGGCGCACCACGATGGCTAGCAGACCGACCACCGACAGCAGGCCGAAGACCAGGGCCGAAACCTCGAGGATGTAGAGCCGCAGGGGTCTGGCGTTCCACAGCAGGATCTGCCGCGGCACCAAGAAGGCGACGATGTGACCGACGATTACTGTCAGGATGCCGTAGTGGAACGGCACCATGGCCCAGAAGTGTTGGCGGTTCTCGAGGAACTGCGACGACAGGCTCGAGTAGCTGAAGGCCTGCATCCGATAGCGGTAGATCGT
>JAJCXQ010000102.1 GCA_029263355.1 Acidobacteriota bacterium | reverse complement strand
AAAGCAGCATGAAGCTCGACGCCGCGCAGGACAGGATGAAGGCGAAGCCCGCCGCCACCGGTAGTGCGGGGTGGAGCGTGCCCTTCTCGAGCTGGACAAAAACCGAGATGACACAGGCCAACAACACGATCAGGCAGACGGTCGCCATGCCCTGCCACACCAGCCATTGTTTGGATAGACGTCCACCGGGTGCGAGCAGCCCTGCGTCAACGCCATAGGCGCCGAGGCTGATACCGAAGACGAAATAGAGGGCGTAAAGCAAGATGCGACTGGTCTGGACGGTGAAGGGCCCGATCTCGAACCAGATCATTGGGTTGACGAGCTGAGCGAGTGGCACATAGGCCAGCGCTGAGGTGGCGACGAGCATGCCGTAGAACGCCCAGGGTCGTTCGCCGATAGGACCCAACTTGGATCCCAACGCTTCTGCCCACTTCGGCGCCAGGCGATAGCTGGCAGCGGCCAGGGCCGAGAACGCCAGTAACACCCACAGAAACCATGCCGGGCCGGCGGGCCAGACGGGTAGGGACCGCCAGGCCTGGGTGAAAGGGCCGAAGCCGGGATCGCCGCCGTGTTGTAGATAGGCCGGGTAGTAGGCCAACGGTGCGAGCACCGCGGCGCAGGCGATGAAGGGCAGGCCGAGGCGTCGCGCTCGGTCGCGGAGGAATTTGCCCGCGCCCTTCTTGGTCAGGCCCGACCAGGTGAAGAGACCGGCGAGAAAAAACAGCAACGCCATCAAGACAGCGTCGTTGAACGCTACCAGCAGATCGAGGGCCGGCGCGCGAGCGGTGTCGACGATCGGAAAGGCGCGCCAGATCATCGGTGCGGCGGCCCACTCGGTAGCCACGGCGGGCGCGTAGGTGACGTAAGCCAGCACAGCATGGTGGGCGATCACCAGCAGAATCAACGTGGCGCGCAGGTGATCAATGGGTAAGGCTCTCCCTTTCCCCGGGCTCTCACCCATAGGCAATGTCGTCATGATGGTCTCCTTTAAAGTCCTCGAAGATCACAGGCGATCTTCGAGGGAGCAGCGACCCGGGCGGCATCCACGTCTGCGAGCGCCGTGGCCAGGTGGCGATAATCGAATACGGTTAGACCAACCCGGTTAAACAAACCCGGTCAAACGATGTCCTTTCTGCGGCTCGAGACGAAGTAGGCCACGCCGAGCAGCAGAACGATGCTGACGATCTCGGCGAGCAGAAGAGCGATCGCGTCCGGTGGCCAGGCGACGGTTGGACTCTCGGCGGTGATGGCGAAAGACGGTAAGTGGCCCACGATGTAGAAGAAGGCGTTGAGGAAGAGGTTGCCGAAGATGATGGCGCCGATCGTCCAAGGCAGGGATTCGGTCACCATTGCAACCGCCAGGATCAGGCAGGTGCTCATGACGATCTCGGTCAAGATGAGCACCGCGTAGGCGGTCAGACCGTTCGGAAGATGGGCGCTAATCTGAATGACCACCAGGGTCCCGAGCAAGAGGGGTGTCCAGATAGAGCCGAAGATCAAGGCGTTGGCGAGGATTTTGGCCGCCGCGAACTGCCGTGAAGAAACCGGCAGACTCATGATGAAGGGCAGGGTCTGCTCCTTGCTCTCATCGACCACGGTGAGGGTAGCCGCCAGCGCGCCGAGGGCAATCAACACAGTGACCAGCAAAACCTGCCCGGCGTAATAGCCGGCGCCGCTGCCGCTAGCCAATAGCCCAAGGGCCACGATTCCGGTGGGTAGTGAGCCGACGATAGCCCAGCGCAGGAAGAACAGGTCTTTGAAGACGAGTTGCTGGACGATGCTTGATGGTGGGGTGTGACTCATCCGCGGGTACTTTCTCGTTCGCGCATCACGCCCGCGACGAAGATTTCTTCAAGGGTCATGCGCTTCACCGCCTCGACCGTGGCGCCGGCTGCTTGGAAAGCCTCGGCCATCGCCGGCTCAAAAGGTTTGGCCGTCAGGTGGGGAACGCGATCGGTGCCGCCATCGCGCATCACCCCTGGCAGTGTCGGCAGGACAACTCCCGGAGGCACCCGAAGTCGAATCGAGCGCCAACTCTCGAGCAGGCTCTCCTTGTCCGCGGATTCGACAATTCGTCCGCGATCGATGAACGTAATCTGGTCGGAGATCTGCTCGATGTCGAGGGTGTTCTGCGACGAGAAGAGCACCGTGCGGTCCTCGTCGGCGAGCACATCGGTCAGTGCCGCCAGCACCTCACGACGGGCGATGGGGTCGAGCCCGGCGGTGGGCTCGTCGAGCACCAGCAGCCGGGGCCGTCGAGCGAGGGCCAACATCAAGCCTGCTTTGATCCGCTGGCCGCGGGATAGGCCGCGGATCTTCTGCGCCGGTTTCAGGTCGAAGCGCTGCAACAACCGGTCAGCATAGGCTGAGTCCCAGGTCCCGAAGATCGAGCGGATGAAGTTGATGTGCCAGGCGAGGGTGGCTGACGCGTAGAGGCGGAGGTCTTCGGAGACAAAACCGATCTCGCCTTTGGCGGCAACGAGATGCTTCGGCAGGTCGTATCCCAGGACCCGCACGTTCCCCCGATCTTGCTGCACCAGTCCGATCAAGATACGGATGATCGTCGACTTACCCGCACCGTTGGCGCCGACCAGTCCGGCGATCGTGCCGGTGGGCACGTCGAGATCGATACCCTCGAGGGTGAAGAAGGGGTAGGTTTTGCCGACGCCTTCGAATCGCACGGCGAGGTCGGTCATGCGCCGTCCTCCGGCCCTTCAGCCGCCGCCAGCAGCCGGGTGGCGAGCTCCTCCGGCGAGTAGCCGAGCACTTTGCCGAGCTCGACGGCTTGGTCGAGGACGCGCTGGAGATCTTGCTCGTAGAGCGCGGACCCCGCGTTGGCGTCGGGAGCGACCCTCGAGCCCTTGCCATGGCGTGTCACGATGATTCCTTCCTGTTCGAGGTCGTGATAGGCGCGTTTGACGGTGATGACGCTGACACTGAGGGCAACCGCCAGTTGGCGTATCGATGGCATGACGGTGCCGGCGGGCCAATCCCCCACCGCGATGCGGCGCCGGATCTGCTCCATGATCTGGAGATACATCGGCCGGCCGTCTGTGCGCGAGACCGACAGCTCACTCTGTATGTTCGTAGAGCTGTGTATATCCATATGCTGAGTATATTTAATATACACAGCAGAGTCAAGAGTGTACACAGTGAGTGCGGAGCGGACGGCGCCGACTTCGGGCCGTCCGTTCCTTGGATGGTCGAGCCAGCCCCCGGAAGACGGTGCCAGGCGCTACTGAATAGCGAGGCGGCTGACGGGATGGCGCCCGAGCAGTTCGGGCGCGTCGGCCCTCAATGGACCAGGGCGCTCCATGCCAAGAGATCACCCGACTCGAAGCCATCGGCGAAGATCGCGCCACCCAACACTGTTCTTTGGATGCTGCTGAAGGAAGAGTCCGTGCCGTTCGAGCCGGAACTGTTCCACACTGCGACAAAAGTGCCGTTGGCATCTGCTGCGAGGGCGACGTCGTTCTGGGGCCCCGTGGTATAGGTGTTGACCTGGAGCTCCTCCTCGCCCATGGCCGAGCCGTCGGCGGCGAAATGCCGTGCCTGGATGCTGCTCGAGGACGTGTCATCGCCGTTCGAGCCAACATTCGCCCACCCGACGATGAAGTCGCCGGCCGGCCCTATGGCCACCGAGGTCGGCGGGCTGAAGAAATGATCGATGTTGGTACTGGCCTGAAATTCGGCACCGACAAAAGAGCCGTCCGAGGCCAGACGCCGGCCGTGGACGTTGGATCCCATGGATCCGTAAGAGTCCTCTCTCTCGTTCTGCCATACGACCACAAACTCGCCGCTCCCATCCGCTGCCACCGAGGGTTGCCATTGGTGGCCCATGGTCAGGGTATTGATCCGGATCTGGCTACCGATGGGGGAGCCGTCCGAGGCAAAGAGTCGAGCATGGACATTGTATCCGTAGTCGAGATCATCGCCGTGCCATACCACGACGAAGTCGCCGTCCTCGACCATGGCCAGCGAGGGGTAGAGTTGCGGGCCGAAGCTGGATTCGTCGGGAACCGGGATCTCGCTGCCCAGGGGAGAGCCGTCCGAGGAGAAGCGCCGCAGGTGGACGTTGAAATAGGCGGCTTCTTCGTTACTCTCCCAGACCACGACAAAATCGCCGTTCGGCTGTAGCGCCACGTCCGGATTCCTCTGAGTGTAATAAGGATCTGTGCTGACCTCGAACTCGCCGCCGATTGCGGACCCGTCCGCAGCAAAACGTTGTCCGGTGATGGGCTCCGGCCCGGTGCCGATGACGCCCCACACGACGACAAAAGCACCGCTGTCGTCGACGGCCACTGAAGGAAGCCTCTGGTGGGCCGGGGTGTAGGTGTTGATCTGAAACTCTTCGCCCACCGGTATCCAGCCCCGAGCGTAGCGCCGACCCCGGATGCTGGTCCCCGAGGTGTCGGTACCGCTCGAACCGTCGCTATGCCACACGACGACGGCCGAGCCGTCGGCAGCAAGCCCGATGGAGGAATTGCTCTGAGAACCCGTCGTGTAAGTGTTCACTTGGCTTTCGTCAGCCCCCGCCGTCGCGGCGCAGGCGAGCAATACAACGACAGTGATCAGTATCCATCGAGGTTCAGTCATGAACAGCTCCCGAGTCTAAATATTCTCATTTAGATATCTATGCATAGTGTCAATCTATCGAGAGCCAGGGGTTTTGTCAAAGAAGGCCGTGATGCATGCCATGACGAATTCGATGGCATTGGCAATGCAACGCCCTCGACGGCCACTTGCCTGCCAGTGAGGCCGCGGTCCTGGTTGGGCGACTGCAAATTCTCCAGACCCGAATCCGCACCAACTATCAGCTCGCCAGCCCGCCGATCCCGCGGGCCGAGTCGATCGAGCCGACGATGGCGCGTAACGTTTGGCGCTGGATCGAGCACGAACCGCACGCCGTCCAGCAAGCGGCGATAGTGAGTCAGTCCGCCGCTTTCCGTACGCCAGCTCTCTTTCAGTTGCTCTGCGCCGAGAGCACCGAAGCCGGCTTCGACGACGACATTCGCGGCTTGGAGATCGCCAGCTTGGCCAGCCTCTGCCTACCGACCCTCGTCGGGAACCTGGAAGAGCACCAAATCCTCACCCTCGCAGCTCGCGGCCACGCCGTTGCCGGCCTCGCCTTCCAGCGCAGCGGCAATCTCGATGATGCGCGGAAGGCCTACGACTCGCCGAGTGTATGCTGGTCGAGGCCGGGGGACGAGGCGCATCCGGTGGTGGTCGTGGAGCTTTGCCTCTACCGTGCGGTCTACGAGTTCGAGTGCGACAATTTCGAAGTCGGTATCTTGTTGGCGCGACAAGGCCT
>JAJCXQ010000101.1 GCA_029263355.1 Acidobacteriota bacterium | reverse complement strand
CCTGTGGGTACGGGGCGAGGGTGTCGAGCATGGGTCCGTTGGAGTTTTGGTGCGCGGCGGGGGCCTGACAGCAAGCCGGTCGTTATCCCCCGGGGATCTCGGTGATGCCTGGACGCGGCTCGCGTTGGAGATTGAGATTCCTCCAAACCTGGGAGAAGTTCTAGTCGGCGTCTATCATCGGGGTAATGGCTCGGCGTGGTTCGACGACCTAACCGTCGAGGTCAATGGTGAGGACCTCGCGGTTGATGGGGCGCTCGAAAGCGTGGTCCCATGGCCCCTTCCGATGCCCTTGCTCCAGATGATGGACTATGAGCTCACCCTCGATCGAGACGTCTTCCGGACCGGTCCCAGCTCGCTGCGGGTCGACTGCTCATCCGTCATTGACGAGGCTCTCCGCGCAGTGCGCGAAGCGGGCACCCTGCTGGCCGATGTCCTGGCCACCCAGCAGCGACTCCTGGCGATCGACAAAGTTTGGGCTCGCCAGATGGCGCGTCTGGTTGAGCAGGCCGTCGAATGGCGCGCTCTGGTTGACAACAATCGCGACGTCGCCTTGGCGGAGAACCTGACGTGGCTCGCCAACGAAGCCTACCCTGGCCGCCGGATTCTGGCCTTTGGCCACACTTCCCACACCGAGCGCATCCCTGAACGGATGGGCGGTTACCTAGCGCAGACCCATGGTGACCAATACAAGACGATCTCGATGATGACGCTGGCGGGAAACTACCTGTATTTTGGTGATCCGCGGACTGGAACGCCGGACGCCGCGTTGGAGGCGTTCACTATCGATCCGCAGCAGCACATTGGGCAATTCGAGCGTGATCTTGCGTCGCACGCCGATGGCACGGACCTGCTTTTTCACCTCGAGGCCGCGGCTCAAACAGAGAGTGGAGAGCGCTGGTTGGAGGCGATCCGGTCGGAAAGTCCACGACGCCGGCCGCCGAATACGGACGTAGTGATCCTGTTGCGAGAGGTCAGCCCTTTGATTCATCTCGACGACCGTTGAGGGTTTTGGAGACTCTTCGAGCTTCTCTCCTCGCACCGGATCTGGGCCCGGCGACGACTCTGGTATCCCCTACCTATCCCGTGTAGGCTTCTCCCATGTCAAAGCTCCGGCAGGCTGTTGTTGTCATCCATGGCATGGGCGAACAACGGCCAATGCAGTTCTTGCGCGATTTTGTTGCTGCTGCGATTCCGGCACCGGATGGCGCGGACAAGGCGACGTACTACAGCAAACCTGATCGCATGTCCGAGCTCTTCGAACTTCGGAGATATCTGGCTCCGCCTTCTGCCACCCATCCTCAGACCGAGCTCTATGAGTACTATTGGGCGCATCACATGAGTGGCAACCGAATGGGCCACCTGTTGCCGCTGCTCAAAACCCTCTTACTGCGCTGGCCGTGGAATATCGCCGGCAGTCTGCGGGCGATGTGGGCAACCCTATGGGTGCTGGTTCTCGGGATCGCTTTCACGGCATGGAAGATCGGCCCCAAACTTGGCTTTTCCGATACGCGCAACCTGCTTGTCGGTGTTGGAATCCATGCCTCTGTGGCCACCCTTCTCGTTGTCCTCATCGGCCTGATGTTGAGTTGGACGGTAGGCGCGTTTGGTGATGTGGCGCGTTACTTGAACCCGCATCCGCAGAATGTGGCGATCCGTCAGAAAATCCGATCCGAGGCGGTGAGCTTATTGCGCCGCCTGCAGAGCTCTGGGAAGTTCCATCGCATCATTGTTGTTGGCCACAGCCTCGGGAGCTTTGTAGCTCTCGATGCACTGATCCATCTCTGGATCGAGTGCAACCACATATACGCTCCTCTCGGGGCTGGTGACGAGCAGACCCCGGTACAGGACAAACTCAGCGAGCTGGAAGCTGCCGCCGAACATTTATGCGCCTGCGAGGCGGCGGGGCGAGGCCTCGAGCAGGCTCGTGAGGACTACACCGCACGGCAGCGGGATCTTTGGCGCGAGCTGCGGCAATATGGTAACCCATGGCTGGTGACGGACTTTGTCAGCGTGGGCAGCCCGCTCGCACACGCTTCGATGCTGCTTGGGTCGCGATCGGATCCTGTTCGTGCTCTCCAAGAGCGCTACGAGCTGCCGCGCTGTCCGCCGGAGTGGGAAGAAAAGAAGCGCCATCAGCGTGGATTCGCGTATCCGCTGCCTGAGTTGGAACCAAAGTCGAAGCCGAAACCTGCCCCGCTGCGTACGCTTCACGACGCAGCGTTCTTTGCTCCGACCCGTTGGACCAACATTTGGTTTCCGGCTCCCATGGGATTGTTGGGAGACATCTTCGCTGGCCCGGTCGCTCCGGAGTTTGGTCCCGGTGTCACGGATCGTCCGGTGACCTCGCGTCGGCTGGCGCGCTACGTGCCGGTCCTGCCCCACATCTTGTATTTCAAGTGGCCGGACGAGGCCGGAGATCCCGACTCAGCGGTCGGGGCCTTGCGTGCAGCCCTCGAACTTCGCAGCTGGAAGTGGGCCAAGGCCGAACCAGCTTCTTTGGACGACTAGGCCAGCGCCCGGACCAATTCAGCGATCGAACACCAAGGCCAGGCGTTGACCCGTGGGGTCGAATGCCATACGTGAGATGCCTTGGATGCCCAGGGCCGTCAGGTCCGCGACCTCCTGCCACTCTGCGTCTTCAGCCGGATTGCCCTCAATCGGTAAGCCTTTGTTAGGTGGGTTTGTCTTTCCCGGCCACGCCCGGAGCAGCTTGCTACCTTGGCCGGTCCACACCCAGCCGCCGGGCGCCCAAGCATAATCTTCGTTACCCCTTGGCATCTGAATCAGACGTTCGATCGCAGGGCTCCCATGTGGCTTGCCGCCGCCGGGGCTGGCCGGAGTCGAGCTGTCGACATCAACGGCGCACAGCCACCATTCCTCGGCTGAGACTTTGTGTACGAAGGACATCCGGTCGGTTTGCGGGATACGCGCCAGCGCCCGGCCAGGGTTCTCGGCCAACACGTGGCCAGCCTCGGGGCCGACGGTCGCTAGCTGAAGGGTTGCCGGTTCGCCCAGCACGAAGAGGATGAGGCGTTGGTCGTCGACCCAGGCGTGGTAGCCGACCGGGTTGATCCCCGGCAGCAGATGCCGCTCCGCTTTGGACGGCCCCGAGGTTGCTAGGGAGTAGCTCCACAGTTGTTGTTTCAAATCCCCATAGTCGCGCACCACCGAGATCGCTTCACGTCCGGGAATCTTAGTGGCCGAGTATTCGCTTTCAGCCGTCGTGACCAACACTCGGCGCTCGCCGGATCCCAGTTCATAACGTACGATTTCGGTGGTTGAGGCAGAACCCTCTGGGGCTTCCTTCATGGCGGTGTAAAGCAGAATGTCGGGGGTGAGGAACGACGGTTGATTGTCGTACAACGGACGATCGGTCACCCGCAGAAAAGAGCTCAACTCCAGCTTGCCCGGATCCGTGATGCGAAACAGGCCGATGTCGGTCGTCGGCGCCTGGGCAGAAGCTGGTGCCTGGACAGACAGTGACAAAGCAAGGACGAGGGTGGCGAGGATCACCGGATGGATAGGGGAGGCACTGCTCGAAAGTCTGCTGACGGGATACTGGATCATGCCGCCATCTTATCGCTCAATTCGACGTTCGGCCTGGCAGTGACCTCGGCTGTTGATGAGATGTTCGATCGGAGGATTGCACTGTGTCCATGTGAAGTTCGAGCGGAGCGTTCTATACAAGTGTGGATTCGCCCGGATAGGCTCCGTCGTGTTTGGTGCTCCGAGGCCTGATCTTCGAACAACAAGAGAATACCGATGCGAGCTGTCTTACCCACCCGTGATGATGTCGAACGATCCAATATCCCAAGCCTCGGTCAGCTTGCCGATCCCCAACCTGCAGCCGGCGAAGTTTTGGTGCGGGTGCGAGCGACGGCCCTGAATCGGGCTGATCTGCTACAGATTCGCGGCCTCTACCCACCACCACCTGGTGAAAGCAAGGTCCCTGGGCTGGAGTGCTCTGGTGAGATCGAGGTGGTTGGGGAAGATGTCGACAGTTGGCAGCCCGGTGATCGGGTGATGGCGCTGTTGGCAGGCGGTGGACAAGCCGAGAAGGTTGTCGTGCCGACCGGGCAGCTGATGCCGATTCCAGAGGGTCTCGACTTTCGGGAGGCGGCGGCACTGCCTGAGGTGGCGCTCACCGCTTGGACCAATTTGGTGGCGGAGGGGCGGCTCCAAACACGGCAGAGCGTACTCATCACCGCCGCCGCGTCCGGCGTTGGGTCCTTTGCTGTTCAACTGGCACGGGAGCTCGGCGCCCGGGTGCTGGTCGCAGGTCGCAGCATGGAACGGCTAGAGCGCCTGCGGCCTCTGGGTGCGGAAGCCTGTCTCCCCCTCAACAACAATCTGCCACGGGCGGTGCGGGCGATTCTGGACGGCCCGGGAGTGGATCTGGTGATCGAGCTGGCCGGTGGCCCGGGCCTGAGTGAGCGCTTGGCGGCGTTGCGCAGCCGTGGGCGGCTGGTGCTGGTGGGCATTCTCGGTGGCGCCGGTGCGGAGCTCGACCTAGGCGATATCCTGCGACGCCGCTTGCGGATCACTGGCTCGGTCTTGCGCGCTAGGTCGCGGCAGGAAAAGGCACGGCTGGTGTCGGACTTCTGGTCTTTTGCTGAGGAACGCCTCGTCGATCAGCGTTTGAGGCCAGTGGTGCACAAGGTTTATCCGTTCGACGAAATCGCCGACGCTTACGCCCAGCTCGAACGGGGTGGCGTGTTCGGCAAGCTGGTGATCGAGATATAGCGAGAGCGTTGTTTCAGTCAGACTTACTAAGCAAGTCTTAATAGCGAGAACCGTTATTAAGACTTGAGGCATGAAACTTTAATAGCGGTGCTGGTGTCGGCTTGTGCAATCAGATTGGCGAGACACGTGCTGGCAGATCGAGACTCCAAGGAGAGACGACCGATGCCTGAAACTAATGAAGCTGTCGCCATTGTCACCGCCGCGGGCCGTGGCATGGGGGCCGCATGTGCCCGTGAATTGGCCTCCCGCGGCTACCGCGTCGCTTTGATGTCGACCTCCGAAGCCGCTACCGAGCTGGCGACCGAGCTCGGCGGCCTGGGTTTACGTGGCTCGGTCACCGAGCCGAAGGATCTCGCCGCTCTGGTTGATGCTACCGTCGAGAAATGGGGTCGCATCGACGCCGTCGTCAACAACACGGGGCATCCGGCGACCGGGCCGATTCTCGAGCTCTCCGATGACGATTGGCACGCCGCGCTTGATCTGGTGGTGCTCAA
The DNA here is from genome assembly GCA_029263355.1 of Acidobacteriota bacterium. Lineage (GTDB taxonomy): Bacteria > Acidobacteriota > Thermoanaerobaculia > Multivoradales > J023 > JAAELT01. Next base: position 16,855 of record JAJCXQ010000101.1, on the reverse strand, counting down.
CGTGGTGCGCATGGCGCGCCAGGTGACACCGGTCATGGAGCAGCAGGGTAGCGGTGCGATCGTCAATATCTCCACTTTTTCAGCCTACGAGCCAAGCGCCGATTTTCCCCTGTCGTCAGCCTTGCGCGCTGCCCTCGGTGGCTTTACCAAGCTCTTCGCCACGCGTTATGCAAAGGCCGGCATCCGGATGAACAACCTCCTGCCTGGCTTCATCGACAGTTATCCTGAACAAGATCAGTTGGTGGCCGAGATCCCGGCGGGGCGCTTCGGTAAAGTGGAAGAGGTCGCCAAAACCGCCGCCTTTTTGCTGTCGGGAGATGCGGGCTACATTACCGGCCAGAATCTGCGGGTGGACGGCGGGCTCACCCGCTCGGTGTAGAGATCTTTACGCTGAGACGGTCTTGCGTGTCGAGACGGTAGTCTCTCGAGTCTCAATGGCGGGAGTCTTGAGACCCGGCCAGCTTCTTATTGTTCGTTCAACGCCCAGTCGTACGGTAGATACTCGATGGTGTAGTCACCCGCCTCCAAATAGGTACGATCCCCTTCGTCGACGTAGCCGCTGATGAAGTGCATGACGGCGCGTTCGGCGTCGTTCGTGCCGGTGAAGCCTTCGTCGGGCTCGTAGCTGAAGACGAAGTCTTCGCCGTACCACTCGAGGATTTTGGAGACGTAGACCTTGTCGCCGTCACGGTCGATCCGGAAACGGTTGTCGTGACCGAGGAAGCGGCGGGTTTGGTCGTCGAGATGCTCGGCGGTGAAGGGCTCGTTGCGCAGCGGCGGGCAACTGAGGGCGGCGCAGACCAACGCGGAGTGGATGCGGGGCTCGTCGAACTCGACCCGCAGCACTTGGTGTTCGATGTCGTTGAGCGTCATCTCGCGGCCCAGGATGTTGAAGGTTCTCTGGTCCCACACGCCGGGGATCCATCGGATGCCGCGGGGATGGCCTTCGTCGTCAGCGGGCTGCTGGAGGGGAAATGCCTCGACGATGGCTTGGAGGGTGAGCGCGTTGTAGGCGTTCGACCAGAAGGCGATTTGCTGATTCTCGTCCCAGCCATTGACAACATCGTCGTCGAGAGTGGCGAGGGCGGCGGCGTAGGCGTCGAGATCTGCCGGGTCAGCGGCGAGGGCGGCGTAATCGACCAGGCCATTGTCGTCGACATGAGCGAGGACGCGGGCGAGCGTTGCATCCGAAAAGGGCTCGATGGCGGATTCAGCCGTCGGCGTTGGCGCCGACACTGAGGCTGTGGGGTCTGTGGCGTCTTGTGACCCCTGGGTATTGCAGGCGAGGCCACCGATTCCAACAAGGCCTAGCAGCATGACGGCTGCTGCTGCGGCTCGCGTCTGGCTGCTGAGGGGCTTGCCGCGACGCCAGGCGTGGAACTTCTCGGCCTTGGCAAGCAGGTTCTGCGGTGCGTTGGCCTTTTTCCACACCCCGGCGGCAAATTTGTTGGCTTCGGCTAGGGTGGGGTAGGTGTGGATGGTGCCGAGAATCTTGTTGAGCCCGAGGTTGTGTTTCATCGCCAGTACGTACTCGGCCATCAAGTCGCCAGCGTGGGGGCCGACGATGGTGACGCCGAGGATCTTGTCTTTGCCAGGCCGGGTCAACACCTTCACCACGCCGTAGGCTTCGCCGTCGGCTATAGCCCGGTCGAGATCGTCGATTCCGTAAGCCGAAACTTCGTAGGGGATGCCTTGTTCTTTGGCCTCGAGCTCGTTGAGTCCCACTCGTGCCACCTCGGGATCGGTGAACGTCGCCCACGGGATCACTCGATAATCGGCCTTGAAGGTCTTGATCGGGCTGAATAGGGCGTTGACCGTGGCGTACCAAGCCTGATGGGAGGCGGTGTGGGTGAATTGGTAGGGGCCGGCGACGTCGCCGCAGACGTAGATGTTGGGGTAGTTGGTGCGCATGAATTCGTCAGCCCTGATGGTGCCGTTTTTGGCGATCTCGACGCCGAGCTCTTCGAGCCCAAAACCCTTGACCCGGGCGCGCCGGCCGAGAGCCACGATCAGCTGGTCGAACTCGATCCGGCGCTCTTTGCCATCAGCGTTCTCACACACCATGTAACGTTGGCCGTCGTCGACGCCGAAGCGCGTCGCTTTGTGACCAGTGAGGACCCGGATGCCTTCATCTTCGAAACGATCACGGACCATGTCGGAAATTTCGGGATCTTCGCGCGACAGGATACGCGGCAGCATCTCGACCTGGGTCACCTCAGAGCCTAAACGGGCGAAGGCCTGGGTCATCTCGGAACCGATCGGGCCGCCGCCGAGCACCACTAGACGCTTGGGCAGCTCGCGCAGCTGCCAGAGATTGTCGCTGGTCAGAGGTGAAACCTCGTTGACCCCCGGAATCGGCGGCACGAAAGGGGAGGCGCCAGTGGCGACAACGATGTTCTTGGCGGTCAGCACCCGGTCTCCCACCCGTACCTGCCAAGGACTCTCAATCGTCGCTTCGCCAGCCACGCAGTCGACCCCGAGGCTGGTGTAGCGTGCCACCGAGTCGTGGGGCTCGATGGTTTTGATCACATCGTGGACCCGATCCATGACGTCGGCAAAGTCGAAGTCAACCTCGGTCGACTTGAAGCCCCAGTCTTTGGCGCGTTTGGCGTAATGCACCATCTTGGCCGAGCGGATCAGTGCCTTGGAGGGCACGCAACCGGTGTTGAGGCAGTCGCCCCCCATCTGATGCTTTTCGACCAAAGCGACTTTGGCCTTGACCGTGGCAGCGATCAGCGACGCCACGAGGCCGCCAGAGCCGGCGCCGATCACCACCACGTTGTAGTCGAAGGTCCTGGGAGCCGTGTGTTGGCGATAGACCCGCCGCGCTTTGACGAAACCGACGATCCAACGGGCTAGAAACGGCAGCGCCGCCAGCAGTACGAAGGCACCCCACAACTTGGGTGAGAGCAAACCGTTCAGGGACTCGAGCTGACTGATCTGGGTGCCGGCGTTGACGTAGATGGCGGTGCCGATCAACATGCCGAGCTGGCTGACCCAGTAGAACGTCCAGGTGCGCATGGTGGTGAGGCCGGCGCCGAGATTGATCAACGCGAAAGGCACTACTGGGATCAAGCGCAGGGTGAAGAGGTAGAACGGGCCGTCCCTTTCGATGCCCTCGTTGAACGTACGCAGCCTTTCGCCATAACGCCGCTGAATGGTGTCGCGGAGGAGATAGCGCGACACCAGCATCGCCAAGGTGGCTCCGAGGCTGCTGGCGAACGAGACCACCAGGGTGCCGACGACAAAGCCGAAGAGCACGCCGCCTGCGATGGTCATCAGCGCCGCACCGGGCAGTTGGGCAGCGGCCATTACGATGTAAACGATCGTGAAGCCAAGGATCCACAAGGGTTTGTTGGCTTCGGTCGAGGCCCGCAGCTCGTCTTGTTGCGCTTTCAGATTCTCGAAGGTCAGCTGCTCGTGCCAGCCCATCTGAAAGAAGACGGCGAACAGGATGCCGACGACGAGGAGCAGGCCGAGCTTCTTGAAGGTTGCGGTTTTATCACTCATGGTGTGTTCATCTTGGGGTCGTGAGGAGAGAGCGATCTTCGGAGAGGTAGGTCGACAGGGGAAAGATCGCGGAGGGAATCAATCGCGTTGACGCTGGATCTACGGCGATTGCGGCGCAACGGATTGCGAGGACTGCTGACGCAGAGCCCAAATTACCCGGTGGTCAGTGTCCCTCCGGAGCCCTGCCTCCGCCTGACGGGGCTCGAGGAAGCCATCTGCTGGGAGCGCCGGCGTCTCGCCGGCTTGGTCGAGACCGTGAATCGCTCGATGAGTCAGCCAGGTCGAGTGTGTGGAGCGAGCAGCTCGTTACCGACTATCGGCTGCGTCCCCTACATCTACAGTAGTTTCACCGAGGGCATAGAGGTGCTTGGCGCCCCGGATCAGGAGCAGCCCATCGGAGATGGCGGGGGTGGTCATCACCACCTCGCCAAGCTCGTTGGTCGCGAGCACCTGGTAGGTGGTGCCGGCGCGCACGACATGGGTGACGCCGGCCTCGGAGGTGAAGTAGAGGCGACCGTCGGCGGCGACCGGAGAGCTGCTGAAACTGCCTGCTTTACCGACGCGTCCGCGGTAATGCAACTCGCCAGTGGCGGCGTCATGAGCGGTGAGGCGACCGTTGTTGTGGACCATATAAAGGATGCCACGGTAGACGATCGGGGTCGGAATGTAGGTGCCTCCACGGTTCACACTCCACTGGATCGGACCGCCAGCCGTCTCGCCCTCAGCGAGGGTGAGATCGCCGCGGCCGCCGGGGCGGATGGCGTAAATTGGCCGTACTGGTGGATAGCCGCCGGTGACGTAGGCGATGCCGTCCGACACCACCGGTGAGGCGACGGTGACCTCCGAGTTCGGACTCAGTCGCCACAATTCCTGCCCGGTGACGGCGTGATAGCCGCGGATGGTGGTGCCGTTGGTGATGATCTCGTCGCCGCCTTCGGCCGACGGCAACACCACCGGTGTCCCCCAGGTGGGGATTTCGTCGCGCATCGTCTTCCACAATTCTTTGCCGGTGGCGAGATCGTAGGCGGCGATGAACGAGCCCTTGTCGACGTCGATCTGGGTGATCACTTTGCCGTCGTGCAGGATCGGTGAGCTGCTGAAGCCCCACTCGTAGGTCGAGTCGAAGAACCAACCGCTGGCCAGTACTCCGAACGGCTTGTGCCACAGCTGATTACCGTCGAGGTCGAAACAGAATAAACCTTCGGAGCCGAAGTGGGCCACCAGATATTTACCGTCGGTGGCCGGGGTGGGGTTGGCGTGGGTCGACTTCAGATGTCGCTTGGCTTTAGGCTCACCCTCGCTGGCGACCTTCTGCCAAAGGATCTTGCCGCTCGCCTTGTCGAGGGCGAAAATAGTCCAAGCGTGCTTGGATTCGTCGTCCACGGAGTCGACGTCACCGTAGAGGCCAATGCGCAGGCTTTCGTCGCCATCGTCGGTCACCGCGCTGGTGAGGTAGATGCGGTCATTCCACACCACCGGGCTGGAGTGGGCCAGACCCGGAACGCGGGTTTTCCAGCGGACGTTGCTGCCGGTCTCCGGAAGCCATGCTGACGGTATGCCCTGGCCATCGCCAATACCACGGGCGCCAGCACCGCGGAAGCGTGCCCACTGGATCGGTTCGCTGCGTTCGGCCACCGGTAGCGGTGGCAGCGCCTCGGGCTTCGCTTCTGCCGTCTCCGTCGCACCCTCGATCCGTGGAAAAAAGAACTCCTGGCCGGCTTGGCGCAGCAGGAAACCCTCAACCAGGCCAGCTCGACCCCGGAACGCAAGTTCGATACCCGGCACATCGCGGGTGACGAACACATCGTCGCCTTTGGCAGAGAGGGCGAGGGCTTGCTGGCCGGCCGCTTGCAGCGTGAGGATCTCGCCTTCCAGAAAAATCTTCGCCTTCATGCCGATGTCGTCATTTTTGAAGTCGCCGGCATAGGTAGCGAGCTTATCCGGCGCTACCGTCACGATGGTCCCGGGCTCCGCCGCCGGGGTTCGAGGCTCGAGATAGGCGACGAGGTCTGCCTTATCGCCTTCGCGGGCTGCCTCGAGGGCTGAGCGCAGGGCGCTGGGTTCGAGCTTTTTGCTGTCGATCGTTTGCGAGTCGTCCGTCGCCCACTCGATCACTGCCTTGACCATCTCGAGATCGCCTTGGCCGGCGCCGAAATTGAGAGCCGCCGCCGAGTCTTCGGCGCCGTGTTTCACCAACAGCAAGACGATGTCGCGATGGGGTGGTGAGTCAGCGCTCTTGAACAAGGCCCAGGTCAGGGGCGTCGCTTTGTAGAACGTGTCCGTGACGTTGACCTCGGCGCCCTTCGCGAGCAGCAGCTTCGCCAGCTCGACGTCACCTTTGTCGCTGGCAAAAAACAGCGCCGTCGCGCCGTAACGTGTCGTCGAGTTGATGTCGACGCCAGCGGTGAGCAGTTTGCGGACTGTGCCGATGTCTTGGCGCTGGGTCGCCGCGATCAGATCTTCGCCGGAGTCAGCTTTGACCGCTGACCCCGTCCCCAACACGAAGCAGAGGGCAAGGACGAGGCATGAAGTAGTGAACGGTGCCGCGCCGAGAGACTGGGCGGAGCCCAAAGAGAGAGCGGATCTGCTTGCGGACTGTTTCACCATGGTGTCCTCGATAAATGAAATTTGTAGATCGTAACCTCTCCATTTTATACGCTGGTCACATCATGCTGTTTCGTGCAGCCGACCGGGCCGACTAAGTTCCAGCTCATTCATGGAAGCGATCTCGCTAGTAACTGAGGCGTTCGAGAGCGGCGTGAAGATCTTCGAGGGACACCGGCTTGACGATGTAGTCGTCCATTCCGGCCTGCAGGCAGCGCTCGCGATCGCTCGGCAAAGCGCTGGCGGTCATGGCGATGATCTGAGGCCTGGACTCGGCGGATTCTTGGACGATGTGACGCGTTGCGTCGAGGCCGTCCATTTCTGGCATCTGGATATCCATCAATACGACGTCGTAGGTCTGGCGCTCGACGGCTTCGATGGCTTCGAGTCCATTGGCGGCGATGTCGGCTTCATATCCCAACAGCTCGAGCAGTCGACGGGTGACCATCTGATTCACCAGATTGTCCTCGGCCAACAAGATACTGAGAGGGCGGGTGTCGCCGGGCAGGGGATCTCCCGGTTGTGGCACCGAAGTGCGTGCACCTTCGCGTTTTCGGATGGCGAAGAAGATCTCGAGCAGGGTATCGTGGAGTTGTGACAGCTTGAGTGGCTTGCTGAGCTGAGCGGCGAATTGTGAGGTGTCGACGTCGGCGCCGAGCCGGCCGCTGGAGGTCACCAGCACGATCGGTAGAGCATCGCGATCGTGGGTCCGGCGGAGCTCTTCGGTCAAGGTCAGGCCGTCCATACCGGGCATCTGCTGGTCGAGGATCGCGAGCTCGATCGCTTCGCCGCGGGCGACCCAGGCGAGGGCCTCTTCGCCGCTGGCGAAGGCCTGAGCCTTCATGCCCCAGCTCTCGGTCTGCAGGGTCAAGATGCGTCGGTTGGTGGCGTTGTCGTCGACGATCATGACCGGCTTTCCGATCAGGCTGGGTTGCTGGCCGCTGTGCTGATGTAACGGCTCACTCAGCGCCTCCGCGACCAAGGTGAAGCTGAAGCGCGACCCCTTGCCCTCGTGGCTTTCCACCCAGATGTTCCCGCCCATTTTCTCCACCAGTCGTTTGCAGATCGCCAATCCCAGACCGGTGCCGCCGAAGCGCCGGGTGGTGGAGTTGTCGACTTGACTGAAGGACTTGAAAAGACGGTCCAAACGTCCCGCTGGGATGCCGATTCCGGTGTCTTCGACAGTCACCAGGATCTTGCAAGACTCGGGATGGAGGGCGCGAGTAGAGGTTGATCCATCGGCCGTGTCGATGGTGACGGTGACTTCGCCCTCACTGGTGAACTTCACCGCGTTGCTCACCAGGTTGACCAGGATTTGGCGGATCCGAGCGGCATCGCCGACCAAGCTCTCTGGTGTCTCTTCGGAGAGCCAATAAGCCAGCTCCAGTCCCTTCTCGCGAGCCTCGGCGGACATCAGGTCGAGAGCATCCTCGACACAATCTCTTAGATCGAAAGGATGCTGCTCGAGCTCCAAGCGTCCGGCTTCGATTTTCGATAGATCGAGTAAGTCGTTGAGAATGTTGAGCAGCGCGTCACCGGAGCTGCGGATGGTGCGAACAAATTCTTGCTGCTCTTCGTCCAATCGGGTGCCCAGCAACAGACTGGTCATGCCGATGACACCGTTCATCGGCGTCCGGATCTCGTGACTCATATTGGCCAGGAAGTCGGTTTTGGCTTGGCTGGCGGCCTCGGCAGTTTCCTTGGCAGCGCGCAGCTCGGTATTGGCGTTCAGCAATTGGTCGCGCTGGGCGATGATCTCGTCACTGTTGAGGGACACCTGAGCGAGCAAGCTTGCGCGTTGGCGCACCAGGCGCCGCACCCGTAAGATATTGAGTCCCCAGGCCAGCAAGACTAGAGCGACCAGGCTGCCGATCTGGAAGGCGCGGCTTTCGTAGAGATACGGCTGGTGATAGAAAACGAGGTTGACGGGGCGCTCGTTCCAGCTGCCAGAATCGTGGCGGGCGGCGACCTGGAAATGATATTCACCCGGCAAGAGATTGCCGTAGAAGGCGACGCGCCGCTGCCCGGCGTCAACCCAATCCTGATCGTAGCCTTGCAACTGATACCTGAAGCGGGTCTTTTCCGGGCGATTCAAGTCAATGGCGGTAAAGTGGATCGCGAGCTCGGTTCGGCCAGGAGGTAGGGTGATCGTCGACTCAGGAAGCATCGACTCGGCAATCGAGTGGCCATTGAGCTCGATGGCCTCGATAACCGTCTCCGGGGCTGGCGGCTCGGTTGCCAGTCGGGCGGGGTCAAAGGACACCATGCCGCGAATCGTCGGAAACCAGAGCTTCCCGTCCTGGCTCCGCCAGCCCGCCGGTTGACTGCCACCCAGGCACTCGGCACTCTTCATGCCGTCGGCGCGACCGAAGATCGATGCGCGCACGGTCGCTCGTTTGCCGTCGGCGACGTCGTGGAGCTCCTGCTTGGCGACGGTGAAGATCCCGCGGATGCTGCTCATCCACAAATTCCCACGGTCGTCTTCGAGGATGCGGTAAATCACGTCGAAGGCAAGCCCGTCGTCGGTGGTGAAGGTGCGGAACTCGCCATCGAGGTGGCGGATCAGGCCATCGTCCCGGGTGGCGATCCACAAGCTGCCGTCCTGGTCTTGATGAAAGTCGCGCACGAAGATTCCGTCAGGGCCTTCGCGGTGTAGCTCATGGCCGTCCCAGCGGGCGAGGCCGCCGTCGCAGCCAATCCATAGGTTACCCTCGGGGTCCTGATGGAGCGCGCTCACCGTATTGCTGGGCAGACCGTTTTCCTGTGTCCAGGCGAGCTCTTCGTTACCGCCCAAGCGAATGGCCCCGGATGCCAGGGATCCGATCCACAGCAACCCGTCCCGATCCTCCAGCAGGGCGTAAACGAAGGTGTCCGTCGGCAGCTGTGGCGTGGCGAGGGCGGAGAAGGACCCGTCGAGGTAACGGCTGACACCGTTGTCAGTCCCGATCCACAATCCGCCGTCGCGGGCTGGATGTATCGCGTACACGACATCGCTCGCCAGGCCGTCGCCGGTCGTGAAGGTGGTGGCTTGGGAGTTTTCGAAGCGAGTGAGTCCGTGGTCGGAACCGGCCCATAGTCGCCCTTCGTGATCCTCGAAGACCGTCGAGATGCGGTCGTGGGGAAGCCCATCGAGGGTGGTAATGGGCACGATCGGGGGATCCTGCAGTCGCTGAAGCCCACCGTTCTCAGTGCCGATCCAGAGATTGCCTTGTGGGTCTTCGTGGAGTGCCCAGATCACCTCGCTGGACAAGCCGTCAGCGGTGTCGAAGTGCTCGAGCTCGCCATCACGAAGGCGTAACAGGCTGCCACCATATGAGCCGATCCACAGACTGCCGTGTTGATCTTCGAGCAACGATTGGATGTCGTGTCCCTGTGGCACGGCGAGGCGCTCTTCGGAACCGAAAGGACCCATGCGTAGCAGTGTGTTGCCGGCTAGGCTGACCCATAGATTCTTGAACTGATCTTCCGTTAACGCCAGCACCGCTGAGCCACCAACCTCAAAGCTGGAGATCACGCCGTCTCGCAGTCGATCGAGGCCCGCTTCGTTTCCGATCCACAAATCCCCTTTGCGGTCTTCGAGTAGCGCCCAAACCGTGTTGTGAGACAGGCCTTCGCGCACGGTGTAGTTGGTGAAGCGTTCTTGATGTCGTCGACTCAAGCCCTGCCGGGTGCCGATCCACAGAATCCCTCGACGATCGACCAGCAGGGCTTCGACGCGATTGCCGACCAAGCCGTCGTCGGTGGTATAAGTGGTTGTTGTACCGCCCTCGAGACGTGTAACGCCGCCTCCGTCCGTACCGATCCAGACCGCTCCGTCGGGACCTTCGGCAAGGGCGAGAATATTGTTGTTGGGCAGGGCCGGTGTGCTGGATCGATTGAAGACCGTGAAGCGGGAGCCGTCGAAACGAGCCAGGCCGTCGAAGGTGGCGAGCCACAGGTAACCGTCCGATGTTTGGAGAACCGCGGCGACGGAGTCTTGAGGTAGACCCTGCTCGGTGCTCCAGGAGCTGAGCCGGTATTGGTGGAAAGCCTTGTCAGGATCGAGCGCCCAGCCGGCGTCGCTCCAGCTCAACAGCATTAAAGCCAGAACAGCCCCTGATGCGTGCCAGTGGCGAAACCTGTTTGTGGCTGCGGATGTCATGCTCGAGAGTTTGATGGGGCAAAGGCGATAGGTCGTCGTCCAGAATCCCGACTCAACAAGACGCAACCAACCCTCCGCCGGTGAAGACCGGATGTTGACACGTTAGCAAAGCAAGCTTACGAGCCACGTGACGGTCTTTGAGTTGCTTTCTACAGTGTCCAATTTCAGTGGCCAATTTTCTGGCCACCGTCCCTCGTCCATCGTTCGAGGGCTATCCGGCGATCGTTACAACAATCGCCGTGGGGCGATGGTCAGATTCGATAGAAACAGGCCGGTAACGAGTGACATGGCGATCAGCACCATCGAGAACCCGGTCTCGACGCCGGCCAGCACTTGGTGGTTGACCAACGCCTGCAGTGACCGAAAACCGAAGCTGCCGGGAACCAACATCAGCAGACCCGGAACCAGGGTGATTGACGACGGCTTACCGCGCCAGCGGGCCAGCAAGTTGGAGAGACAGCCGAGGGCCCAGGCGCCGAGGGCAGCGCCGATCTCGGGTCCGAAGGCGCCGCTGGCGGAGCGGGTGGTCAGGAATGCCACCATCGATCCGAAGAGAATCCACCCGAAGTCTGCCGGGCGAGCGCGGAACAGCACGGTGAACGCGGCTGCCGCCAGCGGTCCGGCGAGCAAGAGGCCCGCAGCCGGCAGCGCTAGGGGCTCACTGGGCGCCTGCTGACCGATCATGGCTTCAGCGATTTTCCAGCCGGTAGCGCCGCCGAGGCCGATCTGCAGAAAGGTGATCAAGGCGCCAGTCAGCCGCGCCGTACCGCTGACCAGGTGACGGTGGGCGAGCTCGTTCATCGCGATGGTCAGCGACAGACCCGGAATCAAGACAATGATCCCGGCTAGGGTAGTGATCGACGACGACACCGGCGAGACAAAGGCAGCAGCAAAGCTGGCGCTGGCCGCTGCCAACATCGCGGCCAGGGCTGGATAAAGAGCTGCCAACCGTGGTCGGCTGATGGCGAAGATCGCCAACAAGCCGAGCAGCCCACCCAGGGCCACGGACAATCCAGCTTCTCGCCAGCCGCCACCAAAGAAGGTGGCGGCGGTGCCGGAGGTCACCGCGTATGCGATGGCGGTGGTTGCTGAGCCGTAGCGTGGCTTGGCGGAGACGACGTTGTCGACTTCGATCCAGCCTTGGCGTTCGTCGAGCTCGCCGCTCTCGACCCGCTGCATGATCTCGTGCAGTGACGTCAGCTTGTCGAGATTGGTTTCCCCGGGCTCAACACGAACCAGGAAGGTTTCCTGATGGTCCTCAGGTCCGATCGACGACACGATCGAGGTAGGGGTGGCCATGAACTGGGCCTCGACCCCCAGGCTGACGCTGATGATCCCGAGTGCCTCTTCCAGTCGATGAGAGGGCGTACCGTAGGCGTGAAGCGCTTTGGCGAGGCGCATCAGGAAGGCGGCGGTATCCTTGTGGCGCGGGTCGATCATGGCCCGCGCACCGTAGCAGAATCTGGGCCTGGGGTGCGGTGTTCTTTTCTGCTGTCGAAGCGGCAGAAAAAGTTCAGCGTCCAGGACCTAGCGTCCAGTGTAGACCGCGGGTCGCTTCTCCATGAACGCCTTCATCGCCTCCACCAGGTCCTGAGAGTGCAGGAACGACGCATTCCAATGGGCGACATGATCGAGGCCTTCTTCGATCGTGTGTTCTTCCGAATACTGCAGCACTTGTTTGGTGCCTTGGACCGCCAACGGTGAATTGGCGGCGATTTCCTCAGCCATGGCCCGGGCGCCGTCCAGAAGGCTGTCTTGGTCCGGGTACACCGAGTTGACCAGGCCGCAGCGTTCAGCGCGTTCGGCGGTGACCTGTTTGCCGGTGTACGCCATCTCCCGCGCCATCCCTTTGCCAACGATGGCGGAAATGCGTTGCAGCGTTCCGATATCGGCCACGATAGCGATTTTCGTCTCGTGGATCGAGAAGGTTGCGTCCGCCGTGCACAAACGTATATCGCAGGCGGTTGTCAGATCGACACCGCCGCCGATGCAATGACCGTGGACGGCGGCGATGACCGGCTTGCGGCAGCGTTCCGCGGCGCTGATGCTGTCTTGCCAATCGCGGATCAAGCGGTAGAGACGAGTGTTGGCGGTCACCGGACTGGTGGCGGCATCAGGATCGGGTCGCAGAGCGCTGGCGGCCGCGGTGAGGTCCAGTCCAGCTGTGAAGTGTCGACCCTCGGCGCGCAGGATCGCCACCCGGATCGTGTCGTCGCGATCGACCTGCTCAAACGCCTGGCGGATCTCGTCAAAGAACTTCGGCGCCATGGCATTGAGTTTTTCCGGGCGATCGAGGATCACTTCCGCGATGGGGCCGACGGAATCTAAGCGGACAACGGGAGTTTCGCGCATCGTTTTGCTTTCAGGAATTGGCGCTGGAGTTGGGGGTGGTCGCGTATCGTATCAAGCGAAAGGGCTATCATTCGGTGATGCGCTCTCCTCGAGACGCCGATTGGCCCTGTCATCATCTGGTTCTCACCGCGCCACGTAGCAGCGGCGGTCCGCTGAGCGTCCTGTGGCGCCTGATCCCGTTCCTGGTGTCGGTGCTCTCGACTGCGTGCGATTCCGGGCCACGGACGTTTGTTGATGTCGAGGCCGGGCGGGTGGCGATGGTGGCTGACGAGATCGTCGCGCTGCGCGGGCTGCTGGCTAGCGCCGGCCTCCATCCTTGGCAACTCAGCGTCGAAGGTGAGCTGGCGAGCACGTCCGGCAATTGGGTCGAGATCGACGATGCCGGCCATGTCTGGGCCCTCGGCCTCGGTTCGGCGCCGGAGCTCGACAGTCTGGCGCCCCTCGGCGGTCTTCGTCAGCTGACCTGGCTGCGCATCCGGCACGCCAGCCTCGACAACCTCGAAGGGCTGGGGCAGGCGGACCATCTCAGTCTGCTCAGCATCGTCGATAGCGGCTTGCGGAGTCTCGCCGGCCTGGACCATTGTCGGGATCTGCGGGTCCTCGATCTGCGTGGTAACACCCTGACCTCGATGCGCGAGCTCGCCGAGCTGCCGGCGCTTCGCTCCCTCGATCTAGCCGACAATGCCCTCACCGCAGTCGATCGCCTGGTCGGCCGCGAGTACCTCGAATCGCTTTATCTACAAGGCAATATCCTCGACAGCGCAGCCGGCCTCGAGCGCCTGCCGAGGCTCGAGCGGCTGCACCTCAGTGGCAACGTGCTCGTTTCCTTGCAGGGGCTGCGCGACCTGCCATCCCTGCGCCAGCTCCTGGTCGATAACAATCGTCTGGTCGACGTTTCTGCCGTCGACCAGTTGCCGTCTCTCGAGGTGGTCAACCTCAATGGTAATCAGCTGCATGTGTTCCCGCAGCGGGTGGTGCAGCTGCCCCAGCATATGTGGCAGGACAATCCGGGGTTTCGTCAGTATCAGATCGATCAGGCTGAGTCGCAGAGTCGGCCTTGAGAGCGGCTCCGAATTTACCGTCGCGTCTCAGACCCGCAGCGCCTTCTGCACCACATCGACAGCTTCTTCCACCTTGATCCGTTCCTGCCTGCGGTCGTCGCGATAGCGGATCGTGACCTGCCCGTCTTCGCTGGTTTGACCATCAACGGTCAGGCAATAGGGAGTACCCACTTCGTCGTGGCGAGCGTAACGTTTGCCGATCGAATGTTGGGCGTCGTATTTGGCGTTGATGCCGGCCTTCAGGAAGTCGTCGACAATTTTGCGCGCGATCTCGGGCATGCCGTCTTTCTTCACCAGCGGCAAGATACCGGCCTTGATCGGCGCCAAACGTGGATGCAGCTTGAGGACAGTACGCTGGCCCTTACCCTCGGCATCGGCCTCTTCCTCGTGGTAGGCGTCGCACAGCACGGCGAGCACACCGCGGGTGGCGCCCGCCGCCGGCTCGACGACGTGGGGCATGTAGCGCCAGCCCTTTTTACCGGTCTCGGGGTCGATGGCTTCCGGATCGAAGTAGACGAGCTTTTTGCCCGAGCCTTTGGTGTGGGCCTTGAGATCAAAATCGGTGCGCGAGGCGATACCCTCGAGCTCGTCCCAGCCCCAGGGGAAGAGATATTCGACATCAAAGCAGCCATCACTGTAGTGGGCCAGCTCGTCCGGGCCGTGGGGGCGCAGACGCAAGCTGTCGCTTTTCAGGCCGAGAGTCTTCCACCAGGCGAGGCGCGCCTCTTTCCAGTAGTCGAGCCACTTGGGGCCGTCGCCAGGTGGCACGAAAAACTCCATTTCCATCTGCTCGAATTCGACCGAGCGGAAGATGAAGTGCTCCACCGTGATCTCGTTGCGGAAGCTCTTGCCCAACTGCGCGATGCCGAAGGGCACCTTGGCGCTGGTCGATTGCAGCACGTTGGGGAATTGCACAAACATCGCCTGGGCGGTCTCGGGGCGCAGGTAAACCGAGCTTTCGGCCAGCACCTTCTCGGCTACCAGCCGTTGGGCGTCGGCGTCCTCTCCGTCCTCCACCGCCTGGCGTACCGCGGCCACCACGGCGCCGATGGGGTCCACCGGGCCAAGGAAGCTGCGCAGCATGAGGTTGAATTGCCGCTCCTCACTCAGAAAGGGGGCGCCGCAGTTGGGGCAGACGTAACCACGGTCACCGGCGACGGCGCCGTCCAGCGTCTTGCCGCGACGGGTCAGGGTCACCCCCAGCACTCGCTCAGCCTTCTCCAGCGCCGCTTTGGCGCGTCCTTTGTCGGCCAGGGTGATCGGCGCCGGCTCGCCGTCAGCCAGTTCTGGAGCCTTATCGGCGCGGAAACGTTCACCGCACAGCCTGCAGTCGACCAGCGGGTCCGCGAAGTTCGACAGATGGCCACTCGCCTGCCACACCTTGGGATGCATGATGATCGAGGCGTCGATGCCGACAATATCTTCGCGGCTGTGGACCATCGTCCGCCACCACTCGTTCATCAAATTGCGCTTCAGCTCCACCCCCATCGGCCCGTAGTCATAAGCCGAGCGCAGACCGCCGTAGATCTCGGAGCTCTGGTAAACGAAGCCGCGACGCTTGGCGAGGGAAACGATCTTCTGCATGGACAGGGATTCATTGCTGCTCACGGGATCACCCTTGGAGATGTTGGTGGAGAGATGACGTGCCGGCCGGCCTCTAGGCGGGACTGACTGGAAGCAGTTCTACCACTCGGAGGCGACTGATTCAATCCCAGACCCCCTCAGCGGAAGAGCCGGAGATCTCGGAGCTCCGCGCTTTTGTCGAACAACGGCCGCCGTTTACGCTCCCCGTGAAGCCCGCGAATGCGCAATTACGGCCGGCGGGCGGGTCAGCAAACAAAGTTTTCTAACTTGCTCGGCCGGTACGCGTGTTAGCAAACCAAGTTTTCTAACTTGCTCGGCCGGTACGCGTGTTAGCAAACAAAGTTTTCTAACTTGCTCGGCCACCGCGGCTGCTTGAAACAACCTCCGGGAGCCGGCGACAGCCGACATTGGCGCCGCAAAACACTGCCCAAACTGCCGTACGGCGGCCACCCAAACCTTCGAGAAGTGTTCGGAGACTTCAGAATCGGCCGACCAACTCTTCGAGAAGTGTTCGGAGACTTCAAAATCGGGCGACCAAGTCTTCCAGAAGTGTTCGGAGACTTCAGAATCGGCCGTAAGGGTCTCTCAGGAGGCTTTTGGGCCTTTATCGGCGGTTTCCTCAACCGACCGGTTGGTAGAAAACCAGAAAAACACGCTCGGCGCGCACCGGGTGGTCTCAGCCGGTACATTGTTGATGTCGCGGGCGGCGCATCACAGCCGCCGCGTCCCGGGGCCAGCGAGAAGATCTCGCAGGCTAGACCGGAATCATCAACCGCCCGACACTGTCGGGCACCTTTACCACTCGCCCGGATCCGCCGGGCACATACCAAGGAGGCAACTATGCCTGCTAAAACGTCAAAAGAAGTGACCGATCGTCAACAGTCCTGCCGCTTCGTGCTCACCGCATTGTGGCAGCAAGGGTCACGGGTGGCCGAACGGCTGCGTGATCTCGTCCAACCGCATCTCGAAGAGGGTGACGAGGCACCGGGGTTCTTCCCCGTAGTCGTCGCCCTAGCCCGCAAGATGGGGGCATCCATCAACGAGTTAGTGGTGGCTGACGAAGCCCTGTACGAAGCCAACGCTCAGTACACCCGGCTACGGAATCAACGGGCCGAAGCTTTCCCCAAGCTGGCGCGCATGGTCGCCCGCTTGCGCTTGACCCTGATCAACCAATACGTCGCCCCTCACCTGGTCGATCTTGGCCTCGCTGGCGAGACCGCTCGCTCGCCGCAGCCCCTGCTACGTCAAGCGGACCGGATCGTCAAGATCTTCGCCGGTGACGACCTGGAAAAGCACCTGGGAGAAAGCATCTTCCAGGAACCCGCCAACCTCCGGTCGCAAGCCGCCGAGTTGGATCCCCTGGCCAACGACCTGCGCCTCAATCTACGGCAGGTCGACGAAGCCCGCCGCGAGCTCGACGAGGCGAAAGTCGCGCGAGACAAGCTCAAGGATCAACACGATCTGGTCTTCGTGCGCTCCTCTCGGACCTTCGAGGACTTCTGTCGGTTGGCCGGAGAGAAAAAGCTCGCCGACAAAGTGCGTCCGTCCGAGAAGCGCCCGGGTCGGCGGCAGCAGGATCCTCCAGAAGGCGAGGAAACGACCG
>JAJCXQ010000100.1 GCA_029263355.1 Acidobacteriota bacterium | reverse complement strand
GTCAGCGTGCCGCCCTCGGCCATGGCATCACGGCCGTTGATCGCCAGATTGAGGATGACTTGCTCGATTTGACTAGGGTCCGCTTGCACAGCACCGAGCCCCGCACCAAGTTTTAGTCTGAGCTCGATGGACGGCGGAAAGAGACGCCCCAACATCTTCTCCATGCCGGTCAAAACCGCGTTCAGGTCCACCGACTCGACGCGCAGTGGCTGTTTGCGGCCGAAGGCGAGCAATTGTTGAACCATCGCCGCGGCACGCCGTGCGGCGCCGGTGATCTCTTCGGCCCATTGATGTGGATCACTTCCGGCCTCTAGACGCCGTGCCAACACTTCTCCGCGCCCCAGGATGATCGTCAATAAATTGTTGAAGTCGTGGGCAATGCCCGCCGTCAACCGACCGATGGCTTCGATCTTCTGCGACCGGCGCAGCTTCTCTTCGAGTTGGCGTTGCCCGGTAATATCTCGAACCACCGTAACTCGGGCCTTCCGTCCGCGATACGGAATCGACTTGCCACGGACCTCCATCGTGAACTTAGAACGGTCTTTACGGTAACACTCGAGCTCGTAGGGCAGTTCGTAACCGGCTTGATTACGATCCTTGGCCAACTGCTTCTGATCTTTTGACACCCGGGCTCCGATCGGAGTACCGATCATCTCCGCGACCGTAAAACCGAACATGTCTGCAGCCTGCTGATTGGCGTCGAAGATTTTGCCCTGATCGCTCAGAATCACCCCTTCGAAAGCAGCTTCCGACAGCAGACGGAAACGCTCCTCACTGTCTTTCAACGTTTGCTGTGCAGCCAGACGATCGGTGATGTCCTGGTAGAGAGCGTAGATCCCGATCAAACGACCTTCCGACGTCAATGGGATGCCGAAGATTCGGACGTCCACTTGGCTACCATCACTGCGATTGCGGCGGCCAACGGTAAAGGTCGATTCACCACTTTGGACTCGGCGGGTGATCTCGTGAGCTTCCGGTAAGCTGTCGTCTGTGGTGATCAAATGATCGATGTTCCGGCCAACGATCTGGTGGCTCGGGTAAACGAATAGTGCTTCGAAGGCTGGATTACACGTCAAAACGAGATGCTGCGGGTCCAGGAGCACGGTCGGCAACGGCGAGCTCTCGATCAATGAGTTCAGGTAGGTATTCTGGTGCAGGCTCTGCTTCTGCACCAACGCACGCTCGAACAACGCCAGGCCGCCGAGCAGCAAAAGACTCGACAGCACCAACCATTCACGCGGCGTGCGCGTCGCGTCGTCGAGCAGACCAAACAACGAGAGGCCGATATGGACCGTCGGCGGAACCAGAGCCGCAATAACCAACGGACTGCCGCTACGCAACAAACGGGTTCGCCGCTGTCGCTTCTCGGTAACAACAGCCTCTTCCGGAACAGAGCGGTGTCGCGTCCGTATCGCCAACACCAAGGTCACCAATGGCAATTGCCACAGGATGTTGGCCCACGTCGCGTTCAACCAGTCGGCGGTCCCCCGCCGCCAGAGAATCTCCAGCACACCAAAAGCGGTCCACAGCACCGCTGTCAAACACAGAAACCCATAGGTGGCGCGCCACTGTGCCGAGCGACAGCCGATCGCCAGCTGGCCGAACCGTATCGCCAGGATGACGTCGAGAGAGAGATAAAAATAGAGCGAGGCTTCCCAGTTCTCGTAACTTTGTGCCGTGAGATCGATCGGAATCAATACGAAGTAAACGAGGAGAGTGAAGACCAGCCCCATCAAGCCAAGCGTTTCGACGGTCCATAGAGGAGTCCGCCCTTCGCCATCCGAACGCAGGTGGGGCTTCGCCTCTGCCGCCAGTAGGAAGCCGGTATAGAAAAGCAAATAGACGATGTCGATCGCGAGGTGAACCTCTGCAACCCGCTGCTCACGGGGGATCAGCACATAGGTCCATCGGACGATCCACCAGCAGAGGACCGCAAAACTCAAGTAGTTCCAGAACCGCCGCTCTTCTCGCTGCTCAATCTCATCCAGTCCCCAACGCAAGACGATCAGCACCACCGGTAGCAGCAGCACTTGAACATAAAGATCGGAATACGTCGCTAGATCCAAGCCCCCCGCCATCGGCAACAAGAACGGTAGATGGACCAATACGAAAGCCGCGATGAACAGACGCCATGGAACGTCGTACATCACCTCCCTGATCGTGTTCAATTGACCTGCGGCAGGATCACGCACACTGCCGCTTCGATCTACCTGCATCATGCAAGAGTAACAGGATCCGGCGGTTTCGGAGCAGCGCCAGCTTGATGCTATTCGAGTTATTATCTTGATCCATCGTCAAGACACCTCAGGCAGAACCACGTGATCGTCCCGAGACCTTGTGTTCGGCGTGAACATCGCGATTCTAGGGGAGCTCCAACTAGCGGGTTCGAGCTATCACGGCGTCGCGGTTAACGCCTGCATCCAGCAAGCTCGGAACACGCCACCTTGGATACTGGAAGCGAAGCTAGATCTCGGTCAATGAGAAAAGACGTGTTGGCGCCAACGGTTTCTTCCCCGGGTCGGCCGACAGGTTGTCCAGGGCCGGCTCCCAGGTGAGGCTGCGCTCCTGCATCAAGGTATCGAGTTGCTCGGCAACGGTCGCGGCGTCCGAGGGGCGCTCCGTGGGCTCCTTGGATATCAGTGCGAAGATGAGCTCCGAAAGCTCAGCGGGGACATCGGGCCGGAAATTCTCGAACGGCTCGGGCTCAACGGTGGCAGTGTTGAGAATCGTCTCACGCAACGTGCGACCGTGAAAGGGATTCTTGCCGACCAGGGCTTCGTACAGGATCAAGCCCAGGGCAAAAAGATCAGCACCCGGTCCATAAGGCTCACCCAGGAAACATTCCGGCGCGATATAACCGGGAGTGCCACAGATGACGTCGTCGGTTCGGGTCGCCGATGAGATCATCTCGGAAATACCGAAGTCGGTGACCTTGATCGACTTCTCGTTGCCAAGTAACACGTTGGCGGGTTTGACGTCGTGATGAACCAGACCATGCTGATGAGCGACGGCGAGGGCATGCGCAATCGCCGAACCCAGGGGAATGACATCCTTGGGATCGAGCGTGCCGACGCTCTTGAGATACATCTCCAGATTGGTGCCATTCACCAACTCCATGGCGATGAACGCGGCGTTTCCTTCGTCCGCCACATCGTACACCGTCACAATATTTGGATGGTGGAACCGGGCACTGATCGCCGCTTCTTCCAACAGACTGGTGATGAGTTTCTGCTGATCGATCTCTTCGGCATTGATCCGCATCGTTTTGAGGGCCAGATCGCGCTTCAGCTTGGGATCCCACCCCCGAAACACCGAGCCCATAGCACCTGAGCCGAGCAACTTGGTGACCTGATACCGGCC
>JAJCXQ010000099.1 GCA_029263355.1 Acidobacteriota bacterium | reverse complement strand
CAGAATGGTTTGGCGATAACCATGAGCCTACCGATGAGGTTTCAATCCACGCCCCCGCACGGGGGGCGACGGTCTTCGCGCTGGTCGCTCCAAGCGGGTCAAGGTGTTTCAATCCACGCCCCCGCACGGGGGGCGACGTCCCAAGCGCTGCTCGATCAGTTCCAGCAGCAGCAAGTTTCAATCCACGCCCCCGCACGGGGGGCGACTTGCCGAGCAGTAGCCGGCCAGACTCCACTGGGTCCAGTTTCAATCCACGCCCCCGCACGGGGGGCGACTGCGCGGCCGTAAGTCGTGATACCACAGAGGCTTGGGAGCGCATTTTCGCGAACCCCAGTCTTCGACATCACGCGACCGCCACGAACATTGTAACGAACTCCATAACCCTCTCATTCTTGAAGACCTTAGACCAATCGCGAACCTCCCGGGGTTTGCATGGGCACTTCGGGTTCGCGACAGAACTGAACATTCAGACGATGAGGGGGTCGGTTAAGTCAGGGGTCGACTTGATGCCGTGATGCTCTTTGCGCCCTTTCCAATTGCGACCCAAGAAGTAGAAACGCAGACTGTCTTCCTCGCTATTGTACTCGTCGAGCAAACGAGCACGAAACCGTGTCCACTGCTCCGGGTCTACCAGACATTCAAACACCGAGCTCTGAACTCGCTGACCGAAGTCCTCGCAGGCCTTTGCTACCCGCCGCAGGCGTCGGCGGCCGGTTGCGCTGACCGTTGAGACATCGTAGCTAACGATCACAAGGAAACTCATCGCAACCCCATCTGTTCTATTTCATGACAAAGGGTGGATAGGCATCCAAGTCACCACGCAGAAATCGCGCCAGCAACAGAGCTTGGAGGTGAAACACCATTCCTACTGTGGTTTTCTCGCCTAGGAAGGGATGCACAATCTCGGTGTCTTTCCGCTTCTGGTACGCGGCGATCACGCTTTTTCGCGTCGTGTCGTTCATCCACACACCACCGGAATCGCTAAGCTCGAAACCGCCCTCTTTGACCTGCTGGAGATTGATCAACGACAACACCAGTCGATCCGCCAGGAATGCCCTGAACTCTTCCATCAAATCGAGTGCCAAACTCGGGCGTCCCGGCCGATCCCGATGCAGAAACCCAACCGCCGGATCGAGGCCTGAGCTCTCCAGGGCCGAGACAACGTCGTGTAGCAACAGTGTGTAGCTGAACGAAAGTAGGGCATTTAAAGAGTCAAGCGGCGGGCGACGACTTCGGCCTTCGAATCGGAAAGGCTTCTTCTGATGTAGGATCAAGTGATTGAATACTCCAAAATAGGCCCGGGCCGCAGCGCCTTCGATGCCGCGGATGCTGTCGACCTCGCCCATATTGTTCAACTCGGAAAGCAGCTGCTTCAACTTGACGACGGCGCCACCGAGCTCAGTGCTCTCTGTTCCTTCCGCTGTCCGATCGCGAGCAGCGCGCACGAGCAGCGCTCGCGAGCTCGATATTTTGGCGGCGACGATCGCGCGGGCGAGTTGACCGGAGCTTGCTGGGTCGTCGGCCCGGCGGTATTGCTCGCGGCGTAGCAAGACGTTGCCCGAGGTCGGTCCTACGACCCGGGCCAGAAAACGACCACGCTCGGTGAGGAAGCTCACCGACACGGCGCGACGGCCGCAGAAGCCGAGCAAGTACGGGCTGCTGCCGACGTTGCCAAAACACACGATGCCAGCGAGGTTGTGAATCGGTACCCGCAGCCGAGTTTTCCCTTCCACCCGCACCAATACGGTCTCCCCCTCCTTGGCAAGATAAGCCCCCTGGGTAGTGACGAAGAGCGTATTGAGATGCTTCTTCACTCAGCTCTCCTCAGCCCGGAACAGGCGGTCGACATAAGCGCGGGCCGAAGACTCCGGTGCCGCTGGTAGGCACACTCCAAGCAATGAGCACCGGTCACACTTGGGCTCGCGTATTCCTCTCGGAGTTTTGCCGCCAGCCAACAGGGCATGCAATCGGGCGGCGGTAGACTCCGTCAAGGATCGTAGATCAGGGTCGAAGCCCACCGGGTGACGGCGTCGGTTGCTGCCGTAATAAAGCGCGCCGTTTTCGATCACGACGCCAAGCATCTCCTCCAAGCAGAGTGCCTGAGCGCATAGTTGGACTTCGTCGGCACTGTGGCGCTTTGGTCGGCCACGCTTGTACTCCACCGGATAGGGCCGCCAGCGCCCGGAAACTCCCGCCAGCTTCACGCCCTCGCCCGCTGCCGCACGGTGAAACTCCACCACGTCAGCGCGGCCGATGAGGCCCAACCGCAGGCTACGTAACGCTAACGCCCGCGCCGTCCGGACGTCGCCGCGACTCTCGTGACCGACGGCGTCGGCCCGCTGGTGCAACAGCCTGCCTTCTGCCGTCAGCCGATTCTCCACCCAGATTTGCTCGAGGTGGATCAGGGCACACTGCCGCTCACAGAACACCAAGTGCTGGAGGGCCGAAAGAGGCCGCAGATCATCCTCGCTGAACACCGGTTCAATGCCGCTGGGTGAAGCTAGATCTTCTCCAACACTCTGACACCTTTAGCCTCGATCTCAGCGCGATCGTAGGTGACTCCGTAGTGGCCAAAGGAGCGCGGGATCTCGACGTCTTTGTCCCGCTTGACCTCGACCGCTTCGAGCAACTGATGTGAAGGCGCCTTGCCGAGTTGGTTGCCGTGATCAAAAACGATGAGCTTGCGGGCCGCCATGCTGCCCGCCGGCCGGGCGGCGGACTGATCAAATTGGAAGGCGTTTGCCAAGGCTTCCCACAAAAGCTCGAGATCCTCTTCGCCGAATCCGGTCTGCTCTGCAAGGAAAGGATTGACGAAACCATGAGCGCGGTAGAGGCCGTAGGGAACGGTGAATTCTCGACCCATGGTGCGTTCCTTTTCGATGTCTTTTTCGTTCGTCACCGAGCTGCGAGTGATCGCATGCTCGTGCATGACAATTGGCTCGACCGAGCGGGCGAAGGAAAGTTGCACCGGCCCGCGCACCTGGCCACAGTTGACCTCGGTACTCATTACCGCCCCGAACGTGCGGATGTCGTAGAAATTGTGGCACATGAAGTCGGTGAGCGCTTTGGCTTTGGCGGCGTCTTTCGGCAGCTTCTTGGGCACTGACTTCTCGCCAACGTGCTCGTAGGCTCGCTGGTGAACTGAGTTCAACACGGCTTTCTCTGCAAAGTAGATCTCATGGCGCTCTTGCGATCCCCGGGTCAGAGCGACATAGTTCCGGACCTTCCGCTTGAGGCAGACGTCGGTGACCAGGCCGTGGCCAGTGTCTGGATCAACTCGTGGCAGGTTGCCGGCATCGGGATCGCCGTTCGGATTGGCGTCTTTGACGTCGAATAGAAAAATAAAATCGTAGCGGTTCATATGCCTGCCTTTCGTTAGCCTTCCGAACTGGTTTCGGGTGCGTCTTGTGGGTCGTGTTTGGAATAAAGATCGCGAGTCTGGTGGTAGTAACCGATGGCGAAGAGCCCCTGGCCAGTCATGTCGAGGTGGGCCGGCCAATCGGCCAGCGGCGCCACGATGGTCTGGACCTTCTTCTCAAAGAAAATCTTGTGGCCGATTCCCAACTTCGCCAGATGGTGCTGATAAGTGCGCAGCAGGCGGGGGAAGACGCTACGCGGAGTGGCGCTGGCCGAGCTGTAGAAGTTGTCCCGAATGGTCTTGTTGAGCTTGCCGCCATGGGCGTCATTCTGCGCCTTCTCCAATACCGCGAACAGACGCCCGATCAAATAGCCGGGTTCGGTGCGCTCCGGGTCGAGACTCATACTCACCTCCTGATTTTGATTGCGATTCAAATAACCTTTCAGAACACACACCCTGAGATAACTCACCTCGCGGTCCGCATAAATGCGGCGCAAGACGGCTGCATAAAGACCTTGGGGATAGAGCGAGCCCGTAACGATGGCCCGCAGCAGCGGCCCAGCGAGCACCGGGGGAATATCCTTGCTGTCGCGGGCGGTCTGTCGCAGAAGCAACCAGGCGGGTGGCATCTCGGGGTCGGCTCTACGTTTACCAACAGCGGGTTGCGGGGTGAGGCTAATGTCGCGAAGATGACGCCGGAGATGCCGCAGTAGCTCGCCGAGGGTGCCCTGGTGGAAGAAACGCACGGCAAGGCGAGCGGCGTTGGGGGCCAGCCCGAGAATGTAATACCGCGTGGCCGCGGAATCTTCCCCTAAAGGACCGGACTTGTCTTCGCCGGAGCGCAGGGCAGTGAGAAAGACTTCGATCTTCAACCGCAGCCCTTGATCTTGCGTTTCCTCCGCCATCGCGGCGGAGTCGCGACTGTTGGTGAACCACAATGCGAAGATCTCTTCAGTCACCGTTGGCTGCTCGGTCCAAAAGACCACCGTGGCATCGCCCAGGGAGAGGCGATGTTTGTCCCTCATCGGGCCGTCGAGCAGAGCGTTGAGCGCGGCGGTATAACGAAATGCAGCATCCTCGGATACCGGTGCATTGAAGCTCTGGCTTTTGCCGTAGGAGGTGTAAGCGTCATCATTGAAGCCGGCGAGGGTGGCGCCGGCGCCTTGCGCTCCGGTGACGCCTCGGATCTTGGGGTGGAGGCGGGCAATGGGCCCTTCGTCGCCGGTGATCAGGCACTGACCCGTGTCACCGTCTGCTGCCGTGTCCGCCTGCTGTCGCCACCAAGCTTTCACCGCCGGATCCTGGTGGATATAGGCTGGCTGGCCGCGCAGCTGATAAACCCCGAAGCCGGTTGCGATCTCGGCTAGGTGCGGAAAGTCGTCGATGGCCCGCGCTGGTTCCCAGGCTTCGAGGAAGCGGCAGACAGCGGAAAACGAAGCAGCGTTGATCTCAGTTTCGAGAGCCAAGTGCTTGGTGCGAAAAGCCTCGAAGCTCTCGGCGGTTCGTCGCGGCTTAGTGTCCTCTGGCTTGAAGCCCAACATGTAGGTGCTGTTGTCCCACAGCAGGCAGGGGTTGAGCCCCGAGCCCGAAGGTTTGCCGGCACCGAGCACCTGCAGCTGCCGCGGGCGCCGCTTGCCGCCACGTTCGAGCCGATGGTCCTCGATGGTGAACAGCCTGCCGTTCGGTTCGAGAATGACCTTGAAAGTGATCTTCTGCAGGCTGTAGCCCGGCGTCGGCAGCGCATAGGCGGGATCAGCCTGCAAGCGGCCGTAGAGGGCATGGAGGGCTTGGAGAATCACGCCTCAGGCCCTCGCGGCGGCGAGCGGCGGCACGGTGATCACACCGTCGCGCAGGATGGCTTGAAAGAACCGCGGCTGAGCCGTGACCCGCTTGCCGGTGTTGGATTCGATCACTTCTCCCTTGGGATCCGGCAGGAAGGCGATGTCGTGCAACATGTATCCAAGATCTCTCTCAGCTGGAAGTTCCGCGGGGCACGGGCCGAATTCCTCAACCAGCTCGAAATAGGCCGGGAACTCTCGCACGCCGAGGTAGGGGTGGTGAAAATATTGCCCGCGGGCGGCACGGCGCTTGAACATCTCGAGGTGTTTAGCCTCAGGTTTAGACACTTTCTTGCCATTGTCTTGGATGGGACCGAGCACCTCGACGTGGGCGGCGATGCCGTATCGCACGTCGCGTAGCACCCGAGCAGCGCGCTGTTGGCGTTGGCTTTCGACCGCGATGCCGAGAGCTCCACGGCCCGACTTCATGGCCGCCGCGACACCCGTCTTGCCTCCTACTGGAATCTTGGAGCTGATCTCGTTGCGCCGCACCTGAGTGAAACGGATCGGAGCGAGGACGTGGATTCGATCGATCACCCACTTCATCTGCGGCTTCCAGTAGATCGCTTCGAGAATGCCGCGGGCCGCGCTCGGTGTGATCACATCGTACGAAACGCGCTCGACTTTCATTTCCGGCCGGTTGAAGGCCGCCATCTCACCCCATACTTCGATTTGGATTCCGTAGGCCATCGCATCTCCCTTCAGGCGTTCAACAACGCCGTCGAATCATCATCCAAAGCCAAACCTATATCGTCACGATAACTGATCTCTGGGCTGATCAACAGCGGGTACCGATCGTGGACACAATCGATCGCAGCGCTGTGGGCCAACCAAAGGCGCTCTGGCACCTGGACAGTGTAGCGCTGTAGTTTGCGCAGCAGCCGACGCGACGGCAGCGGCGTCTGGCGGAGCTCTTCGCACAGCTTGGCGCCTTTTTGACCCCATGGGATGATCACCGGTTTGCCGTTGTCTTCGATCAGCCGGAAACGCTGCGCGACGTCCTTGAAGCCAAAGACGTAAGGCAGCGCGATCTCGGCGTCCAGAACAAACTCTCCGAGAATACCCTTGGCGTCCCAGCGCTGGCTCTGCTCCCAGTAGTAGAGTCGAAAGTAGCGTTCGATGGCCTCGAGGGCCAAAGGGTCTTCAAAATCGGGAAGGAGCTGCGCAGCACATCCCGCGGTATCGCGGAAGTAGGCTTCCGATCGCACATGTTGTGATTGGAAGACATACACCTTCCCCTTGTTTTCGAGCTTGCCGTTGCGGTTGCACCGGCCTGCGGCTTGAGCGATCGAGTCGAGACCGGCGAGGGAACGGTAGACAACGGGGAAATCGATGTCGACTCCAGCCTCGATGAGTTGTGTAGAGATAACCCGGCAGGGTTGTCCGTTCGCAAGTCGAAGGTGGATCGCCGCCAACTTCGCGCTGCGATGCTGCGGACACATCAGCGCACTGAGGTGGATATGGGCTTCGTCCTCCCCGAGCGCCTGGTAGAGCTGGCGGGCATGACCACGGGTGTTGACCACGCACAGGACTTGACGCTCGCCACGGAGTCGCGCCGCCAGGGATTGGTCTTCCAGCGGTCCCAGGTACTCGACGTCGACCCGCCGCAGACTCCGGTACAGGCTTTGCGGATCGGGAATGATCTCGCGGACACCTTCGAGCCCAATGGCAAAATCGTCTCGCTGTTCGATGGCGGGCTGCGTGGCGGTACAGAGCACGGGGCTGGCGCCGTATTCTTGGGCCAGTTCGCGCAACGCCCGCAGGCAAGGCGCGAGATAGTCGACTGGCAAGGTTTGTGCCTCGTCGAGCACGATCACAGACTTGGCCAAGCGGTGGAGCTTGCGGCAGCGCGAGGTGCGATTCGCGAACAGTGACTCGTAGAACTGCACCGACGTGGTGACGATCAGCGGTGCATCCCAGTTTTCCGTTGCGAGCCGGCTGGTCTTGGTCTCTTTGCCGACATCGAGATTGCTGTGATGCTCAACAATGGCTTCCTCGAGCTGGTTGCCGCCAAACTCTCGCATCAACTTGCGAAGCACGTCGGCGTTCTGCTCGATGATGGTGGTGAAGGGGACAACGTAGATCACCCGCTCGAGCCCATGGCGCTGCGCGTGGCGCAGCGCGAAGGCCAGCGAAGAGAGGGTCTTGCCGCCTCCTGTGGGCACGGTCAACGAGAACATGCCTGGCGCCTGTTCGGCAGCCTGGAGACACGCTTGGCGCACCTCAGCGCGCCGCTGGTTGACCGGCGTCGGATCCGCCGGCAAGGAGGCGATGTAGGCGTCGAGGGCAACATTCATCCGGGCTAGGACATCGGGGCCCCAGGCTGGTCGTCGCTCGGCCTGATCGGGATTCATGAATCGCTCGGTTTCGAGGAAATCGGCGTCAACCAGGCAGGAAAAGAGCATGCGAGTAAAGAACGCGATCGTGAACGCCTTGTCAGCTAGGGTTGAGCGCGGCGCGGTCAGGGCGCTAGGTGGTTCGAGTGGCGGAAGTTGCACCAACGATTCCGGCGCTTCTCCGAACGGCTCGATCTTCTTCTTGAGCCTCTTAGGCAAGCAGGCGCCAGTCGAGCGGCTGCCGTTGAGCAACCCACTGTGGTGGCCGGCGATCACATATGCCAATAGGTGGCCGGCGCCGGGCTGCTCGTCTACTGCATGCTGCGCGCCAGCGGTGGAGTGGTCGGTGCGTGTGGCGCTGTCAGCGACGTGCGGGTCGGCCGCTGTCGTATGGTGAAGATAGTCCTGGAATGCCTGCGAATACTTCCCAAGGTCATGCCAGAGCCCTGCGCGATGCGCCCACGCGGCGGCGCCGAAGCGCCCGCCAAACTCCGCTGCTCGCTCGGCCACCGCCTCCAGATGGTCATGGAGTTCTTCCCATTCGCCGGGCGGCCGGCCTGGAAGAGTGTGGGCGAAGAAGCGCTTAGGTGTGCTCATGCGTGTTGCGTCTCAAGTTGTCGACCCTATCGTCTAATGAGACACGCTTGTGGGGCAAAGGCTGAGACCGATGTTGATCTTCCCTACAACTCAAATCCAATACCCACAAAAAAGCCGGGCGACCGCGAGGCCGCCCGGCAACATCAAAACAGATTCAGATCAACTAGCTGACCGACGGAGCCACCGACGCCGGCTCGCCCGACGACCCACTCGTCGACTCTTCAGTTGACGGCGTTTCGGCTTCCGCCGCCTCCTGCGCCTCCTCCGACGGACGCTTCGAACGGCGGGTCGACGACCGGATACGCTTGGCCAGCTCGTCTTCTTCGGCAAGATAAAACAAGCCTTCGGAAGTCCGACCGACCCAGATGATGGTCCGGTGCAATTCGTCGATCGCATCGCGCCGGATCAGCTGCGTGCCGACCGCCTCTTTGCGGGCGGAGTCGACTTTGTCGACCAAGCCTCGCAGCTCGGGAATACCCGCTTCGAGATCTGAGGCCGCGATCTCGAGATCGACGCTGAACGCCGGGGATTTGGTCTCCCGCAGCGCGACCGGTGGATCCCGTAGGAGCTTCACGGTCTGCTCGAGCTGTTCGATCAGTTTGAGTGGCACTCTGGGAGTGGTACCCGAGACGAACGCCAGCTCGTAGGCCCCGTTCGGGTAGATGCTCTCGAGACCCTCACGGGTCGCGACGAGCTTCGCGTGGTTAGTCGAGACGACTTTCTTGCGCTCGGCACGCGCACGATCCAAACGGATCTGACGTTCCGAGTGCTCTTCTTCGGTAACGACCAAACGGTCGACCGATCCATCGAGCTCATGGATGAGATGGCCCATTTGTGCCCGGTAGTCGAAGACGGGATCGCCTTCGCCTGTCGGTGGTGGGCGCTTGCTGTTCAGCAGCTCGCCAATCCGATCGCCATCGGTTTCGAGAGCGACGCGGATTTCCTTGGCGGTCCGCATGAGTCCATACGTTTCCTGAAGTTTCATAACACTGTCTCCTTTGTTTGTTTTATTCCCCGGCCCGAGGCGCCAACCATGAGCCGGGGTTGGGTCCGGGCGTCACCGCTGCGGCGGCGTCCGGCCTCGAATCACTGCCCTGCACTGTTCACTTCGATATCGAGTCTCCTTTCTCCCTGTGGGCTTGGGCGCCTCTCGACGCGGTTGAGGTGAAGGCGGTCCTCCGTCGCGAGGATTTCAGACCGCCGAGAACACATATTGGGCTCCGCCGGAACCTTTGGGCGCCGGACGACGCTGGATTTGCCCTGACTTCTCGAGCAAATTCAAGTTGACGTTGATCGACTGCCGGGACACCCGCTTGTTGGTGTCTTTGCGGATGGCGGTGAAGATCTGCCGCGCGGTCAACCACTGGCCTGGCCGATCGCGCAACACTTGGTAGGTGATGAGCTTGACCGGGCTCTTGCGGCGCCGCTTGGTCCGCTGTGGAATCCGTGCGCCGTCGGGCGCGACGATCAGCGTCTGCACCCAGTGCAGCTTTTCTTGGAACACCTTGAGCTGCTCATCGCAAGCGCCGAGCTGCTTGCTGAGTTCAGCCCGCTGCTCTGTCAACTCTTGAATCTTGCTGCGGTAGCTGGTTTCTAGCTGCCCCAGAGATGTGTCTTTGCCGACTGTCATGGTGCCCTCGTTTTCGCTTCACTGCTGATCAACTCGAGGCTGGCGACACACGCTGCCGACAACCACTAAAGGCAGTGTAACACATCAGTGTCTATTTTTAGATAAAAAAGACACTGAAAGATAAAATGGACAACCGAGCTCGCTCTTGCAAGTTGGCAGGTAGCAGCCACCAACCTGGCATACAAACTGCTTACTTATGGACGCAGTACCCCGTTGAGCGCATGAGATCGCTGTTTTGTGCCGTCGGGCTGCGTCATTCTGACGCGTGGAGAGTCGTTTTTGCCCGCTTCCGATCAAGGAGAGGCTGATAGGGGGTTTTATGGAAGAGAACAACACAAGCAACACAATGGCCGACGAGGCGCCCGAGGCGAGCTCGGTCGATACGGCGCCGGCCTCAGAAACGGCGCCCACTAGCGAACCGGCGCCTGCCGTAACGACGGCACCTGCTGGAGCGACCGCGCCCACCGGAGAGACGCTGGTCTCTGTCGACAACCTGACCAAACACTATGGTCCGATCCGCGCGGTGGACGGCATCAGCTTCGAGGTTCGCCGCGGCGAGGTTTTGGGCTTTCTGGGACCCAACGGCGCTGGCAAAACGACCGCGATGCGCCTGATCACCGGTTTTCTGGAACCCGACGCTGGTCGCATCGAGGTTGCCGGTCACGACCTGGCGACGGATTCGCTGGCGGCACGCCAGAAGATTGGCTACCTGCCGGAGAATGCCCCGGCCTATGGCGAGATGACGGTGACGGGATTCCTCGAGTTCATCGGCGAAGCCCGTGACATCAGCGATATCCCACAGGCCATCGCGCGGGTGCTGAAGATGACGGCGCTGACGAAAGTGCAGCATCAGACCATCGAGACCTTGTCGAAAGGCTTCAAGCGTCGGGTCGGCTTGGCACAAGCGCTGATCCACGATCCCGAGGTTCTGATCCTTGACGAGCCCACCGACGGTCTCGATCCCAATCAGAAGGCGGTTGTCCAGCAGTTGCTGGCCAACATCGCCAGCAATAAATGCATCATCGTCTCGACCCACATCCTGGACGAAGTCGAACGCATCTGCACCCGGGCGATGATCATCTCCCAGGGCCAGATCCTGGTCGACTCGACACCGCAGGATCTGATCTCGCAGGCGCCGAGTCACAATGTCATCCGCCTCACCCTGCAAGACGACGACCCCGCCCTGGCG
This sequence comes from Acidobacteriota bacterium, assembly GCA_029263355.1. Lineage (GTDB taxonomy): Bacteria > Acidobacteriota > Thermoanaerobaculia > Multivoradales > J023 > JAAELT01. The sequence goes on along the minus strand of JAJCXQ010000099.1, from coordinate 29,963 downwards.
AGTCGTCTCGAAGCCCAGGACTGGTGCTCACGGGTCGAGGTCCGCTCGGCATCCAGTGTCGACATTTATCCCGAGGGCGGTGAGAACCACCTGGTGGATTTGTTGGACTTGATCAAAGACACGCCGATACAAGACGTCCACCTACAGGAAGGACGCCTCGATGACCTCTTCCGCAACGTTACAGAGGGCATAACCACATGAGCCGTTTCACAGGACTCAGGTCGGTCTTCAAACGCGAGTTCAAAGGTTACTTCGCGTCCCCCCTGGGTTATATTTTCATCGTCATCTTTCTGGTGGCCAGCGGCTGGCTCACCCTGTCACGCGACTTCGGCCGCTTCCTCGAGCTTCGCCAGGCCAGCCTGGACCCGTTTTTCACCTACATCCCGTGGCTGTTCGTGGTCCTGGTGCCGGCGGTGGCGATGCGGCTGTGGGCTGAGGAGCGCAAGACCGGAACGGTTGAGCTGTTGTTCACCCTACCGATCACCCTCGAGGCCTCCTACCTCGGCAAGTTCCTCGCCGGTTGGTGTTTCCTCAGTTTCTCGCTAGTCCTCAGCCTGCCTTTGGTGTTCCAAGTGGCGCGGCTCGGGGATCCCGATTGGGGGGTGATCTTCACCGGTTATCTCGGCTGCGTGTTGCTCGCCGCCGCTTACCTTTCGATCGGCATGCTGTTTTCGGCGATCACCAAGAACCAGGTGGTGGCCTTCATTCTCGGCACCACTGCAACAGTCGCTTTCCTGATCGTCGGCTTGCCCCAGTCTCTCGAGACCATCGGCAAGTATTTTGACGTCATCGGCTTGGGCGGCTACGCTGAACAGCTTTTCCTGAGCCTCAGTGTGACCGACCACTTCGACACCATGACCCGCGGCTTGTTGGAAGTTGGGACCTTGATGTTCTTCATCCTGTTCACCGTGGGTTGGCTGATCTGTGGCATGGTTGCCCTGGATCGCACCAAGGCTTCCTGAGAAGGGATCAACCATGAATTTTCAAAAGATCCTCAACAGTCGCGTCACGACCCTGGTGCTGGTCGCACTGGTTGCGGTCTTCGGCATCCACGTGCTGACCCGCTCTACCGAGAGTCTGCGCGCCGATTTCACCGCTGACAACCTTTACTCCTTGACCGACGGCACCGAAGCGATTCTCGCCAAGCTGCACCAAGAAGGGGTCAAGCCGCTGGAGCTCAAGCTCTACTTCTCGCAGACTGCCGGTAAGTCGCTGCCCAAGTTCATCAAGGATTTCATCACCTACGAGAAGTATATTCGTGCTCTACTCAATGAGTACGAAGTTGCTTCCAAGGGCAAGATCAAGGTCAGCTTCATCGACCCGGTGCCCGACACCGACGACGCCCAGGACGCCGCCGACTATGGTCTCGACGGCAAACCGATCAATCAGCACGGTGACCTCTTCTTCTTCGGCCTGGTGTTCCAAACCCAGACCGGTAGCCGCGACGTCATCGACTTCCTGTGGCCCAACAAACAGGAGACCATCGAGTACGAGATCTCGAAGCGCATCCAGTCGATGATCTGGCCCCAGCGCCAGCGCATCGGCGTGATGTCGAGCCTCGAAGTGGTTTCGGACGCGTCGAACCCTTATATGGCGCAAGTGTTGCGCGCCCAGGGCAAAAGTCCTGGCGAGTCTTGGATCGCCATGAAGCTGCTCGAAGAGACGTATCAGGTGTCGAAAATCGAAGCCGACACCGATTCCATCTCCCCCGAGGATTACGATCTGGTGATCGTGGTGCACCCCAAGGACTTCAACGAGCGCGCCATCTGGGCCCTCGACGAGTGGGTCAGCCGCGGCGGCAGCACTCTGATCTTCCTAGATCCTTACTCCCTCGACGACCAGCCACCGCAGAATCCGCAACAGCCGTGGGCGAGTTATCAGTACAAGCCGTCCTCAAACCTCGCGCCGCTGCTGGCCAAGTGGGGCCTCGAGCGCGTCGAAGATCAGATTGCGGCGGACTTCGATCTCGCGATCAAGCGGGCGGTGTCGCGCAGCGGTGGCGCTGAACGCGTGATCGTCGATCTCCAGATCGACGATCAAGTCAGAGACCAGACGTTGAACAGTGGCCATCCGGTCTTTCAGGGGCTCTCCAATCTACGTTTCTTCCTTGCTGGCAGTCTCGAGAAGACTGGCGGCGACGATGGCGTCGCAGAAGGAGCAGATGACGCGGGTGGCGTCACCCTCACACCTCTGATCACCACCACCGCCAAGGGCAACACCGTCGAGGTCAAAGCGGGATTCCCGGACTCCGGCAGCCTGGTGTTCCTCGACCTGAATTCCCCGGGCAAGATCGCCGACCAATTCACTCCTGGCACCGAGCCAGTGACGCTGGCCTACCTGGTCCAGGGTAAGTTGGATCCGGTTTATCCGGATGGCGCCGATATTCCCGGTCCGACACCGCCACCTCCGCCGGGCCTGCCGCCGGGTGTCCAACTGCCACCACAGCAAAGCAGTGAGACGATGCGTAAGGAGGCAGTGCCGGACGAGGAGCGCAGCGAGGCGACGGTGATGGTTTTTGCCGACGTCGACTTCATCTCCGATCAGGTGGCGTTCCAGAACACTCCGTTCGGCGCTATCGCCACCAACGACAACCACAAAGTGCTACTCAACGCGGTCGACTTCTTGTTCGGCTCCGAAGAACTGATGAAGGTGCGGTCGAAACCCTCGATCCAACGCCCGTTCAAGCTCTTCGACGAGATCGAAGCGCGATCCGACCGTGAGCAGCTCGAGCGTGAGAAGGAGCTGCGGGCCGAAATCGCAACTTTCGAGGAGCAGTTGCGTGAAAAACAGTCGGGTGGCGCGAGCAACGCGGCACTGTTTCAGAAGCAAGTGCAAGACGAAGTCAGTCAGCTCAACGACCGCATTCGCGCCTCCAATCGTGAGCTCGCCGACATCCGCAAGGACAAGCGCGCGGCGCTCGAATACGAAGAAGCCAAAGTACGTTTCGCAACCCTCGGCGTCACACCCCTACTGGTCCTCGGTCTGGGTCTCTTTCTCTTCTTCCGCCGTCGTATGCGCGACGCCAGCGCCCGAAGGAGCGTGTCATGAAGATCAACAAGATCCTACTCGTCGTCGCCCTGGCCCTCATGGCCCTCTCCGTCTACTCGTACACCGACAGTGTGCGGCGGGCGGAGCGCTTCGAGCGCGGCCAGAAGTTCCTGCAAAACCTGAACCCCGACTCGATTACTGAGATCGCGATCAAGAAAGGCGACGAAACGACTCAGTTGCGGCGCGACGGAGATCGCTTTTTGGTGTCTGATGCCGGTGGTTATCCGGCCAAGAACGAGTCAATCAACCGATTCGTCCGCGACGTCTTGGAGCTCAGCCTGGAGAAGAAGGTCGGCGACAGCGAGAGCCTGATCGAAGAGCTCGAGCTGTCTCCTGGTGGCGAAAACACCACCGAGGTCACCTTCAAGGATGAGAACCAGCAGGAGATGGTCCACTTTCTCATCGGCAAGTCCCTCGACGACGGTGGCGGTAGCTACATTCGCCGCACCGATGGCGACGACAACACCATCTACCTGACCAGCTCGCGGGTTTACCTCAACACCGGCCAAGATGATTTCCTGAACAAAGAGATCCTCAACGTCGAAAGCTCCGAGATCGCCGGCATCCAGGGGCAAGGTTTCGCCATCCAGGATCAGGACGGCAGCTTGGCGCTCGTCGACCTCCCTGCCGGCAAGAAAGAAAGCTCCAAGGTGAATCAGCTCAAGAGCCTGCTCTCGGGCCTGCGCTTCACCAAACACTTCCTAGCCGACGCACCGGAAGTCCAGGGACTGCTTTTCCGTTCAGCGGTCGACATCGACCTCAAGGATCAGTCCGGTTACCGAGTGTCCGTCGCCTCCAAGGGTGACAAGCACTACCTGCGGATCCAGGGTTACCACGACGTCGGCCAGCTCTCGATCGCGGTGGATGCCGACGAAGACGAGGCCAGCCAGGTGGCTGACCAGCTCAAGCGGCAAAACGAGATCCAGGAGTTCAACGACTTCCACGGCTCGTGGGTCTACGAAGTCACTGAGACCACCGCCGACAAGGTCAAGGTTACGGCAAAGGATCTGGTGGAGAACGCCTAGGTCTCCACCGTCCGCTTTCGTAACGGCCAGCCACCGGGCTGGCCGTTTCTGTTTGTGGTGGACACATGTATCGTAGGAAGTTCGACAAGGACAACAATGCGGTACTATTAGAGATCCAAATACGGAGGCGGCTATGACCCAATTGACAATCAGCCAAGATATTCGCCCGATCTCTGATCTCAAAGCCAAGGGGAGCGAGATCGTCACCCAGACAGCGACTACAGGCCGCCCTGTCGTTCTGACGCGTCACGGTCGGAGCGTCGCCGTAGTGCTGGCGGTTGACGACTATGAGCGTCTGCAGCAGGCGGCTGAAAGGGGAGTTCTGGTAGAAGCCCTTCGGGAAGGAGAGCGAGACGTGGAGGCGGGCCGCACCTCGACCCACGAGGAGGTGCGTGCCAAATGGCTCGTCGAGGATTCCCCGGGCAGATAACGTGGAGATCGTCTGGTCGCAGGCAGCCGATCGAGATCTGGCTCGGATCTATTCCTATCTCGAACCGAGGAGCCTCCGGGCGGTTCGGGGGCTCATAAGGCAGCTTTTCAGAGCAATAGATATGTTGGCTGAGATGCCCCGGATGGGGGCGGTGGTTGATCTCGGGATGGAGCAGAGTATCGACAGCACGTCGTCGAGCACTACAAGATCTTCTACTACGTCGAGGAAGAGCGCCTCGTCATTGTGCGTCTCTGGGACACGCGCCAGAACCCAACGACGTTCTTTATCTCTGATGCCCCTTGAGTTGCCTGCATCCGCCCTCTTTGGACGCGGTTTCGGTGGATAGTAAGTAGCCAATCGAAGACGACCGCTGACAAGGTCAAGGTCTCGGCGCGGGACTCAGACCTACCCATTGTTTCTTTGAAAGACAATGAGTAGGGCTCATTGCGTCGCAGCAAGACAATTGGCTCGGTTAATTGTGTTCTCGACCCTCAGCTACGGACCCGCCGCAGTCAATGAGCGGATCACCGCCGCCAGCGGCGTGACGGTGATGTTCGGGTGCAGATCATAGGTCTTGCTGCCCGGATAGATGACCCAAAGCTTATCGAGATGGAGGTCGTTCGACGCGATGTGCATCGACCTTGTGATGGCGGGCGCGTCTGAGAACTTGAACTCGAATCCGAGCCGCTTGCCGGAGCGCAGAACAAGTAGATCGAGCTCGGCTCCGCTGTGGGTTGCCCAGAAGTAGGCATCACGGGTATCGAGCGCGTTCAGGATCTGCTCGATCGCGAACCCCTCCCAAGAGGCTCCAAGCTTGGGATGCCCGCGCACATCACGTCTGGATTCGAGCTGCAGCAAAGCGTGCAGCAGGCCGCTGTCACGAAGATAGACCTTGGGCGCCTTCACTTGCCGCTTCTTCAGATTCTCGAACCACGGCGGCAGCACCCGAACCATGAAAGCACCCGCAAGGATATCGAGATAACGACGAGCAGTATGCTCCGACGAGCCAAGCGATCGGCCGAGCTCGGACGCATTCCAGATCTGGCCGTGGTAGTGGGCGATCATGGTCCAGAAACGACGCAGCGTTTCAGCAGGGATGTTGATTCCCAGTTGCGGAATATCCCTTTCCAAGAAGGTGCGGATGAAACCCTGGCGCCACCCGAAACTGGCCCGATCGTCGGGAGCCAGGTAGGAGCGCGGGAAACCACCGCGCTGCCACAAGGTGTCGCCGGTCTCAGCATCGACTTCGTACAAGGAGAATCCCGCCAAATCAACAAATCCAACCCGCCCAGCCAACGATTCCGAAACGCCCTTGACCAACATTGGCGAGGCACTGCCCAAGATCAGAAAGCGCGCTTTGCTGCCCGGTTGATCAACCAAGACTCGGAGCAGCTCAAAAAGATCAGGGCGACGCTGAATCTCATCGATCACCACCAACCCTTCGAGACCCTCCAGTGCGTTCATAGGAGCCGCCAGACGTTGGCGATCGACCGGATTTTCGAGGTCGAAGAACTCACAGGGCTCTTGCTCGGCCATCACTCTGGCCACGGTGGTTTTGCCGCACTGACGCGGGCCAAGCAGGGCTGCTACCGGGTGGCTCCAAAAGATCTCTTGGATGCGGGACAGGGGTTCCGGGCGATCGATCATCCACTCAATCTAACATGGAAAATCCGAAGCTCGACTTCGGATTTTCAAGGTTGACCCGTCAAACCTCACAGGAATAGCTTGGTGATCGGCTCGACAAACTGAAAGAGCACATCGCGAATCTGTGGGAATTGATTGGCGAGCAACGCCAGGATTGGCAACCCGGCGTAAGACACGAACCGGAAGATGAAGCCACGGTCCCACTTGACTTTTTGCGGCTCGCTGCCCGAGATCCAGCTGATGACTTCGTCACGCTCCATCTGGAAGAGGACCAGCAGGCCAATGACAGCCGAGGTGGCGATCAGGCTCCAGACGTAGAGGAACAGAACCCGCTGGGGCTCGAAGGGGTAAATCGACACCGTGAGCAAAACCAGCACAAGACCGATGGTCGAGAAGGTCAGCAGCTGACGCAGCTGACTGACCGCACGATTGACGAAAAACGCGGTCTCCATGGCGAAGAAGCTGCGCGCCGCCACCAGCACGGGATCCTCTTCGTCGTCTATGGGCTTGCCGGCGGGTGCTTCGAGCCAACCGGGTTGGCGTTCCGGCGCGTCAATACGTTCACGCGACGACGCTTCGATTCGGTGACCACGCTCGGCGAGAAACTCCATCACGTGTTCCCAAACCTTGGCCAGCTCCGCCGGCCGCGGGTCATCGTTATGGTCCGCGAACAGATCCTGCAGCTCGAGCTCCAAGGTCTGAAACTTGGTGGCTGGTCGAGACACCTTGACGCGGTTGAAGAGCCGCTGTCGTAAGGCGAGTGAAATACCCGGCGTGGCGGCGACCATTGCAGGAATCCGATCTCGATTAGCTGCCCACCACAGCGGTTCCTTGTCGAGCGACTTCTGGTCGAAGCGCAAATTCTTCAGTCCATCGGTCAGCCGGCTCAACGCTCGCCAGCCCATCGCAAACCGCCAGAAGGCTCCCAGAATCAACAGGATCGCGAGGCCGATACCCAGTGTCACGAAGTAGTCGAACTCCCGGGCTTCGAGTCCTCTCACGATCCGTAACTCTGGGACTTCGTAATAGAACATCAGATAGGTGAAGGGCATCACCAGCAGAATGATCACGATGGCCGTCAACCGCCACGGATCGAAGAAGTTGGAAGGATCGACGGTCAGGCACACTCGATCGACCAGTCGCTTCAAATCGACGCCGGTAATCCGAGTCCCCAACCCAACCCGCCATCGGGCCCCTGGGTTCGGCCGATGACCGAGAAAAGGCATGCTATTGAGTGCATGATGTCGACTGAGGCTCATCAGCAGCCACAGCACCGGCACAACGAGCACTAGCAAGGTGGGTAGAAGTGGCGAGACCCCACTCGAGATCGCGACCGAGCGCTCGAGGAGCAAGATCGAAACGTTGTCGGACTGTGGCTCGAGCTTGAGCGAGGTCAGGCCAAGCACGAGTGCCGTCGACAGGCTCAATGCTACGAGCACGGGAGCGAACGCCGCGGCTGCACCCCAAGACAAGACGCTCGGCGGATCGAGGGAGCGCCAATCGCTGATCGTTCGAACCCACAGCGCCGCCACCAGACTGACAATGGTCAGGCAGAGCACTGCCAGCATTCCCGCCGCGGCCAGCGACAGAAGCCTCGAGCTGCTCTCGAGAATGGGTAAGGCGACAACAAAGTAGGGACAGGTGACGAGGATGGCCAACAAGCAAAGGAATAGATGCCGGGCGCGCCCTCGAGTCCCGGAGTCTTCTCCCTCGGGGCGTAGCCATTGCTGCCAGAAAGTGACCGAGTCACCATCGCGATCTCGCACTTCCCGCGCGAAGTAGAAACCCAGCAAAGCGAAGACCGCGAGCACTCCGCCACTGGCAAAGTAGAACAGGACCGACCAGCCATGCGGTATTGTCCACGCGCCCGTCCTTCCTTCGAGCGATCCACGCAACTCGAGCGGCCACAGATCGCCGTTGCCGATCACCGAGATCCAGACTTTCTCGTCCGCCGAACACACGGTGAGGCTTTCAGTGCTGACGTTTGTCGCATCACCGTCTGTCACACCACCATCTGTCGCATTCCCGTCTGTCGCATTCCCGTCTTGCGACTCCAGAGCCAACGCCAACTCACGGGCCGCTTCAAAAACTCCTCGAGCGTGATCAGATGCGAATCGCAACTCGACCGAGCCAGGTCCCTCGACAACTCGTTGGATGGGATCCGGTGATCGCAGCGAGCGCGACGACGCCACGATCATGCCGCGGCTGCCCTCCCTAAAATCGGGGTGGGCGAGCAGCAAATCGCCCTCAGTGGTAAACAGGCGTACGTCCGGCGCAGCTTGGCGCACGATCTCGGCCAAGAAGAGCTTGTCGCGCACGTCGCTGGCGATGATGCCCACCGCTTGCACCTTCTCCTGCGCGATGGTCCGCACGATGGTCGACAAGGCCAGTTCCTGGGTGTGAGCGGTTGGACCCGGGGCATACAACGGAAATGCTTCGGCGCCGCGCTGGCGATCACCCAGTGAAAAGAAGCTCGACCCGGCAGAGCCCTTGTCTTGCTTGGCGCGCTCACTCTTGCGCTGCTCGTCGAGCCCGGACCTGAGATGGGAGATGTGCATCGGAAATGGCAGAACCAACGGCTTGCCCCAACCGAACTGCTGATCTTCGAAAAAGGAGCCGTAGGTCGACGACTCGACCAGAAAAGCGATGCTGCGCCCTGCTCCTCTATCTTGATGCCCCTGTTGTTCGCCCGCAGCTCCCGTCCCCGGTTGCGGGAAGTCCGCCAAACGATCCACCAGGAAGCTCGACAGCTCTTGGAGCAAACATCGGTCATTGGTCGCTACCGATCGATAGTCGATCGCCGGATCTTTGTTGCCATCGCGCACCGAGCTGAGGACGGTCGCGTTGCCTGGATTGGTCGCGGTTCCCGAGATCATCTCGAAACGGGCTTGAAGCCCGTTGTTGGTCGCCAGCCAGCGATTGAGGGATCCTTGCAGGGAGTAGCGAGAGCCGGAAAAGAACGGTGACAGCATCTTGAAGTCTACCCGGCTCGCGACCTGGGCTGGACAGCCCAAATCGGTCCGTTCAGCGGCCCGCAACCGATTCGCAACCTGGTCCAGCGTCCACTGAAACGCCCCATCATGGACGCCCGAGGCTGGACTTTCCCCAACCAGGAAGACGGTCAAGATCCGCAGACTGCCGTTCTCCGGTTTGCGAAAGAACAACAATCCGGGCTGGTCTCGATGAGTTTTGTGGTCCGGCTGGCCAAGTTTCCACGGCAGGTAATGACGGTCCATCACGTAGCCCTCGGCTTCCAGCCCCCGTCTCAACGCTCCGATGTAGATGTCGAAATCGCGTGCAAACTGAGACTCGATGGGATCGGGAGGGGTCGCGATCAAATGCCCGAAACGAGCGCGCGCAGCAGGTTGCCAGCAGTCTTCACGCCATAAATCGTGATGCTCGAGGAACTCGCTGAGAGCTTTGCCCGCCTCAGTGGTTGCTGGGCCCACATCCGGCTCGTCGCCGAGCGCTACCGGAGCCAGCGTTAACCACAACGCCCCCAACCACAAGGTCACCAGGGCGTAAGCGGTCCGGCTGAGCATCGATCGAGTGATCGGCCCGCTCCGAGCATGAATCGTCATCAGAAAAGACGTTGTCGACCTGAAGGATGCACAACAAGACATAACAGCCAGAATAATCTATCAGAGATGCTCGAATAGACCACAGTTGGCTCAACGTCCAGCGCTCGAGAGGTCGGTCGGCTTCACTACTTCGACCAAGCCGGCGAGAAGCCGGCGCTCCCAGCAGGCGGCTTCTTCGAGTCCCGCCAGGCGGCGAAGCCGCAGGTACCTTATGGCTGTTTCAACCGCTCGCAGGGATGGCCTGTTCTTGACATTAAGGAGCTATAGCACGCGAGACGTAGAGCACCCCATCTTCGACCCGGTAGTCTAGGGCAGAGATGGGCAACACCACGGCCGGCGCCTCATCGGGGCGCAAGCCGGCGGGCGCCCCGAGCGTTACGATCGAGGCGACTTCGGCCTCGAGAGCGGCGTCCTCAAAATGTAGGATCCACCCGGTCTCGCGGCTAACCCACTCGAGCACCGTACCCACCATTTGCCCTTCGAGCTCCAGCTCAGGCGCCGCGGCCAGCACCCACTGCCAAGTCTCACCGTGGATGGCGACGGTTTGGCGTTCGACGCCGTCGCTGTCAGGTCGCATCACGAGAGCCGTCCCCTGGGCCGCACGATGGTTCTCGGTCGCCGTTTCGAGCTCGATCTCTCCCTCTCGCACCTGAATGCGCAGCTTTTGGCCTTCGACCCGAACCTCGAATTGGGTGCCGATATCTTCGATGATGCCGAACGATGTCGACACCTGAAACGCTGATGTTGCGGGCCTGGCCGCGGAATCGAAATACAGAGCCCCCGCCTCTAGACGCACGAGCCCCTCGTCTTCGAGCGTTAGTCGGCTGTTGCGGTCAAGCCGCAGCGAGGCACCGCCGAACAAGAGCGAGACGTAACCTTCCGCGGTCCGGATTTCATCCCCGCGATTCACCTGCTGGCCCATGGCGAGCGACGTCTCTCGTCTGCTAGGGATGGGCTCGGCGCCTGTAGAATCCGACGGCCCCGAGAGGACCAGTACATCTCCGCTGAGCGCCGCCACCTGCCCGAGCTCTACAGGCTGCACCTGGATCCACCAACGCCCCGCCACCACCGCTAGGATCCCCGCCGCCGCGAGTGCAAACCAAGCACCATATCGACGCTGACTGCGACGTCGTTCTGCTTGCTGCTCAACCTTCGCTTCCCAGGCTCTCCGCGCCGCCACTTTACCTTTCTGGCGCACCCACTCGGGGGCTGAGGGTCGGTGACCGGCAATATCTAGTAGCCGACTCACGGCATCTTCCTCGAGTTGGGCGCTCTCCTCGCGAGACGAGGCATCTCCGGGTCCAGAGCTCTGCCTCATACGACACTCCCTTCCTGCGTTGACCGAATTCGCCGTAAGGAACGAATCTCGGCCACCGCTTCAAAACCCGACCGAAACGCCTGGCGGGCACGGGTGAGGACCGATTCCGTCGCCTTGGCGCTGAGCCCGAGCCGTTCGGCGATTTCTTTGACGGAAAGACCGTCCAGATATTTCCATTCCAACGCTCGACCGTAACGCGTCGGCAATTGATCGAGGGTCGAATGCACTCGGTGCGAGATACCACGGCGCTGCATGTCCTGTTCGGGGGTTGGGGGTCCAGCGTCCATCGCCGCCACCACCGCGACAGCGTCTAACGATTCTTCGGCCAACTGAATCTCTTCCGGAGAGCGTTTGAGGCGCCGGAAATGAGCACTGATCTCCCAACGGCAAATCGTGCACATCCAAGTGAACAGCGCCGCCTGGGCGCGATAGGTCTCTATCTTCTCAATCGCCTTGCAGACCGTTGCCTGGGCGATCTCGCCAGCCAGTGCCTCATCGTTGCCGAGCCGAGTGAGCGCGAAACGGAAGATGCTGTCGAAGGTGCTCTCGAAGAACTCTTCGAAAGCCTCGGACTCACCGGCAAGCATGCGGTCAACCAAGACTCGATCCTCGGAAATCTGGAGTGAATTTTTTTGCATTTGGGATGCAACCTCGCCCGTTAGAGGCAATTCGGCGCCGAATCCTTCGCGAGTCTCGATGTTCGTCTCACTTTGCTGAGCTTTCACCCCTTCAGCAAAAAAAGATCGAAGGCTTCTCGCGATCCCGGCCTCTAACGCACGACGGCGACGGAAAAGCCAGAAATCGCTTTTGCGAGTCACCAGGAGTCAGATGAACCATGTTATCGAGTTTAGCCCGCTTGCCCCGTCCGACGACCTTGCCAACGCCGACCCTGTCAGAGGCCTCGCACCCTATTCGACGGGTCGTCGAGTCACCCAAGACCCGACAGGATCGCGAGCTTCGAGTCTTTCTAGACGATCACCTCCGCGGCCTGATCGGCCGCCCAGAAACCCTTCTGATCACGGTCCCGGCGCCCCAACAAACCGCTCCACAACGAATACTCGAGCTGGCGCCAGAAGCACCCGCTTTCTTCTGGTCCGGCAGCGGAATGGACGACGACAGTGACGAATGCGCCGGAATTGGAGTCACCCATTGGCTGAGCGCTTTTGGACGCCAGAGATTCAACCAAATCCAGCGTCAGGCTGAAACCCTCGAGCAGCGCTTCGAATGTGTGGCCTTTCCTGGCTGTAGGACCATCGCGCCCCGTTTCTTCGGTGGCCTCGCTTTTGAAACCGGCGCCGCCAACGACGCACCTTGGCAATCTTTTGGTGACGGCTGGTTCATGTTACCGCGCTACCTTTACCGTGGCGGTCACCCAGCCAGCGTGACCCTGGCTGTGAGCGGTGAAGACCTGACGGTCGATACGGCCAAGCAGTGGACGGCAGAGACCCTGCATTTGCTGACAGCTCTAGGCAACCCCAGCCAGCACGAGAGTACTGAACGCGGCGAGCCCCGGCTCTCGCTGCCGCCGGAACCGCAATTCATCGCCGCCGTCGCGGCGATCCACCGCCAAATTTCTCGTAATCGCGTCGCCAAAGTCGTCGCCGCACACCGGGCGGAGATTCAATTCAACCAGCCCTTGAACGCCATCGACGTCTTGCGCCGTTTGCCAACGCTGCGCACCACACGTTTCTTCTTCCGTCGCGGCGGCACGTGTTTTCTGGGCGCCACTCCCGAACGGCTGGTCAGCCTCCGGGGCAACCGCGTGCTCAGTGAAGCGCTCGCCGGATCCGCGGCGAGCGGGACCGCCGAGGCGCAGCGGCTGATGAGCAGCGCCAAGGAGGCGCACGAACATCGTTTGGTCGTGCAAGCGATTCAACGCCAGCTAAAACCCTACTGTGAACGGCTGATGGTGCCCGCCAAGCCTGAAATCCGTCAACTGCGAGGCCTGCAACATTTGGCGACGCCCGTCCACGGGACCCTCGCCGCGCCCTACCATGTCTTGGAGTTGGCACAAGCGCTGCACCCGACTCCAGCGGTTGCCGGGGTCCCGGCGACCCGCGCCCGCCGCTGGATTCGCCGCCACGAGGCGGAGCCACGCGGCTGGTACTCGGCGCCGGTGGGCTGGTTCGACACCCGAGGCCAAGGTGATCTGGCGGTGGCGCTGCGCTGCTGTGTCGTCGCCGGTCGCGAGGCCTCGGTGTTTGCTGGCGCCGGCATCGTCGCCGGTTCCGATCCTCGAGCCGAGTATCGCGAGACGATCCTCAAAATGCAACCGCTGTTGACCGCGCTTGGCCTCGAGCCCAGCTTGTGCCCCGATTCCTGAACGCCTCTGGTCCAAACCGAACGCCCTGGTCTCCAGGGTCCCGTCTTCTGACCTGCAACCTCTGCCACCGAGGAATACCCATGCATCGAACATTGACGACTTGCCTAGTGTTATCCGCCGTCCTGACTTCACCCATTCTCGCCACCGAACGGGTGATGACCCTCGAGCCCGGCAACACCACCGTATCGTTCCACCTCGGAGCCACCGGTCACGACGTCGAGGGTCGAATGCATCTGACCGCGGGAGAGATTCGATTCGACACCGAGCAGGGCACCGCCAGCGGCAAGGTCGAGATCGATCTGAAACCGACCGAGACCGGTAACCCAAAGCGCGACAAGACGATGCACAAGAAGGTCTTTGAAACCGAGCGCTTCCCGCTGGTCGTATTTGAGCCCAATCGCTTCGAAGGAGCTCTACCGACCTCGGGCAGCGGTGAGGTAGAGATCTTCGGGACTGTCGCGATTCATGGCAGCGAACATCCACTGTCAATGAAAGCACAGTTCGAGATCGAGGGTGATCAATTCGAGGGCACAACCACCTTCGCGGTGCCCTACGTCGATTGGGGACTCGAGAACCCAAGCATGTTTGTTCTTCGGGTAGCGAAGAACGTCGACGTGACCGTCAAAACCAACGGATCGTTGCACTAGGGACCTCCTGTGATGCTCTCGACCGAACACGCCATCCCCGACGACCGTCTGAATCTGTGGCCCAACGAGACGTCCGGTTTTGCTGTCGACCTCGCCAGCGTCGTTGGCGCGACCCCCGCCAAGACCAGACGCCAGCTTCTTTCGTCGCAGGAAATGCGCGAAGTGCAAGCCGGCTTCCGCGAACTGCTGGTGGTCACGGAAGACACCGAGCCACACCTGCGCGGAGTGATCAACGACACCCTGGCTCACCCTGGAGGCCTGCTCCGCGCCCAGCTCATTTATGGCCTGCTACGTCACCATGGCGCCGCCTCGGACACCGCTCTAGCTCTAGCAATCGCGATCGAGTACCTACACACGGCGTCGCTCCTTTTCGACGACCTGCCGGCGATGGACGACGCCAGCGAGCGCCGGGGGCAACCCTGTCCACACTTGGTTCACGGCGAAGCCGCGACGATCCTCGGGGCGTTAGCTCTCATCACCCGGGCTTACGATCTGCTGTGGAAAGTGATCGGTCCGCTGCCGGATCGACGCCGACAGCAGTCGGCAGACCTGGTGGCGGAATGTCTCGGTCCGCCAGGGGTGTTGAACGGCCAGGCTCATGATCTGCACTTCTCTGGCAATGCCGAGTTGGCCCACCGCGTCGCCCAAGGCAAAACCGTCTCGCTGGTGCGGCTCACCTTGGTTCTGCCCGCCTTGGTGCTGGGTCTCGACTCCACAACGACGGCGCGTCTGGAGCGGCTGTCCATGGTCTGGGGACTTAGCTATCAGGCCCTCGACGACTTGAAAGACCGCTTGGTATCAGACGACGAAGCGGGCAAATCCACCGGCCGCGATCGCTTGTTGGGTCGCCCCAACCTGGCGGACGTGATCGGGGTGCGTGAGACCACAAACCATATCGAACGGTTGCTGGCCGAGGGGCGGCAAACCTTGAACGAGCTTGCCCGCGACAACTCTACGAACTCCGGGCGCGGCTCACGCCACCCGCACCCCTGGGCGACCCTGACCCGGCTGCAAGCGCTGCTCGACGACGAGAAGCAGGATATGGGCCGACGCGCCACCGCGGCACGAGGAGTCTAGGGGTGCCAGCGCAAGGCCACGAAGGGGACGGCCATGTGGCTGAGCTTGCGACGGTCCACAGCTTGGGATGGCTGGTGGTGGCCAACCTTGTTGGGCTATGGCTAGCAACGCTGTTGCTGTTTCCCGATCTCGGCCGTCTCACAGGCTCACTGACTTACGGCCGATGGCTGCCGGTGCATACGGACCTGCATCTTTACGGTTGGGTCAGCCTGCCGATGGTGGGTGTTCTGTTGCGCCTCTTTCAGCCATCTGGTGGCGGTGGAGCTCTGCCTCGGCTGGCGATTGCGATCTGGTCGGGCGCTCTGCTCTTCGGAACCATTTCCTGGCTCGCCGGCCACTCGAGCGGCAAGATCTTCCTGGAATGGACCGGGGCGGCTCGATTGCTGTGGGTCCTGAGCCTCGGTTTCCTCGCTTTGACTCTGTGGGACGGCTTCGGGCGCCAACTGGCAGCTCGCCCCAAGCCTTCCAACAACGGCCCTGGACCATGGACTTGGGCTGCCAAGGTGGCCCTCTTGGTCGCCCTTTCGGCGGTACCGATTGTGCTGTTCGTAGCGGCCAGCCCGACGATTTATCCGCCGATCAATCCTCAGTCTGGCGGCCCGACCGGGGGAAGCTTGATGGGTAGTGCCCTTGGCCTGGTCGTTATCATTTTCGCCTACCCTTATCTACTCGGTCACCGGCCAAACGACGGTGGCCGCCTGGGGCGTCGAACCGGCGCTTTGCTGATCGGCCACTTCGCCTGGTTCCTGGCACTCGATCACGGCAACCACACCCATCTCGAATGGCTGCAGCTCGCTAGCCTGGCGAGCGTCGCCATCTGGTGGCCGCTCCTGGTGCGGCATCTACGGCGTTTCGACCTCGCCGCCACCGGACGCGCCTGGCTCAGTGCCTTCGCGCTGTGGGGCGCTTTTTTGATCGCCACCGGCATCATCGCATTCTTGCCGACCGTGCTCGAACGTGTGAAGTTCACCCACGTGCTGGTTGCCCACGCCCACGTGGCGATGGCAGGCATGGTGACCTGCTTCGATGTGTTGCTGCTCGAGGGCCTGAATCGTGGGACCCGCCTCGCGGGCCTGTTTCGAGAACGCACCGCCTGGATGCTGTGGCATGGCGGCACGGTGCTGATGGTCGTTGCATTGATCGCCGTCGGGGCGCTCGAGGCGATCCATCCCGACATCCTGTTCACTGAGCAGCCGACCGTCGGTTGGCTTTATGCGCTGCGCTGGGTCGGCGGCGCGGCGATGCTGGCTGCGTCCTGGCGATGGCTGGCGGCCGCACTGGCAGCACGATCAGCCGCACATTCGGCCACCGTGGATTCGTCCGCCGTGGATTCGGCCGCCGTGGGGCCGGCCCGGTTGGTCACCGCAATTTTCGACCCAGGAAAGGCTGCCTGATGAAACCCCAACTCTTGACTCGAACCATCGAGCGTTTCTGTTGGGTCGCCGGCGCTGTCGACAGCGCCACCGGCTTGATGCTGATCGCTGAGCCCGAGACGACGTTGACGTTATTCGGCGCACAGGCCGTCGACTCCGGCCTGGTCTACTTACGGTTTGTCGGTGTTTTCGTGGCGGCGATTGGCCTGTCGACACTTTTTCCCCTGACGCTGAATCCTCAGGCACGTTGGGCACGGCTACCCACCGTCCTCGAGACCACTGCTCTGACTCGCCTGGCGGTAGCAGTCTTCGTTGCGGTCTGCATCTGGGCAGACGCCCTGACCCTCCCCTGGGTGGTGGTCTGCCTGACAGATCTTCTGGTGGCCAGCGCGCAGCTCACCCTGCGGTGGAAGCTCGAGCGATGAGACGCCTCGTCCCATCACCCGCACTCGACACGTTGCGGATCGCCGGTCCTGGTATTGTCGCTGTCGCCGCAACCTACGTCTTCTTCTTGTTGTACGCTCAGTTTGGATTCCTACGTCTGCTCGAGGAACGGACGGCGTCGCTCATCGAGATCCAGCAGGTGATGGCCGCGATGGGACTCTCTGGCCTGGCGACCAGCCTGGCGACCGCTTGGCTGCTGAGGACGGTGCCGGCGGTGCAAGTCCTACGGATCGGATTGGCTGGTGGCATGGTGGCGCCGCTGGTCGCTCTCGGCTGCCAGTCGATCGCCACCTTGAGCGCCGTAGGCGCGCTCATCGGCGCCGCGACCGCCCTGGCGACGGTGGCCCTGGCATCGAGGCTCCGCACTTTTGTCGCCGACCGCCGAGTCGGGCTGTGGGTCGGCCTGGGTACCGGCGTCGCCTATTGGCTCTGTAATTGGCCCTTCCTGTTCGAAGGCTCCCTGCTGACTCAGAGCCTTGCTGCAGCCCTTGCCTGTGCTGCCGGCCTCGCCGCGACAACAACCCTCGGTCGCCGCGCGCCTACGACAAAAATTGGACCACGTCGCGCGCTGCGGGCCTCGGACTTCGAGCCGCAGGGATTTGTTGCCGTACTCACCGCTTTCCTGGCGCTGATCTGGCTCGACTCCACCGCGTTTGCGGTCATCCAGCACACGCCCGAGCTCAAGGTACTCACCTGGGCTGGTTCTGGCAAAGTTGTCCTTGGATTCACCCATCTGGCCGCGGCATTAATGGCGGGATGGCTAGTCGATCGCGGTCGGTTTCACAGTCTCTTGGTCGCGGCGTTCGCTCTGTTTGCGGTCGCGTTTCGGCTGCTGACCATCGGTGAGATGCCTTGGCTTGCCGGACCACTGTACGCCACCGGGATCTCGTTCTACTCGGTCGCTCTGGTGCTTTATCCATCCTACCGCGGTGATCACCCGGGGCGAGTGTCCCGCGCCCTGCGTGCCGCGGTGCTCTTCGGTATCGCGGGCTGGCTCGGTTCTGCTTTGGGTGTGGGTCTCGCTCAAGAGCTCGACTCGATCCCAACCGCTCTGTTGATGGTTGCCGGGGCTCTGCTGCTGCTGGCTCGCGTTCTGGGCCGCGGACTGCACGTTCACCCGGTGACATCAACCGCACGACGATCGGTCGGAGTGACCTCCAGCCCGTTCACCTCGAGCACGGTCACCTCGAGCACAGTCACCTCGAGCGCGGCCACATTGATCCTTGGACTGGCGGCGCTCGTCTGGTTCGGAGCCGCGCAGCCTGCGCGGGGACCCAACAACGACGGCCTATCCGCTGCCGAGCGCGGTCGCCAGGTCTATATCGCCGAAGGTTGTATCGGTTGTCATTCACAATACGTGCGACCGCTAAGCCGCGACATCGAACGTTGGGGGCCAGCCTCGGGCGGTGGCCTCGCAACCAACACCCCACCCCTCTACGGCAACCGACGGCAGGGCCCGGACCTGACCCATGTCGGGATCCGTCGCTCGGCGACGTGGCATCAGCTGCATTTGATCTCACCGCGTTCGTTGATGCCGGAATCACGCATGCCGTCCTACGCCCACTTGTTCGACGGCTCCAACCGACGCGGTGACGACCTGGTGGCCTATCTCGCCTCCCTCGGAATCTCCTCGACAGCTGAGTGGGCCGCTGAAACCCAACGTACCTCCATCGGCGAAAGTTTTCGCCACGGCGACGCCGTCCATGGCCGCGTCCTTTTCGATCGTTACTGTGCCATGTGTCACGGCAGCGATGGACAAGGCCAAGGCCCCCTCGCCCCCCACCTGTACCGGCCGAACATGGACCTCACCAAAGGACGTTGGTGGGCCATCTCGTGGGGACCCGGTTCCGAGCCCGAAGATCTCGCGTTGGCTCGAGTCGTGAAGTACGGCCTACTCGGAACCTCCATGCCAGGACACGAGACCCTGCCAGACCGCGATATCGCAGACCTTGTCGCCTGGGTTCAGGAGCTCAGCCAAAGCCGGCTCGAGAGGTCCAGGTCTTGAGCCACCGTCACCGCATCGCGTTGATCATCACACTGACCTGCACTCCGGCCCTAGCCCTCTCTGCCGGCTTTCTAGGCTGGCTTTCACCACCCCGCGACTGGCAACTCGCCACCGGCTGGCAAAAAATCCCGACGACACTCCGGCCGTCCTCGTCACACTTGTGGACCGGCTCGCCGTCTGCCCCGACGTTGCGCTGGCTGGGTCATTCCGGATTTCTCGTCGAATGGCGTGGTGAGCGATTGCTGATCGACCCCAACACCAGCTCACGATGTACCGTCTCGCGACGTGTTCTCAGTAACTCCATCGTCGCCAGCGATCTCGGTCACATTACCGCGGCCCTGATCAGCCACGCCCACTACGACCATCTCGATCTGCCAACCCTCGCCGCGGTCCCAACCCTCGACCAGATTGTGGTGCCAACCGGCAGCGAGCATTATCTCGACGACCGGCCCGGGACACAGATACACAGCCTCACCCCTGGTGAGAGCCTGCGTGTGGGCGAGCTCGAGATCATCGCTGTGCCGGCGGCGCACCACGGTAATCGATTCCATCCCCTGGCCAGTCGTCAACTGGCACTGGGTTACGTGCTGCGCGCCGGAGATGATGCAATCTACTACGCTGGAGACACCGGATTCGGTGACCACCTCGAAGATATCGCCGGTAACTATCGACCCCGAGCTGCGATTCTTCCGATTGGCGCCTACTCGCCGCGCTGGCCGCTCGCAAAGCTGCATCTCAATCCAGAAGAAGCCGTCAAAGCGGCTGAAGTGCTGGGCGTCGAAGCGGTGGTGCCTTGCCACTTCGGCACGTTCACGCTTTCCCTCGATCGACCATCTTGGGCTCTCCCCCGGTTTGCGCGGGCCGCCCACGCCGCTGGCCTCCGCTGGGTCATGCCGATGCTGAACGGCGGTGGTGACCTTCCAAGGAACGAAAACGTATTGGCTCATCGAACGGTGTCGCTGCGTCGACCAAGCCGGCGGGACGCCGGCGCTCCCGGTATGTGGCTTCTTCGAGTCCCGCTAGGCGGAGGCAAAGACGTGTTGGCTCATCGGACGGTGTCGCTGCGTCGACCAAGCCGGCGGGACGCCGGCGCTCCCGGTATGTGGCTTCTTCAAGTCCCGCTAAGCGACCGCCACACCGGCAACCGCCACACCGGCGACCCAAAATCGTGAAACACCCCGGATTCGGCGCCCACACCCTCGGCGCCTTGGCACGCTTCTCGACCCGGTATCCACGCACCGTGCTGGTGCTGGCGGTTCTGCTGGCCGCTTCCGCCGCCGGGCTCGCCGCTACCCGCATGACGGTGCGGACTTCGAATCTCGATCTGATCTCTTCCGAACTGGCGCCGGTCCGGCAATTCCACGAGTTCGCCGCCGCGTTCGGAACCCCCAACACCCTGGTGATCGTACTCGAATCCGACGACCCGCAAGCCCTGCGGCGCGCTGCCGATCACCTGACACCGACCCTACGACAAGTGCCTAGGGTTCGCAGTGTGTTCGACAAGCTGCCACTGGCGCCGGGCGTCGGTGAGGTGATCAGCCTCGACCCTTATCTGACGTCGCACGATGGCGGCATGCTTTTTCTCTTCGTTCAGCCCGACGATCCCCATTCGAGAGCCGAGACGATCGCGCCGTTTGTGACCGCGGTCGAAGCCGCGGTCAACCACCTGCTCGCGGGC
The DNA here is from genome assembly GCA_029263355.1 of Acidobacteriota bacterium. Lineage (GTDB taxonomy): Bacteria > Acidobacteriota > Thermoanaerobaculia > Multivoradales > J023 > JAAELT01. Next base: position 9,370 of record JAJCXQ010000099.1, on the reverse strand, counting down.
TCCTCGGTCACTGCCGGCTTGACCGGGATGCCACGTTTCGCGCTCGACGATCGCGACATCATTCAACATGACCTGGCACGTCTTTCAGTGCTGTCTTTGGCCCTGGTCTTGATCCTTTTCGCGACTGGTTTTGGCGCCTTGTGGCGACCTCTGTTAGCGGTTGTCGCGTTGCTGATCGGCGTCGCGGTGACCCTTGGCTTGGCGTCCCTGTACCCCGCCCATCTGACCCTGCTGTCGGCGTTCTTCGCCTCGATCCTCTTCGGGCTCGGAGTGGATGCCGGCATCCACATCGTAGACCGTACGGAGGAGCTTCTTGGCCTCGGTGTGGCTGCCCGAGACGCGCCGCCACAGGCGGTAGCCGATCTCGCCCCTGGGCTGGTGGGTAGTGCGTTGTCCACCGCCTCCCTGCTGGGCGCCATGCAGTTCTCGGGTTTTCGCGGATTCGAGGAGCTTGGAACCATCACCAGCACCGGCATTTTGGTTTGCCTGCTGGCGATGACCACTGTGTTGCCAGCTTTACTGACCTGGTCCGAGCGCCGGCCCGTCACACGCCGATCCATCGCACGACGATCCGCGACCCTACCCCGACCCTCCCACCGTCGCCTGGGCACAGCGCTTGTGAAGCTGCAAAGCCGCCCTCTCGCTTGGCTGCTGACACTCGCCGCTGCTGGTGGCCTGGTGGCTGGCTTTCCGCCGTTCGATTCCGACTATCTGAACCTGCAGCCCGCCGACTCCGAGACCGTGCGCTTGGAACGAGAGATGGTGCGCCGGTCGGACTGGTCGCCAGAGTTCGCAGCCTTCACCGCCGAGTCACGGAACGACCTCGAAGAACTGGCCTGGAACCTCGCCGACGACGAAGCGGTTGGCACGGTGCGGTCGCTGCTCGACTTCGAAGTGATGCCGGGCATCCTGCCCGAGCTGCCGCCAGATCTGCTGCGAGCCTTTCGAACCCCAGAGGGCCGATATGCGGTGTATGCCTACCCGCAGGCCAACATCTGGGATCCGGTTGAGCAAGAGACCTTCGTTGATCACATGTTGGCGATGGATCGGCCGGTGACCGGCATGCCGATCCTCGGCCGCTTCATGGTCGAACGCTCGCGTCGAGCCTTGGTCGTCTCGTGTCTACTGGGGGTTCCTTTGCTCTTGCTGTGGGTCTTCTTGACCTTCCGAGAGCTCCGCTGGACACTCCTAGCCATTACCCCCACCGTGCTGACGATGGGCGCCTTGGCGGGCCTCATGCACCTCTTTGGCCTAGCTTTGAATCCCCTCGACATCATGGCTCTGCCGATTGTGCTCGGCATCGCGGTCGACGATGGTATCCACATCGTGCATCGCTTCCTGGCCGAAAACGGCGACGCCGGCAGCACCCTGATTGGCACCGGTCGCAGCGTGGTGTTGACCTCCGCCACCAATCTGGCGGCCTTTGGCACGCTGACCCTCTCCAGCCACCAGGGTCTGGCCTCCTTCGCTTGGGTTCTGTGCCTGGGAGTCGGCTCGGCCCTGGTCTTTTCTGTTGGGGTTCTGCCAGGCTTGATGCGCTGGGCGTACGTTCGTCTCCAGGCCAATTCGGCGTAACACGCTGCACAAAGGGCATCGGCCCAAAGCCGATTGCTGGCCGAACACGTCCTGATCCATGGACGCCTGTTCGTTTTTTCTGACAGCTGAAGAGCTTCCTGTCCCCGAAAAGGGTCAACTCAGCCTGTGGCGGCTCAATTCGCTGAGGTGGCATCGTCCTTGCCTCTATGGAGCGGTAGATCCCAAGCAGGCGCCGCATGTGCCCGACACATGCTGCCCCACACAGACCACCCCAGAGGCGCCACGCAGACCGGCCGGACCCGACAGGAGACTCCACTCGATGAGGAGACCGACGAGCCCTTTGCACGACCCCATCCGCCGTCGTTCATCACTGCGCCGACCTGTCACAACCCTGCTGGTGATCCTGTTTGCGATCAGCCTCGCCAATGGCTTCGCGACAACGGCGTCGGCCGGAACCTGGATCCCGCCGGCATTCGATCGCCCAGCAAAGTTCTTGATCGAATCGATTGCCGTCGAGGGGGTTCGCCAGGCGTCCGTTGGGGTCATCCTGTCGGAGTCTCTGTTGCGACAGGGGCTCCGTTACTCCGAGTCCGAGCTGCGCGAGGCGGTGTTCCGGGTCAACCGACTACCGTTCATCGTCTCGGCGGACTTCTCGTTGGCCAAAGGTAGCGAACGCGGCAGACACCGCTTGCTGATCAACGTCGAGGAGGCGGAAACCTTCTTTTTTGGCAGTGACTTGATCTACAACTCCTTTGGCGGCTCGTTGGCCGAAACCGGCGGTTTCGAAGACGATCTCCACGACACATTGACGGCCGGCGTACGCGCCTTTGCTGGCCAGGGCATGTTCTTCGCCGCGGTCGGAGACAGTGAAGACCTGCAGGTCGGTTACACGCGGTACCGGCTGCTCGACCGTCCGGTCCTGCTGCGATTGGCCTACGAGAGAGAGCAGTGTTGCTCGCAGCGGCTCCTCGACCCGGGTCTCGATCCCGGCCTCGCCCTATGGACCCATACCGGCGACTCCGATCGCCTGGAGATGACCCTCGGGATTCCCCTCGGTGGCAACCATTCCCTGCGCTTCGACGCCAGCCACGTCGAGACCGACTCGGCGTCCCGGCGCCAGCTCGGCGGACGCGATGCTGCAGGGCTCGACGACGCCGGTCTTGGTACCACAGATCTTGGCGACGCCAGTCTCAACGATCTCCGACATCGCGAGCTCGAGCTCGCCTGGGTCTACGATACGACCGACGATCCGGTGTTCCCGAATCGTGGCGACGCCGTGACGACCGCGATTGGCCTACGCCAGCTCGAAGGCGACCTCACCTCGCTAACGACTCCGGGATCCGTCAACCTGTTGACCCCGAGCACCCTCTCGGCCAGCTCCCTCGGCGAATTCAGCTCACGCCTGGTCAGTTTGAGCCTGTATGGCGCCCGCCACTGGCCGATAGCCAGCCGTCAAACCGTATCGCTCAGTTTGAAGCTACTGCTCGGCCGCGCCGAGCTCGAGAACGTGCCGACCCGAGAACATCATCTAACCGACGATGTTCGGCTGCTCAACAATGAAGTCCGTTTGGTCAGCGAAGACGTCGACACGCTCGAGGCTGATCTCGGCGTCCGCTATTCGGTCAGCCTGTGGGGGCCGCGCAAGATCCGTCGCCTCGGTGAGCTGCGCTGGGAAACCGTCGCCAATCTACTCTACGTGGAATCGTCGCCGATCCTCGGGGCCCTGCATCGGCCGCTGTGGGGAATCAGCGCCAGCTCGAGCCTGGCGTTGCGCAACACCTGGGGCGTCTTCCGCATCGGCTTCGCAGTTCTCGACTACGACGGGGATCTTTGATGCGGCGATGGCTCCTTCTTTTACTCCTCGCCTTGGCCGTCGGAGTGGCAGAGACGCCACGGATCGAGGCCGCGGAGACGCCACGGCTCAGAGTGGCGGAGACGCCACGAGTCGAGGTGGATCGCGACCAGCACTTGGTGCTGACCGATCTGCCAGGAATCCTGGCGGACGAGGAGGTGAAGGAGCACCTGACCACCGGCCTGACGACCAGCTTCCAATTTGTGCTGCGCGGCCACGGGCAGGTACCCGGCGGCGCCCGAGTCGAGATTCGCTACGACCTGTGGGACGAAGTTTTCCTAGTGGCGGCGGGCGGTATCGACGGCCAGGCCCAACGCCAACAGTTCGAATCGTTCGAAGCCTTGGAGACCTGGTGGCGCAGCCTCGAGCTGGTGATCCTGGACGGCGCCAAGCTGGCCAAACCTTGGCCGGAGCGACTGCGCATCACCGTCGACGTTGTGCCGTTCTCACAATCGGAAAAGGACGACACCCAACGTTGGTTCTCCGAGTCGATCGATCGTGGCCGACGCAGCGGTGTCGACGAGACCGGCCGGGCAGTAGAGAAAGAACCGGAAACCCTCAGCCGCACCTTCAACCTGTTGCTCGCCACCTCGATCCGCAGACAAGCGATCGTGTCGTACCGCTGGACCGCAGCCCTGCCGCCGTCAGGCACCGGAGACTCACCATGAATCTCCGAACATCACTCACCGCGGTGGTGCTGATGGTCTTGTCAGCCGGGTTGATTTTCCACTTCTTTCAGAGCCGACTCACCGGCCCTTTGTTCGGCTTCAGCTTGCACCCTGAAGTACTGTCGATCCTCGAAGCCTCCCTCGACGACCAACGCTGGCTGGCGACACAGGATCCCGACAACGAACCGGTTTACCGGCAGCGCTTCGGCACCACCGAGACTCTGGTCCATCGCTTACAGATTCTGGAGCACAGTCGCGACGACATCGAACACCGCTACCAGCTCATCCTGCTAGTCGTTTTCGCCAGCACTGCGTTGTTGGTGATCGGCGGCGTGGTCGGTCGTCAAACCCGCTACGAGACCCGCCTCGGCCGCTTGCAGACCGCCCTCGCTGATCTCGCCGACGGCCGGTCCGATATCGAAGTCGGTGAGCGACGCAACGACACCATCGGTCGCATCGCGACGATGATCGAGCGCACCTCGCAGGTCATGGCGCGCGATCGCAGGCGGCTGGCTGCGCTCAAGAACCTCTCGGCCTGGCAAGAATCGGCCCGGCGTCACGCCCACGAGATCCGCACCCCATTGACCGGCGCCCGGTTGGAGCTCACCCGCCTCGACAGCCTGCTCTCGGGGGAAGACTTGTCCTGCTCTGACGAGGTCCGCGAAACCACCCGCAGCGTCCTCCAGGAGCTCGAGCGCCTGGGACGTTTCACTCAAGAGTTCACCTCCTTCGCCCGCGTGCCGCGACCCGATCTCGAGTTGCAGGATCTGGCCAGCCTGGTGGAAGATCTGGTGTCGACCTTCGAAACCGCCTGGCCCAACCTGACCCTACGCTTCGAGCGGCCCGCAGAACGCCACGAGGCCGTACTCGACCGCGACATGGTGCGGCGGGTGCTGGTCAACTTGTGCGACAACAGCTCCCTAGCCCTCGGTGACACCGACGGCACGGTGACCCTCACCCTCGACGCAACCCCGGAGAGTGTTCTCCTCGACGTCGCCGACAACGGACCAGGGGTCGACGACTCCGTCCGCTCGCGTCTCTTCGAGCCTTACACCACGACGCGCTCGATCGGTGAAGGTATGGGACTCGGCCTGGCGATCTGCAAAAAGATCTTGCTCGACCACGACGGTGACCTCGAACTGCTCGACACCACCGAGGGCGCTACCTTCCGTTTGACTTTCAACCGCCGACCCCCGGAGGACGTCTCATGAGCTCTGTCATGATCGTCGAGGACGACAATAAGATCCGCGCCAATCTGCAATTCCAGCTGCGGGAAGCGGGTTATTCTCCAACTGCGCTCAACAGCGCCGAAGCGGCGCTCGCCAACCTCGCCGACCAGCAGCCCGATCTGCTGCTGCTCGATGTTCGGTTGCCGGGCATGAGCGGGATCGAGCTGGTGCGCCAACTCGCCAGCGAGGGTCGACTGCCCACCACGATCATCCTTTCGGGGGAAGCCTCGATCACCGAAACCGTCGAAGCTCTTCGGCTCGGCGTCCACGACTTCATCGAGAAGCCGTTCAGTCGCGAGCGTCTGATGCAGATGCTGCGCAACACCCTGGAACACACCGCTCTACGGCGTGAGGTCGCCGAGCTGCGCTCCGAGCTCGCCGGTGAAACCACCATCCTCGGCACCTCGCCACCGATGGAGAAGCTGCACGAGTAGATCGCCCGCGCCGCCCCTACGGACTCCCGCATCCTGATCCGCGGCGAAAGCGGCACCGGCAAGGAGCTTGTCGCTGACGCCTTACACCGCTCGAGCCAACGCAGTGCCGGACCCTTCATCAAAATCAACTGCGCCGCCATTCCGACTCCGCTGGTCGAAGACGAGCTCTTCGGCCACGTCCGCGGCGCCTTCACCGACGCCCGCACCGCCAAAGCCGGGTTGTTCGAAGAGGCTGACGGCGGCACCCTCTTCCTGGACGAAATCGGTGACATGGACTACGCCCTGCAATCGCGCCTGCTGCGGGTGCTGGAAGACGGTCGGGTACGTCGCCTCGGCGACAGCAAAGACCGTGAGGTCGACGTGCGGGTGATCGCCGCCACCCACCACGATCTCGAGAACGCCGTCCAGCTAGGCGACTTCCGTGAGGATCTCTACTTTCGCCTCGCCCACCTGCCGATCGAAGTACCGCCCTTGCGTCAACGGGGGGACGACCTGAAGCTACTCTTCACTCACTTCATCGACCTCTTCTGCTCGCGCCACCGCTCGCGCCGTCGCCAGATCGACGACGACGTTTACCCCCTGCTCGAGCACTACGCCTGGCCTGGCAACGTCCGCGAGCTGCGCAACGTCTGTGAGCGCCTGGTCGTCTTCGGTGGCGATCCGGTGACCACCGATCAACTGCCGTCCTCTTTCTTCAGCGAAAGCGGCGCCCAAGAAACCGGCCTGGTGCGCCTGGGGTCCAACCCACCTTCGATGTGCCTGCGCGACTTCAAAACTCAATGCGAGAAGGAGTACATCGAGAGCATCCTGCAACGCACCAGCTGGAATGTCGCCGCGGCGGCCCGCATCCTCGATATCCAACGCACCTACCTGCACCAGAAGACCGCTGCGCTCGGTTTGCGGCGTCCGCAGCCGGAGTTGGTCGAGGTGGTGGAAGGAGTAGCGTAGCTATCGGGACATTTTCGCTGACCCGACAGGCGGCCTCAGCAGCCGGGTTGGCCTGTTGCACGACCCAACACCTACTCATGTCTCCCCGGGACGGGATTTTCTTTTGCCAACAGGTCTCTTGGCCAGCCAAGACAGGATTTCGGCTGCGCAACAGGTGTCTTGGCGAGCCCCGAAATCATACTCAGCGAGCTACTCGACAAAGCTGGCCGCTCGATACCCGGAGTTTCATAGAGATCGCCCCACTCTTTCCGCCAATTCTGCACGTAAACCAGAGAATTCTGGGTCTCTATGCTGATGCTCTTTCCTCGCCGAAACAATTTAGGTCGCGACTCGAGTCGAGTCGAGGGTCCGCCGCGCGAATTGTTTTCATGGAGAAGTCGTCAGCATCAGCATTATGCTTGCTTTATCTCTGAATTTTTTGATGGATGCCACACTGTGCGCTGCCAAAGCTCAACCCTATGAGCAACAATTCAAGAGTGAGGTGGACTACGTGACTGCTCAGATCCTTGACTGCAAGCATTGCGGAGCCCGCAACGTGGTGACCGCCTGCGATACCTGTAACCGACACTTTGTGGTGACGATGGACCACTTGTCGGGCCAGCCACGATCCTTCGAAAGTCCCGGGATATGCGAGATCCCCGCCAACTTGCCCACCAGCTGCGACTTCTGCAAGGCGTCTTCCCCGATGCATCGCGTCAGCGCTGGGCTGCAGCAGCGAACCTGCGCCGGATGTCACACCGAATTTCTCTCCGGTCATGGGCTCTGAGCTGGACCACCGAATACTATCTGCCGGAAGGCTGGAGAGAAGATCGACAGGCCAGCCATCAAGCTGACTCAATAGGTATGAAGGAATCAGACCTTTATCTGCCCTTGAAACGGTTTCTGGAGACTCAGAATTATGAGGTGAAGGGCGAGGTCCAAGACTGTGATGTCGTGGCAGTACGCGGCACCGAAGCTCCGGTCGTCGTGGAGCTCAAACTCTCTCTCAACCTCAACGTCATCCTGCAGGCGGTTGAAAGGCTTTCGCTGACTCCGAAAGTGTACATTGGTATCCCCAAACTAAGGATTCCGAACAAGCGACGGAAGCGCATTATCAAGCTGCTGAAGATGCTGAGTTTGGGACTGTTGGTGATTGATCCGAACCGGCCGACCGGAGGCGTAACAGTGCTTCTCGACCCCGGCGAGTATAGACCTCGCAAATCGAAGGTCCGCCAAGAACGACTGCTGGGCGAGTTCACAAAACGGGTGGGTGACCCAAACCTTGGCGGGACAGAGAAGAGAAAAGGCATCATGACCGTCTACCGGCAACAAGCCTTGGCAATTGCCCGGTTCCTACAGCAGCAAGGACCAACCAAGGCTTCAAATATTGCCCAGGCCCTCCAAGAGCCGAAGGCCAGGAATATTCTTTACAGAGATGTCTACGGATGGTTCGACAGAGTGTCTCTGGGGGTCTATGACCTCTCTCCGCGAGGAAAACAGGAAATCCCGCTTTGGGATGGAGACTCAGCTACCGAGTGATCTCCAGTACTTCCGCTCGACCGACTGCCGAGTCGGCTCAGGAACGAAACCAACGCATGTGGTTGACCTGTTTCGCGAAAGGTTGGGTCAGAAACCGCTCGAGAGGCCGGTAGTGCAACTCCCGGAGCGTCGTGTCAGGCACCTCGACCGAGAACCCGGGCATGGCATCCGGAGAATCGCCCGGCTCGCTGGCGCTCCGTTGACGGATCTCTTTCAAGAGGGCGGAACAGGCTTCGAACGTCAGGATCCCGCAGACCACGAAGGCGGGAATCGTAAACAGGTAGAAAAAACCCAACCCGTAGCCCTGCACGAAGTCAATGAGAAACTCGCTCATATCGGAGCCTCCTGATAGAAATCGGATCAAATTTAACGTTTCAGCTACCTCGTTGAACCTTTTTAGAACCCGAGTCCGGCTTGCCCACTAAAGGTGTGGCCAGCGGCGCACTGCAACACAAATCTATTTTATCGCACCGGCATGACGATGTCCATGCTGCCCTCGGGTCACCGCGTACCACGATCAAACTGGAGGCGTTTGCTCGACATCGAGAGGTGTGTCGTCAAAAAGAGGTCGCACAAGGCCAAAGTTTCATGGCCCGTAGCCGTCCCCTCATGAGGGGTACAATAGGTGGCTGATGGCAGCCAAGATCACAGCCAGCTGGTTCCGCTCGAGGCTGCAGCTGGACAAAGTCCGCCCTGAAGCCGGTACCTGCGAGATGTTTGTCGGAAGAAGGCCGATTCAATGAGCCGCCACTTCTGTACTCGCCGACGCCCAATCGCACCACTACCCGTCGACCAATAGTACGGATCAGAACGGCTTGAGCCGGTCCTACTCCAACACCACCGACGCCGACGGCAAGGTCACGATCCTTAATCCACAGTACCGCAAAATGGCCAACATCGACACTCCTACCGACCCCCGGCCTGCGAGGCCAACGTGGCTCGTCATCCTGTCGATCGTCGCCATGTGGGTTGTCGTTGTGGGTCTTGTCTTGATGCTCGGAAGCCGATATCGGGCCGGCGTCTTCGAGCTCGAAAAGATGAGGCTTGTCGATATCCGGTGTCCAACTCACCAGATGCCCATCCCAATCGGCGCCTTCGCGGATCCGCAAGGCATCACGCCGGTTGTAGATCCACAGCTTGTTGCCGTTCAGGACGGGTAGGTAACGCTGCTGCGCTTGTGGGCCA
>JAJCXQ010000098.1 GCA_029263355.1 Acidobacteriota bacterium | reverse complement strand
ATGATGAACTGGTGTTTGAGATACCAGAAAATGAGGAGTATTTGATACCTGAGATAAAAACTGTAATGGAGGATTTCAATTTTGATGTGCCACTAGTAGTTGATGTAGAATATACAGATACTAATTGGGGAGAGAAGAGGGCTTATGAAGATCGTGGCGATAGATCCGGGGACGAGCAAGACGGGAGCAAGTGTAATGTTCTCGGACAAACACAATGATGTCTACCTATTAAAGAAAGAACTATTCAAATCCTCAGTCAAGGACAAGTTCAAACGCTGTCAAATCATAGCTGATAAGGTAGCTGACTTTGTAAGGGATCAAAGACCAGATGTTGTTATATGTGAGTACCCACATAAAGGGGGGCCGGGTTGGTCAACAGGCAACATCACAATACTGTTCCACTTCTGCGGTGTGCTACAAGCTAACATAAATTTAGTAGGGCTGCCTGTAACGTTCATACCTGTTACGGAATGGAAGGGACAAGTACCTAAAGATATTATGAATAAGCGTACCGAGAAAAAATATGGAACCGAGGATTCGGCAGATATCCTCGATTCCATTGGGTTAGGTCATTACTACCTGACGAAGAGGAGCAAAGATCAGGAGGAAGCGTAGTAGAACTAACCTATTTCTTCTTCTTTTCTTTGTACTTCACACCGTAGTCTTCTTGATTTGCATCAGCATGAGCCTGTCCTACTGCAGTCATACCGAACAAACCAGCTACAGTAGCTGAGATTTTAAATGCTAGCTCTGGATTATCTCTGAGGAAGTAAGCTACTAAGATAGCTTTCAACGCTCCAACAAATGCCAAGCCGAACTTTTTACTTTTAATTATATCTTTCATCGTCTTTCTTTCTCCTTGTTATAAAATGACTTATCAATACTAACAGAATTCCCCCACCAAAAGGAGCGATGGGCGCAAGTAATTGTAGTGTGCCACCTGTTGCTTCTTTGATATCATCTCCTGTAAGTAGAGTTACTGAGTTATCAGGTAGATCAGGTATCTTATCCTCTTTGCCTGATTCCGCTAACTCTTTCTTCATGGCTTCTACACCTGCATCATACTCTGGTGTACGGAAACCAGTGAAAGTATCCGGGTTATAGGACACCTTCTCTGTACCTGTGTAGATACCACAACTACAGAGAATCAGTAGTAAGAATAGGGTAGGGTACTTAAGCAGATTAACCACTCGTGTAACCAGCTGTTGCCCAAATCTCTACTGTTCCAGCACCTGCTGAGTTAACAATCTCTTGCACATAGACTTTTACTATGGCTTCATTAACTGCTAGACCAATGCTTACTACAGTTTCACCAGCTGCAGCAATAGCAGCACCATCCCTGTCAACAGGGTCTATGTCAAAGCGTTGGGAATGTACCACTGTATCATTAGTGCCATCAACATTGTTGGTGAAATTGAAATCTTCATCTACACCAAATGGTTGTGACTGTACCCCAACTTGTAATTGGTTAGCAGCACCAGCACTATTATGTATGTACTTAATGAACAGTGTGAGCTTGTCACGGTCTGTTACATCAAATGCTTTTTCTAGCTCCACCCATGAGTCCGTTAAAGTGAGAGCACTGTCACCACTTAATTTTTTTGTTTTTTGTGCGAAAGGCATTTTCTTCTCCTCCTTCTTATGTTCTTACAAATCTATCAAATCCTCTAGGGAATTTGTATAATAAACTATTCCTAAAGTTTCCGTCTACATTTAGATCAGATATCAATTCAGCTACAGTATCCTGTAAATCTACCAATGATCTAGCTGTCCCCGCTATAACCCCCATCTGTTTGTATTCAATATTAGAATGTGACGATAGAGGGCCGTTAGCACCTAGTACCATACCTAGATTAGAGGGAGCATTGTCCCCTACCTGTGAGCCATCAGCTAACAAGCCTCCAGTACTTTTGATTGCCATCGTCTGTGTCTTCGAAGAAGCCACATAGGAATAAGCAAGTGCTATTATTTCTGAATTTGTGAGGTTTCTGCCAACATCAAGATCAAGTGCATTACTACCTGTATTATCTACGTGCAATCTTATTGTCTCACCGAGAGCATCTTTCCATGCAATCTCTGTTGAGAAACCATTAGGGTTTGGCCCTAAGATAACTTTATCACCACCCTCTACAGTATCTAAATACTTAAACAAAATATAAACTGTGTGGTCTGCTTGTGCAGAGAAAGCTTGACCAACCGTTGACCAGAGTACATGGTCAGTTGCTCCGTCTGTGATTAAAGATGACCCTGTTAGAGTAGGAGAGCCACCACTACCAGTGCTATCCTTAGATCCCACCTTATCTAAGATAGGTAGAGATCCCTCATCGAAATCGTATCTACTTGTTTCGTCCCCTAGTAAAGATGTCATGCTATTACATTCCCATCCACGTCATAGTTAACAGTAATAAATAATGGATTCTCTCTAATAACCTTAGCCTCTGCCTTAGTTAAATTAATTGTTCCTGTCATAAATGCAGGGGGTGAAGCTATAAGGTACCCATCGAAAGCTGCTTCAAGGTCATTTGAATTACCATGTACCAGTAACCAAGAGCCGTTATCTGATAGTAAACATCCAGCTTTAGGGGGGTAGTTATTGTCCGTTAGAGTGGAACTCAATACGGATGAGTCTATAAAATGATACTTATCTGCCATTACTATTCTCCAAGAAACTTACCAATGTATTTCATAAACGCTGCTGATATGGCTCCCCATATCAAACTAATAGCGATTAAGAATCCTTTTTGTTTTCCTTTGTCTCCCGCATATTCTTCTTTGACCTCGTCGATTCGGTCATGTGCGCGATCCCCTTTAGCGTGAAGATCTTTAATATCGCCCCTAGTATTGCTAATATGAGTGTTAAGAGCAGTTTCAATTCTTTCAATACCTTTCCCAAAATTCTCAAGACCTGCAATTACTTTACCGAATTGGACAAGTCTTTCGTCATCATCAGATTCATCAGGCATGGTCACTCCTCCGTAACATTATATCAGAACCTTGGTACTCTTTTAGTTTTATCTTGCTTGACCATCTCAGGGAATATTTTGTTAAGCCCGATAACTGGTATAGGTATATGTTGTAATGCAAAAGCTATGGCACTGTTTGTATCTTTAACTTGTCCTACTTTCAAAGCACTGCTCACACTAGGGCCTCCTATAAACTCAGCCACCCCTCCATACCTATCACTGAATACAGATCGGAACCCATCGAATACTATAGAACTCATACCGGAATACAAAAACAAATCAATCATCTGTTCCGTCTGGGTTTTGTCCCATTGCTTCTCAGGCTTGTCTACCACACTTCTGGCATAGTTCATAATGAGTTGCTTGGAAGATCCGACCAACCATGAAGCACCCATAGCCAGACCAACAGCCCCTATGCCATCAACCATACGCTCTGAACGCTGAAGCCATGTGAGGTTAGGGTCAGCGAATACATCTACTGCTAGGTCCCTTGCAGCCCTTGCTGTAAGCACAGAGTTACGGGTAGTGAATTGTTTAAAACGTAGTATAACCCTACCTACTGGGGTCTTGAATGCTTCAATAGAATCTACACCAGAAGGATTGAGTACCAATTCCTTAGCGTTACGTCTGATACCACGAGCCCTAATATCCATGAACTGTTTACTAGGAGTAACAGCAGTTGAGTTGGCTTCTTTGTATACAGCACGTAACTCTTCTTGAGATAGGTAACGATCAAAGAACCTAGTGACACGGTCAGGTAGTTTATTAAAAGCCCTGCCCTGCATCATCTTTGTAATCTTATCAAACTCTATCTGACCAGAAGTAGTGGCTACTGATCTAGTAAACAACTCAGTCTTCTCAGCTAAGATGCCTTTGAAAAACATATCATTAAACTTATGTAGCATAGAACCATCACCATAGAACAGCTCGTGCCTGAAAGCATTCATACTCTGTGAGTTACTAAGTCCTATCTCGCGCAGCAACTGGATGTTATCTGCACCCTTGCCGAACTCTGCTAACACTCCCTTGAAGGTAGCTTGCATACTATTCAATACACCGTTACGTAATGCTGACGCTACTGTACCTTGGGTAGCGTTGATAGGTGCCATCAATGTGAGCTTACCAGTTTGCCAGAAGTTAAAGAAGTCAGCGATAGTCGCAGCATCTGCTTCTCTTTGAGTACGGGCAAACAAACCAAGAGATTTTTCAAGAGTCTCAGTAAGATGTTTAGATACATCAAGCTTAGGTGATAACGTACCGTTCTGTTCTATTTGTTTAAACGCTTTGAGAACATTAGGGTTAGCTACCTTACCAGTACCATCAATGATACTACCACCAAAGTGTACTTGCTCTTGTATAGTACGGGAAGACCGCAAGATATAAGTATCTAATGCTTGGTCTGCATCTTCAACCCATCCCTCCATCATAGCTTTACGTTCTTTAATAAGGTTAGGAGAAGAACGTCTGTCCATTAGCTTGGCGAATCTATGTGCCATACGCTCTGCATCTTTTTGATTATCGACAACCTTCTTCGTTCTTTTTAATCTAGGGTCTGTAGATAAATCTTTTGCTTGTCTCCAAAACATAAGAAGGTCATCATCGGCTATGTCACCTAGCTCTTGTCTCTTTAATAAATCAAACATATCATCTGTTAATTCAAGCTCACCGCTTTTACTTTTAGCCATAAGTTTTTTAGCTGCTATATCCAAGCCTTTACCCTTAGCCCACTGACCATACTCATAGACATGAGGGAAATATGCGCCTTCACGTTTAGCTACTTGCACACCAGACTTCTCGGCTACTTCATATATCTCATCGAGCAGACCACGCACACGCTTGGCTGCCTCTAGTGTAGCCCCTGCATTCTTAACAGGTACAGTTTTAAGTAAAGCTTCAACTGCCTTAGCATCTTCTAAGTCATCAAGAGTATCAAGCATCTTGACCATGGCATCTTTATCTATTCTGGCTAGGCCCTTGGTCATGTCTTTATACGCATTAGACCAGAGACTATGCATCATGTAGGTACCGTCCTCTGCATTCTCAATGCGTCTGACCAGACCCTTACCTGCTGTGCCCATGGATTTAAACAATGCTCTTGAGGAAGCACCAAGACGGAATACAGCTGTGTTTCTACCAGCTTGTCTAACTGCATCTATACCAATAGCTGGGATGTCTACTACTTGCTTCAACCTTCTGTTGAATCCTCTGAAGCCAGTACCAGTCAGCTGCTTAAACTCTTCTAACATCTTAGCGTACCGTGGATCAGTGATACGTCTGAGCCAACCAGTGTCACCCTGAAACTTATGAATGTCATTCACCAGCGTATGGAACTGCATACCCCATTCAA
>JAJCXQ010000097.1 GCA_029263355.1 Acidobacteriota bacterium | reverse complement strand
TGGGAGTACAACGACGTGCGAGTCAACCGCACTGCGCTGGCGCTTCTACGCCTGTGGCAACGTTCGTTACCCGACGTATTGCGAGACGAGATCATGACACCGATTGGCGCCACGGATGGTTGGGAGTGGCACGGCTACCGTAACTCGGATGTTGAGATCGCAGGCGCTGGCGGCACCAGCACTGTACGCTCGGTGTCAGGCGGTGGACACTGGGGCGGTGGCCTGTGGATCAGCTCCCGGGACCAGGCGCGTTTTGGGCTGCTGCATCTGCGTCGCGGTCGTTGGCAGGATCAACAAGTCCTGCCGGCTGCCTGGATCGACGCCATCACAACCCCGGCTGAGTTGAAGCCCACCTACGGTTTGATGTGGTGGCTCAACACTGGTCGCGAGCTGTGGCCGAGCGCACCCGAGGCCAGTTATGCCGCTCGCGGCGGTGGCGCCAACCTGATCTGGATTGATCCCGAGCACGACCTGGTCGCAGTTGTGCGCTGGATCGAGCGCGGCGAATTCGATGGTTTCCTAGAACGGTTGCTGGCCGCCGTTGAGCCGGCGACGCTCGACAGACGCCCCACAGCTCGATTCCGCGACGTTACAGCGACGCATTTGCCGGCAGTTGATGGCCCAAGTATGGACGCCGCGGCCGGTGACATCGATGGCGACGGTGATCTCGATCTGTTGGTCGCCCAGGAACACCAACCCAACGTCCTGTTGCTGAACGACGGCGCCGGCCACTTCACCGACGTCAGTCACCAGCGTTTGCCTCAGGTCGATCATGACAGCGAGGACATCGCCTTCGGTGATTTCGACGGTGATGGCGATCTCGACGCGGTGGTCGTCTCCGAAGACGACGAGGTCAACGAGCTCTACCTCAACAACGGTACCGGGCGATTCGTTGACGGTGGTGATCGTCTACCGGTCACCGGGCGTTCCAACGCCGTCCTTGTCGCGGACCTCAATGGCGACGGCGCCCTTGACCTGTTGATCGGTAACAAGGGCCAGAACGTGCTCCTCTTGGGCGATGGCCACGGTGTCTTCCGCGATGCCACCGTCGGTCGCCTGCCCACGGTGGCCGACACCACCCAAGATCTCGAGCTCGGCGACGTCGATGGCGACGGTGACCTCGATCTGCTGGTCGCCAACGAAGGAGATAATCGGCTGTTGTTGGGTGACGGCAACGGCGTCTTCACCGATGCCAGCGATCGACTGCCGCGTCGCAACACTGCCGAAGAGACCCGCGAAGGTGACTTTGGCGACATCGACGGCGACGGTGACCTCGACATCCTTTTCGCCAACATCCGTGGCTTCGTACGCGATGCCGATCCCCAGAACCGTCTGCTGCTAAACAACGGCATAGGCTACTTTCGCGACGTGACCGCCGAGCGTTTGCCGATCGACTCCGACCGCTGTTTCGACGGTGACTTCATCGATCTCGACAATGATGGCGATCTCGACATCGTGATGTCGATCACCAATCGCAACCTCGAGCAGCGACGCCTCCTCGCCAGTCCCTACAAGGTCTATCGTAACGAAAGTGGCGTCTTCACCGACGCCACCCTCGAGATCATGCCGCCGGAATCCGTCGGTCGTGGCTTCGACGTCGAGGCCGCCGACTTCGATGGTGACGGCGTGATCGATCTTTACTTGGCGAGTCGTGGTAGTGCCGACCGCCTGCTGTTGGGTCTGGGTCGGCGTTGATCTGGGAACGAAGAACCCGATCACACATCCGGCAGCGTATCTTTTCTGAACCCTGAGTCGTTATAAAGAGATCGAGCAGCAGGCTCGACAATCTAGCCTGCGTCCGCATGCAATCCTCGAGACCCAACGGGTCCACAAGCACGGGAGACGACATGAAAACAACCCTACTGACCACGGCCTCGATGGCCACCGTGTTGACCGCATTGTTGACGATCGGGGGCGCCGATCTAAGAGCGACGGAAGAGGAACATTGGCCGCCACCTTTTACCGCCGAGCAGATTCGTGACGAATGGACCCAGGGGTTCTGGCTCGATACTCGAGTCACCACGGATGCTGGTATCAAGATCTCCCGCACCGAAGTATTGACCTGGTCGGAGACCTCGGCCGAGTTGCGTGAGGCTCCGTTGCAACAGGCCGATACGGGTCTGCAAGCTGTCGGTGAGCCTGGGCCGACTCAAACCGCACAATGGGAACAGCTACGTGATCACGCATTGTTTCCTCGTGCGGTGACTGAACGTCGGCGAGAAGCTCGCTCGACCGTCCTCGGTGAGCTCGACGGTTGGGTGTTTCGCGTCACCGGCGAAAACGGAGCAATCTCGGAGTTCTTCTTTGCCGATCGTTATCCCGGGCCGCCGGTGAGCTTCAGCCGGTGGCTGGATGGCAAACAAATCTTCAACGCCGAGCAGGTCGGTCGCTCGACTCAGGGGCAGGACAACTGATGACGGCGCAGACGCCGAGTGAGGAGATGCTGCAGGATCAGCAACGCTCCCGCGAGCGCTTCCTGGCGATGGTTGGTGATTTGCGTCCTCAGCTCCATCGTTACTGTGCTCGGCTTCTCGGTTCGGCCTTGGACGGTGAAGACATTGTCCAAGACACCTTGGCGACAGCCTATTTTAAACTGCCGGTGGTGCGCGAGCCACGGGATCTGCGAGCCTGGCTCTTCCGCATCGCCCATAACCGGGCGATCGATGAGATTCGGCGTCGTAAAGTTCGTTCCGGAGAAGGTGACGAGGCCCCGGAGGTCGCAGTAGAAGCCGAGGATCCAGTGGTCAAGGCGCAGGCGGTCGGTGAGGCGTTGGGAACGCTGATCGATCGACTGCCGCCCAAGGAGCGGGCCTATATCCTGCTCAAGGATGTGATGGGTTTCTCGCTGCAGGAGATCGCGACGATTGTTGGTTCTTCGGTCGGCGCAGTGAAGGCGGCGTTGTACCGCGGACGGACCAAGCTCGAGGGGGACGATGGTGTGGCCCGACAGGCGGACCCGGCGACGCCGAAACACCGTCGATTGATCGAGGAGTATGCCCGCTGCTTCAATGCCGGGGCATGGGACGATTTGGTCCGGTTGTTAGCCGCGGATGCCCGGCTCGAAGTGTTGGAGGTCTACGACGGCTTGGGGCATGGTGCGTTCACCGATCGTTATTGTTTCAACTACTCCAAGTTTTCCTTTGACTGGCAACTTCGGCTCGGTGAGCTCGACGGTGAGACATTACTGTTGGTGGATCGCTATTTCGATGACCGCCCCGAGCTGTTCTCAGCCATACGGTTGTGGAGCCGGGACGGCGAGATCATCCGGGTCCGGGACTACCTCCATGTACCGACCTATCTGCTCGAGTCCCTCGGCGTCCGACCCACCGATCCGATCGAACCGGTGGATCACAGCGCAGGAGGAGACTCGAGCAGCGATTGACATTCAAGCCGGCCAGGCTTCGATATCGGTGAAGCCAGGGGCGCCCTGGCCGCCGGCGCTGCGGACGATCCACGATTTTTTGGTGGTGTTGTCGGTCACGGTCAGCGTCCACTGCAGATCAGTGGTGCTCGAGGCGTAGGCCCACCAGTGACCGTTGATGGCGCGACCATCAAGCACTTTCACCAGCACCTCCCAGTTGTCGGGGTCGAAGAAGTAGAAGGCGCCCGAAGCCCTCGATGAAGCGGTGACTGCCCGTGCCGAGCCGGTGTTGTCCGCGCTGCCCCAGACCAGGCTGGCGACAAATCGACCGTCGTGGAAGCGCAGCTCGTGTTCTGAGACCGGTGCCGGCGTGGTGGTCGGCGCTGGCGTCGTCGAGGTCGGCGGGGAAGTTGGGTCGGGTTTGGGTGTTGTCGTTGGAGCCGGCGTTGTTGTTGGGGCCGGTGTCGTGGTGGGCGCCGGTGTTGTGGTGGGCGCCGGTGTTGTGGTCGGCGCCGGCGTGGTCTGGGCCGCGCGCCGTTCGAGCTCGTCTTTGTACATCTGGGCGACGGTGGCGATGTCGCCTGCTGAGAGCGCGGTGGTGCGTCCCCATGGACCTCCATCCTTGCGCGACATCGTGGGTTTGGAACCGATCGCGAATGCGCCGGGGGAATACATCATGTGAGAGCGGAAGTCGATCTCACCGAAGGTAGGGCCGTTGCCCTTGCGGAAGTTGTGCTCGGTACCAGGGCGGATCTGGTCCCAGTGCACCTCAATATGGTCGTCTCGGTCGGGCCGAGTGTGCTCGTGTCGCAGTCCGATCGCATGGCCAATCTCATGGATTGCCTGCGACACGCCGCAATTGTTAGACAAGCGAATGAACTGCTGTCTGCGTTGTCTCCCAAGGCGAGACGAGCAGCCGTTGCCCTTGATAAAGGTGATGTAGTCAGGCTCGTCGGTGCGCTCTACGAACCTGAGCTCGGTGCGGCGCTCCCAATGCTCAATCGCTTTTGCGACCTTCGATGGTGCTTGTCCGGACCGCGTCTGCAACGACTCGTCAACGTCGTAGGTGACAATCCCCAGAGGCCAGATACGGTGGCTGCCGAAGCCTTCCTCCAGCGAAAGATCTTGGGAGACTTCGATGTCACCTTCGAATAACCGGTCGCCGTTGGACCGTTGAACTCTATACATTCCTTCTTCGGGCATGGTGTGTGTCCTTCCCTCCATGGTGATCGGAAGCGGATGGCGGATCGAGGGGGCAAAAGATCCCCCATCTCATTGTACGTTGGATGTCCATTCAACCCGCCATCACGCTCAGCGACCTACCACGCGTTTGCAGCAATCCGGCACAAATCGTGCGATTCCGAAACCATAGAATTGTTTAGCGATTCCGAGGCTCTGATATTCTCAGACCGTTCCTAGAACGAACCAAGACTTGGTCTGGTGGCCGATACGCCGTGTTGCCATTGATCCGAGAGTCGTCCGGGATGTCACCGAATGTCGAAGACCACAGGGTGAATTTGCAGCCTCGATCCGTCACTTTGATGGCATTTTGGCTCGGTGTTCTCGTTGTTTTGTCAGCGAGTGGGTGGGTCCCGTCGGTGGCTGGGCAGGCTGTGACGGATCTCGAATCAGTTGCGACCCCGGGAGAGGCCGAAGAGCAGATCGACACCTTTCTGCGGCTCAGCGAGCAGAACCGTGGCAAGAATCCCGAGCTCGCTATTTCCTACGCTGAGCGTGGTCTGGGGTTGGCAAACCGCCAGGACGACCCAGTGCGTATCGCCGCGCTGTCGATGCAGATGGGGCACGCATTGGCCGATCGAGGCAAACAGAACGCGGCGTTGCCGCATTATCTCGAGGCGTTGGAAAGGTACCGTGAACTGGGTGATTTTCTAAACACGACCGAAGCTCTCAACGCTGCTGGCGTCGCCTACTATTACATGGGTTTCTTGCACCTGTCCCTCGAGTTCCACCTGGAAGCCCTGGCCGGCCGCGAGGAGTTGTCTATGGAAGAGGCGACCGCCAAGTCCCTGAACAACATCGGCTTGGTCTACTTCGGCAATCGTGACTATGCCGAGGCGGTGACGTTTTATGAGCGGGCTTTGGCTCTGAAGCGCAAAATTGGTGACCAGGAAAGCGTCACCAAGACGCTCTCCAATATTGGCTACGCTTATTATTATCTGGAGGAATATGACCTCGCGCTGCGTTACCAAACCGAAGCCTTGGAATTGAGTGAGTCGATCGGTTTCGACCGGGGCATTGCCTATGCTCTCAACCTGATTGGAGACGTCGAACGGGCCATGGGTAAGTCCCAGGCCGCCCTGATCGCCTATCGTCGATCCTTGGCACTGTATCGGGCGAGCGATGACCAGCGTGGTGT
>JAJCXQ010000096.1 GCA_029263355.1 Acidobacteriota bacterium | reverse complement strand
TGCGAACGTTTCCAGCGCGAGGCGCGACTGGCGGCCTCCCTCGATCATCCCAACCTGGCTACCGTCCACGAAGTTGGCGAGACCTCCCAAGGACACCGTTATCTGGTGAACGCCTATTACCGATGCGGCAGCTTGAAAGATCGTCTGGCCGAAGGGCCGATCCGGGTCGACGAAGCATTACGACTGGTGCGTCAGCTGGTGGCCGGCCTCGGCGCCGCCCATCAGCGCGACATTGTCCATCGCGACATCAAACCTGCCAACCTCCTGCTCGACGAGCATGGAACCCTGAAGATCTGTGACTTCGGCATCGCCCAGCTGCTCGGCGCCACCGACCTCACCCGCACCGGCGCCGCCCTCGGCACGCCGGCGTACAAATCCCCAGAGCAAGCTGATGGCCGTTCCGTTGATCATCGTACCGATTTATGGGCGGTGGGGGTGGTGCTCTTCGAGTTGCTGACCAGCCGTCGTCCATTCGAGGGGGAGTACGAGCATGCGGTCGTCCATTCGATTTTGTCTCGTGAGCCACGGGCTATGGAGGATGCCCATGGTGAGCCCGTGCCCGAGCCGTTGCGTCGGTTTGTTGGGCGGGCGTTGGCGAAGGATCCGGCGGATCGGTTCCAGAGTGCGGAGGAGATGTTGGTGGCTTTGGATGGTCTTGAGAAGCTCGAGGCACAGACCGTCACTGCGCAACAGCGGCGGGGAACGTGGCGTTGGTTAGCGTTGGTGTCTGGGATCTTGGTTGTGGCGTTGGCGTTGTGGGTGTTGAGGAGTGGGAAGAACGATTCTCGAAAGGCCGGGGTTGGCGTCGCGGCTTCAGAACCCAGGTCTGAGGATCCGATTTCGCCGGAGACTGAGGACGGCAGCCTGCGGCTCGCCAAGGGACGAGAGTTGTGGCTGCGTGGTAATCATCCAGAGAACCTGAAGGAGGTCCGGAAACGCTTCGAAGAAGCCGTCGATTTGATGCCGAAGTCCGCGGAAGCCAAGGGGCAGCTCGCTGCCTTCCTGGCCGAGAGGTATACGCTCTTCCGTGATGACAAGGACCATGACGCTGCCCGCGAGCTCATTGGTCAGGCGTTGGCACTAGACCCCGAAACGTCTCTCGCTCTCGCTGCTGAATCGTGGCTTCTGATTTTCGACAAAAAACCCAAAGAGGCGGAAGAGATGGCGCGTGAAGCGATCCGCCTCGAACCGAAATGCGGTCCGAGCGAAAGCTGCGACCTCGCCTACGTTTGGCTCGCTGAGGCCCTCTGGGTGCAGGGGCAGAACGAAGAGGCTCTGAATATCCTGGCGAAGGGTCTCAAGGAGGGCGGCGGAAGTATCCGTTGTCGGTTGAAGCGTGCGCAGTTCTACCGCTCGTTGGGGCAATTGAAGGCTGCGGAAGATGAGTACGAGGAAGTCCTCGATTTGGACAAGCAGCAAACCACCGCGCTCAACGAGGTTTCGAATGTTCTCTTGGCGGCCAGGAGATTCGACGATGCGATCAAGCCTTTGGAGAAACTTCACGCACAGACGCAGGACCCCAAGACCTTGAACAGTCTGGGAAGTGCCTATTACATGAAGAAGTGGTGGCCAGAAGCGATCAAGATTTATCAGCAAGCCTTTATAGATTTTGAGGCGGTGGGTGGTGGCGTGCCGACTCCGTTGGTGAATCTAGGTGACGTCTACCTGGAGCAAGGTAAAACTGAAGAAGCTCAAGTTGAGTACCAAAGAGCTCTCGAGGTATTCGATTCGATCAAGAAGCCAGGGATTCGCCGGTTGGCCGAACGTGCGGTTTGTCTCGCCAAGCTCGAACGTTTTGACGAAGCGAAGGGTGCGATTCAGGACCTTCTCGACAACGAGGAGGATGTTAAGAGCCTCGTTGCCTATGCGGCAAGGATCTACGCCCTCGAGGGTGACCGTGACATGCTTCTCGTGTTGGCTCGGCGTTGGCAGGAGTCCGGCGGCAACCACTATGATCTTCTCGACGATGCGGCCTTCATTCCATACCGCGAAAATCGTGAGTACCAGAGGACGTTGCAACCTGAGCTGGCCTTATCCGATTGAATGCCTTCTCTGATTGGCGACGAGGTTCAGAGGTCCGTGGCCCTGAAAGGGCCAGATCGTATAGCTCGGGGCTGGCGCCGGGGAGCGCAGCGACCTGGTGTGAGCCCCGAGAACCAGACGGCCCAAAAGATTCCCGCCCTGGAAGGGCGGAACCGGTTTCAGTCGAGCACGTTGTCGTCGATTCCGCCCCTTCAGGGCGGGCTCTGAGGTGGGTGCGGTAACCTGGGGCTCACGTCGCGTCGCTGGGGCTCCGCGCCGCCAGCCCCAGGCTTTACGATGGCACCCCTACGGGGTGCGCCCTCTCCCTGGAGTCGCTCTGCCGTCAGCCGCTTGGAGGACGGTCTGCCGAGCTGCTCTGAGACGGTTCGGGGTCCGGTTGCGGCCCGCCACCTCTAGGGTCTGAATTCGGATCCCCAGGATTCAAACCGCCTCCTCGGCCAGAATTTCCTCGGCCTCTCCCCTGGCGTCCTGGGCGTACCCGCAATTCGCGGAAGCTGCTGCGTGGCTCGAAGACCGGGCGCAGGGAGAATCGTAGCTCCTCTGCAAGGTTTGAGATGTCGGAGGCGACGGCGAATTCTCCGAACGGTGAACCCGGTGTGTCACCAGCGAAAATCATGCCGACGGCGAAGTACGCACGGATTGCACTTCTGGCATCGTCGTCATGCTTCTGTCGAAGGAGTTTCTTGGCTTGAAAGATGATTCTCTTGAGGTCCTCCGGTTTGGAGAGTTGGTACCTCAGCAGCTGTAGGAACCAGTCCTCTTTCTCATTGTCGGGATCATAGCCGAGCTCCACCAACTCAGCCTCGTACCTCTCCACAAAACTTTCGAGCCTCATCAGTTGCAAGAACCAGTTCTCTGGTTCCTTGTCCGGGTCGTAGCCGACAGCCTTTAGCTGCACAAATAATTTGTCTTTGAATCCCCTGCCCGGCTTCGGTGTGTCCGTAGCTGTTGTGCTGGTAACATCGATCTTCGTCTCTTTGGCCGGCTGGCTCTTGATGCATTCGACGAGTTCCTTCTCGGCGTATTCGATGATAACTGAGGGATCTGTGCATGCCGAGTCGTTACATTTGTCTTTGATGGCCTTCTTGAGGCTCTCGCAGACACATTTGCAGAAGTTCGCAGCGTCAGAAATCTCGTCGCATCTTTCGAGCCACCGTTCGAAAAACGCCTCGACCCGTTGGCAATAGTTGACACATTCTTCGAGAATCCTGCACCACTTCCTGGCAACCGGGATCAGTTTCGCGATGCACTTACAGAAGATATCTGCAGGCAAGACGTGGTCGGGTGCATACTTGTCGTAATATTCATCGAGCACCTTTTGTAATACCGCAGCATCTATTTCGTTAGTTTCAAGATTCCGAAGTGCCTTCAGGATATCTTCGAGTGTGCCGCCAATGCTCAGGCGACACCGGCAACAGTCCTCGTATAGTTGCTCGAGCGCTTCCTTGCCCTCTATCCAGTAGGTTCGACGTGTTCTGAATTCATGGCAGATTTTTTTTAGACCCCCGTGACCATTGTTGAGGGGATCACCGAGCGCCTCGTGCTTGAGGTGATCACAGAGCGTCTCGTGGTCGATGTCTTCACAATTTAGGTTAGACACGGTGTCGATTTTCTCTTTGACTCCTAAGCACTCTGCCTTCGCCTGTTCCTCGAGACCACCGTACTCTTCGGTCAGAGTTGAGGCGACTTTCTTGATCGCGGCGCAGAGCTCACCGGCTCCTTGAGCATCACAACATTTGCGGAGCCATCGATCGACTCGATCCAGATTCTTTTGCAGCTCGAGCGGTTTGAGACTAGTTACGACGAGTGATCCTGAGTCGCCGACCTGGCTGACATCTTCGCCTGCGATCAGCGGCGCGATGTGGAACTGATCCCGGAAATAGCGAATGACACCGCTGCCATAGTCGATGTTGGTTGCCAAGTGGATGCCGTCGATGAAGCCCTGAGTGAAGCCGGTGGTGCGGCCCCACTTGCGGATCTTCATATTGAGCCGGGCCGGCAAGTAGCCGGAGATGGGGTGCCACAGACCAAGGATCTCGCCACTCGCGTAGTCGCGGTCGCCGGAAAGCTCGGCAATCGCCGCGTCACCCTTTTCGCCCAAGTGCCACCGCTTGAGGTGGGCGACTACGTCGTCTTGTGATCCGCCGTCGAAGATGGCTGGCTGATAGGTGGGCTGGCCCACGCGTGCTGTGCCGGTGCCGGCCAAGACGTGCCAGTTGCTGAGCACACAGGGGGTGCCGTCTGTGCGGTCCCAGACAACCGTCGAGAGCGTGCCCGCCTGGCCAGTCACGCTACCAACGCTGATGCCGCCGACCAGGGGGTTGACCCTACCGCGGCCGATGAGTAGGTGCTCGTCGTCGTCGAGTTGGTTGCTCCGCTTGGCCGATTTGGTGAAAACCCCGCTCGCGGCATCGCCGCCGGGGTGGCTGGTCGCGAGACTGTACTGCGCATTCACGACATCGATTGGGACGCCGCAGATGCACAGTCGGATATCTTCCAGCGAGGGGAGCTTGGCTACATCGGGTGGAAAGTAGATACTGAGGTCTTCTCGACGCACGCCGCGGATCGGATACCTTTCGAGCTCTCTCCAGAAATCCTTGCTGCCCGCTAGGTTTTCTTCCAGAAGTGCTCTGAGCTGCCACCATTTCCAGGGACGACAACAGTCGGCGTTCGGTCCGTCAGGCGGCGGGGTAGAAGATTCGCCAGAAAATCCCCTGAGCTCAGCAGCGCTATATCTATAGTACGGTAGGGTGAAGCTAGCCAAACCGGCTCGGGCCAGCAACTCGGGAGGCCGCTTTCGGTTGACGTGGACTCGGATCGCCAGGAAGTTCCCAAACTCCGAGCGTCGTTCCCAGATCGCAAAGCCTACGTCAATGGCGCTGACCTGATTCAAGCTCAGGGCCTGGCGATGGATCCTGTCATGCACCCGGCAGGCATGAGCGATCGCGAGCTCGCTTCGGAGCGGCCAACCTTCTTGGCAGTCGCAAGTCCAGCAGGTCTCGGGTTCGTGGTCCCGTGGCAGCTGGTAGCTCGGGGGTAGTTTGTAGTCCTCAACCAGTTGGTTCACATAGTCGACCCAAGTCTTCCAATCTTCCCAACCACCCCCGAGGAGCAAGCAGCCTTTGGGCACACAAATCTCAAACTCATCTGGACACAGACCCTCGTTCAATCTCCGCTTCTTTGATCCCTTGTCCTTCTTCATCGTTCTCCTCCGTTTTGATGAATCTTTCGATTAACCACGAACCTCCCCCGGACCCATGCTGACACCAAACCGCCAAATGGCCCGAGGACCCAGAGACGAACCCCGAAAACCCAGCCTCGACGCCCGCATCTCAGAGTTTCCACAGACACCTCTCAACCTCTCCACAAGACCTCCCACCGCCTGCTCCCTAGGCTGTCCACCACTCACAGGAGCAAGGACGGTCGGGGGGCCGAAGTTGACGGTCAGGACAGGGAGGTGGAGCATGAAGGGCACTCGACAACTTGGCGAAGAGCTATTCACCCAGCGATTCCGGCAGATCGAACGGATTGTTCACACAGTCGCCGCGCGACGTCGACTCAGCGCTGACGAGAGCCAGGAACTCTACAGTCTGGTGATGCTGAAGCTGATCGAGGACAACTACGCGATCCTGCGTGGATTCCAGGGCAGGAGTCGCTGGCAAACGTTTCTGACGGTGATCATTCAGCGGGTGCTGCTCGATCATCGAGTCAAAGAGTGGGGACGCTGGCGACCTTGCGCCCAGGCTCGACGGTTGGGGCCAACCGCCGTGCTGCTCGACCGCCGGATCAACCGCGACGGTGTGGAGCCAGCGGCAGCGATTCGGGAGCTGTCGAGCATCGGCGTTGCTGAGTCCGCTGTCGAGCTGGAGAGGTTGGCGGCGCGGATTCCTCGGCGTTCTCGACGGCGTTTTGTGTCGGAGGAGATGTGTCTCGAGATCCTGCCCAGCACGGACGCGGCGGATCATCGGCTCGAGGCGGCCCACTGTCGCCGTGCGGTGGGTCGCGTCAGCCACGCCGTTACCTCGGCTCTGCGGGAGCTTTCGGACGCAGAGCGCCGGCTCCTCAGCCTGCGTTTTGGCCGTGGCTGGACGGTGCGTCGTATCGCCGCCAGTCAAGCTTTGGAGGCGCGCCCTCTCTATCGACACTTCGAACGGATCCTTCGCTGCCTGCGTCAACACCTCGAACGGTTCGGCGTCGGCTGGGACGAGGTCATCGTTGCGCTCGACGCCCAGGACGTCGACCTCGAGGTCGACATGCCATAACAGCGTCGAAGCCACTACGCGATTCGAGTTGGCCACCAAAACATCCGTAGGGTTGTCCCTGCCTCCGTTACCTACAGCGCAAACGGTCGATCCAATCCCCCATTCGACGCGGACTGGGATGATGCATTGAGTGCGGGGAAATGCGATGTCGTCATCGCCTTCGACGCCTCCGTCTGTGCTAGCAGCTGCCTCTGATGCGACATCAACGGCTCCGTCTGCGCCAACATCTGACTCTGGTGCGACGTCAATGGCTCCGTCTGTGGACTCGGCTGCCGCCGATACGGCGTCAACGTCTCCGGCTGTGGCCACAGCTGCCTCTGGTACGACGCGGGAGGCTCCGGCTGTGGCCACAGGCGCCTCTGATACGGCGTTGGAGGCTCTGTCCGTGCCCACAGCTGCTTCTGATGCGACGTCAGAGGCTCCGGCCGCGCCAACAGCTGCCTCTGATCCGGTATCAACAGGTTCGTCTGGCCGAGCACTCTGATGCAAAAGTGGGTCACTTTGTCACGGAGCAAATTCCGTAAATCTCTGAAGGACTATGACTTGTTAGATTTCTGCCGAAGGTGCGGCGCTCAGACTCTGATGCAAAAGTGGGTCACTTTCCTGGTGAGACCTGCCAATTCATACACTTTTCCCCGAGCTGGCGATCACGCAGCGGCCGGGCGAGATGGTGAGCTCACAAAATCCACTCGACCCTGAAGGGTCACACGAAAGGGAACGAAGTTATGGCAACTCAAATCTCGAAAGCAGCCTTGAAGCAGTTGGAGAAGACCAGTTATCTGGCCAGCTCCATGCGTACCCAGAAACCCATTGTCAATGCTAGGTTGGCGGATCTCAAACTCGAGCTCCTCGCTGGGGAAACCGCGGATCCGGCGTCGGTGCCGGATTGGGATCACTTGCAGGAGTGGGGGATCAGCAAGCTCGAAGCCTCCGCGCTCGACGTGAGGCAGGTCGATCGCACTCATCGCCACAAGCTGGTGCACCTCGACAAACGTCGCGACGACCGGGTGACGTTCGTCGATGAAGTAAACGAGGATTATCGTCAGTTACGGCAGTCCTTCAGCGGTACCTACGGTGACAACGCGTTGGCGTTGGTTGGCCTCGACGCGGTGCTCGCTCGCTCCTTCCTGGCGATCAGCGAGCAGGTGAGCGAGCTGATCGTGCGGATGCGCGATCCGGGCATGGCAGCCGCACTGCCGGAGCCTACGGCGGGCCAGTCGCCGATTGATCTGGAGGTACTGGCGACTGCCTGGGAAGCTCGTACCGAAAAGCTCGATCAGATGAGCGCGGAGATCGACACGTTGATCAACAATGCTCAGGAGTCCCGCGTCTTGGTGCAGGAAACGCTGCAGCGTAGCCAGCGCCTCTACGTCAACGTCGGTCGTTTGCAGGAGGGACTCTATCGCCTCGCCGGCCTCGGCGAGCTCGCCGATCGCATGCGGGCGACAGTCCGTGCTCCACGCAAGAAGGTCGACGACGAGGCTGGCGATTCGCCGCCAGCGGAGAGTGAGGAAGGGAGTCTCAGTGCGGCGCCGGATGAAGGCTCCGAAGCGTCGACCTAGCGGTCGGTCGTAACGGTCTCGAAGCCGAGCGCCAAGCCAGTGACGACCTTCCACCGCAGTGGCCCACAGGCGGCCTGATCAACCGTCGATAGGGCCTGATGCGGGATGATCCCGCAGCCCACCTCTGGAAGCAGAGGTGGGTTTACTGTTTATCAGTAGACACGAAGGGGCTTCTTTGGGTAGAATTCTTGGCATGGAAAATAACCTGCTCAAACGAATCACTCGAACAGAGAAAAACCCCCGCGTTGCTCTCGAGCAAGGTTGGGTGCAAGACCCGAAGTTCTGCCGCGCTTTCTTCGATCGCTGTGAGCATCTCGCCTTTATTTTGGCCCCCGGCCTGCGGTCTCTGGCGATGTACGCGGTCGAGTTCGCCGATTCGCACGGCGATCCTCACCTGCTCCACCGGAGCCACAGTGTCCTGGCGCACGCCTACCTCAACAGCGGCAGATTGTTCTGGGCCGGCAAGACCCTGCGGGAGGCGCGTCGCGGAGCGCTCGCCTGTTGCCCGAAATGTCGCAGCGATCACCTGCGATGTGAAGGCGATCTGTTAGGGGAGCAGCGAGCCGCCAAGAAGTCGATCGCCGCCCTCGATAGGGCCCTCGTCGAAGGCGGCAACGAGCTGACCGACGACGACCGTGCCCGCATCTTTTTCCTCCGCGCCATCGCCTACTATCACGCCGGTCACCGCGGTCGCGCGCTGGCCGACGCCCGCCGCACCCTCGAGCTCATGTCGTTGTCCTCACCCCGCGGCTACTTCCTCGATACCGCGGCGTTTATCGCGGTTTACCTTCGAGGTGGCGACCTGGATCAGGATCGTCTGGCGGCCCAAAGCTTGAGCGATTTTGGCCAGCGCATCAAGGGACGGCGCGGCTGGCGAAATATGCGCACCCGCAGCAACTGGACCCAAGCGCACATCGACGCCCGACTCGGCAACCTGAAATACGCTCATCGTCACTTCGAGGGTGCGTGGGGCCAGCTGCTCGAAAACGGCCTACCGCGTGAAGCCACCGCTTGCACCTTGGATCGTTGCATCCTGCTGTGCCGGCGCGGCGAGCCCTACGGCGAGAACTCACGCACCGCCCTACGGTTGATCGATCGTTGCCTGCGGGACCGTCCCGATCTCACCGCCCTGCACCGGGAGGGCTTCGGCAAGATGCAAGACGTCCTGCGACGCCACCCGGAGAACGCCTTCCGCGAGCTCGTCGCGTTCCGGCGGTCGTTCATCGCCCCGGTACCGAGTGTGATGGCGGAACGTTTCGAGGGTTGATCGCGTCACTGTGGCGTCGGGCCTGTTCGACGTTGCGGAGGAAAAGAGCCAGAAGAAAGCGAATGCTCGTGCCGCCATGGCCGTATTTATCTGTTGAGCGCTTCTGGGAAAATTGATGAAGGCGATCGTCCAAGACAGATACGGCCCACCTGAGGACGTCTTGCAGCTCCGGGAAATCGACCGACCGGTGATCGGAGACGACGAGGTGCTGGTGCGTGTTCAAGCGGCTTGCGTCCATCCTGATGTGTGGCACGCCGTGTCTGGTCGGCCCTATGTTCTGCGCCTGATGGGAGCCGGAGTGTTGCGACCGAAGGACCCAGTGCCGGGAATGGATGTGGCAGGGCAGGTCGAGGCGACGGGCAAGGGCGTGACGCGGTTCGAGCCCGGTGACAAAGTCTTCGGCGAGACCTTTACGGAGCTTCAATGGCGCAACGGCGGCGCGTTTGCCGAGTACGTGTCGGTGCCGCAGGGCGCGTTGGCGCTCAAGCCCGCTGGCGTACCGTTCGAACAGGCCGCCGCCGTTCCGACGTCCGGATTCATCGCCCTGCTGAACCTCCGAGGTGGCGGCTGGATCCAGCCCGGTCAGAGTGTGCTGGTCAACGGAGCGGCTGGTGGCGTAGGCTCTATTGCCGTACAGCTCGCCAAGGTGTACGGCGCTCGGGTGACCGGAGTCGACAGCACTGAAAAGCTGCACATGGTCCGCGAGCTCGGCGCGGACCATGTGATCGACTACACGCAAGAGGACTTCGTGCGCCAGGGCAAACGCTACGATCTCATCTTCGACGTGGCATCGAACCTTTCGCTCGCAGACTGCAAACGCGCGCTAAAGCCCAAGGGGACTCATGTCCTGATTGGCCACGATCATTTCGGCGATGCGGTAGGTCGAATTCTCGGCAGCGTGCCGCGCGTTTTGACCTACTTCGCGCTCTCACCGTTCCTCAGCCAGCTGAAGAACCCGGCCCCGAACGCTCCGGTCCCGACCCTCAGCGACAGCATGGTCGTTTTGGCGGAGCTCCTCGAGGACGGCAAGCTCACGCCGGTCATCGACCGAACCTATCCACTCGAGGACGTGCCTGAAGCGATGCGCTATCTCCGTGCGGGGCGCGCTTGCGGAAGAATCATCATCACTCCGTGACCCTTTCGGGGGGCTCGACCGCCTCGCCGGGTAGGTCGCGGAGGCCACTCGATCGGGTATATCACCTAGAGCGCCGGTGGCTTATGATGCCAATTGTCTTGAAGTTGCCCTGACCCTGGCAAGACCGATGTCGGGCAGTTGACGGTCGGCAGGTTGCGCCACGGCTACAGGTGCTGCGGAACGCTTATTTTGTTTGTCAATGGAGGGACGCCATGAACTCTCCGAACGCACCTCCCCCCGCCGCGCCGGACCCCCGCGAGGTCGCCGATCTGAAGAGGCTGGCCGCGGGCATCATCCGAGCCCAAGGTAACCGTTTCATCAAGGAGCTCCTGCGCGCCAAGGGAATCCGCATCGGAGTCAACAAGCAGGACTTCGAGCGTCACCTGAAGCAGGCCATCGAATCCGGTCAGCTCGGGCTGGGCGATGCCGACAAATGGCTGAAGTCGGTCGAGGGCTGGGGTAATCAGCACGTCTACCTCTATAACATCTCGCCCAAGCTGCGCCGTGACCTGACCCCGCGCAAGATCCGCCAGCGAGCACGGCAGGCCGGGCTCGACGGTGTCTGGGACGGGTCCACCGTGCTGGCGTTTCCCGACGAGCCGGAGCTGACCTCGATCTCGTTCACCGACTCGGTGCTGCGTCTGATTTGGCACGAGTCCGCTCCCGGATGGGTGCAGTTCCCGGACAAGAACTACACCGAAGAGGAGGGGCTCGACACCTTCGAGTATCGCGCCTGGCGCAAAATCGAACGGCGGGCGGTCACGCGCTTCGAAGCCCATGTGGACAAGGGGCTCGCCGGACTTTTCATCACCAAAGCAATCCAGGGAGACGAGCACCAGAAGGCGGTCGCCGAGGCCCGGCGGGTGATCGGCTCGCTGATCGACCTGAGGGAGCTCGAACGTCGCCAATGGAATATTTCGCTGGTGTCGCGGAACCTCGACCAGCAAAATATCCCCGGCAACAATGCGCCGAGCCCAGAGATCAAGGCCCAGAAATCCCGCCTCGCCTCCGGCGGTGCCTATGTCGAGTTTGCCGCCGCGGCGCGCGACAAGGCCTATTGGGAAGAGCCCGCCATCCAAGACGTCCGCAAGGCGGTCAGGGCTCAGCAGCTGCCGGCATTCCAAGGCCGAGGCGGGGTGTTCGTCTTCCAGCCGGGTACCACCCTCGATCGTTCCCTGAGAGTCCAGCTCTATGGCAAGGACAACCGCGTCCGGCTGTGGGCTCAGATGGACGTGGGGGAAGTGTGGACGATCCTCGCCAAGCTGAGCACGTATCAATGAAAGGGGCATGGTCATGGCGGCGCCAACTTCGCAACCCGAAACACAATGGCTCGGCGCTGGCAGCACCAAGATAGTGCCGCCGGCCGACTATTGGAGCCACCTCGCTAGCGAGCTGCCAGCCGACAGTAAGTCGCAGCTCGAGCGGCTACAGCAACTGTCGGACGCCCGGCAGACCGAGTTCATCGCCAGCGACTTGCCGCCCAAGGAAGCAGCGGTGCGGCTCCTCGAGCGCGTCGCTGCCGACGGCTGGCTCGAGCGCATCGAGCGTACGGCTTGCCCCGGTTGCGATCTCGTGCTGACCGACGAGGATATCCGCCAGGCCGAATGTCCCGGCTGCGGTGCGGTCTACAGCGAGGTCGGTGGACTCGAGCAGGAGACGGTCTACATCCGAGAGCTCGCCGCCAGCCGGAGCGTCGACTGGGTGGTGGCGATCCATGGCATGAACACCCACGGTACCTGGCAGGAGGAGTTCAGCTGGTACCTCGCCACCACCTGGGGCCGATCGGTGCCGGTTGCGGTCTACAAATACGGCAGAATTATCACCGGCGTCCTGATTTCGTGGTGCCGTGGCAAGCTGCTGAGAGATTTCCGCGCCAAGCTCGTCGCCTTGCGCGATCAGGCGGCTCTCCGCGGCTACTCTGGCAGGCCCGATGTGGTCGCACACAGCTTCGGGACGTGGCTGCTCGGACACTTGCTCGCGGCCGAGCTGCAGCGCCCGTCGGCGGATCGGCTGCGCCTCGGCCGGGTGATCCTCACCGGATGTGTGCTGCGACCCGATTTCGATTGGCGGGCGATCAAGGATGCCGGGTTGGTCGACACGGTACTCAACCACTATGCCACGAAGGATGCGGTGGTGCCGCTGGCTCACATCACGGTGTGGGATTCCGGGCCGTCTGGCCGCCGCGGATTCGATGGCGACGAGGTGATCAACGTCCGCGCCAAAGACTATGGCCACAGTGACCTGCTGTCAGTCGACAAGTGTGTCGTGGACGACAAACCCTTCCAGCCGCGTCGCGGCGCAGCCGGCGAGACGACACATCTGGAGGTTTCCTACCAGCGATACTGGTGGCCGTTCTTGATGCTGCCCGCAGCGGAGCTCGGCAGGCTCCGGGACCGGGTAGATCCCGAGACGGTCTGGCGTCCGCTGCCCTGGCCGTTGCGCGGAACATTGTTCCCGTTCGTCGCGCTGCCGTTGCTGCTGGCTCTCGCCGTGTTTCTGCTGGGACTCCTCGGCAAGGGGCTGTGGGTGGTGAAAGGCTTGGCGCTGGCAGGCGCTTACTGGGCCACGATCGGCCTCGCTGTACTGCTGGCCGGAGTGGTGGCGGTCAAGCTCTGGCGCTGGTAGGACTGAGATCTCGATGGTGCCAACGCTGAGCTGAGCGACGGCAGCCCCATGAACCCAGGGCGTTATGGTGAGTGACGAACTTCGGGTTTGGAAAGTCGAAAATCCTCAATGAGGCGAAACCGCTCACACACCAACATCATTTCTGGCTCAAATCCGCCACTCCGCTCAAAGTAGCTCCGGTGCGCGTCTTGCCAGCCTTGCAATGTCTCGTCTTCTCCCTCCGCCAGGGCGAAAGACTCTTCGACGTCGCAAAAACGTGTGAGCTCCACGGAAACCGTTTCTAGGGCAAGCGCTGGGCTGCCATCCCAATTCAGGGCGATGTCTCGACGCCCCGCCACGGGCATGGCTTCGTCCCCTTTTTCGAAGGCGCGCAGGGCTTCACAGGTTGCGACCTTTTTGCCCTCTCGTACCAATTCGAGCAGGCGGTCGCAAAGCTCTCGGCTATCGCCGAATGTGAAGGTCTCGGCGCCTGGATATTTTTGTTGAAGCTGTTCTAGATCCATGAAAACGCTCGATCCGTGACAGGTGTTTGGGACCTCGTTTCATAGTACCAGGCCGCCGCCATCAGCGCTGCTCTGCGAG
>JAJCXQ010000095.1 GCA_029263355.1 Acidobacteriota bacterium | reverse complement strand
ACGCGCCCCCCGGCTTCGACCCGCACATGGATGGTGTTGAAGTTCGCTGCCAGCGCGCCGTTCGATGCATCGTAGGGATTGAGCGTCGGGGCGATACCCGGGATGTCGATCGGCGCGAAAGCGGAGGTATCGAGAAACAAGTTCTGGATCGGCTGCGGTAGAGCCCCGGAGTCTGCCAGCTGCTCGACGATCAGTGCCCATTCTTCCGACACCAGGAATGGATCGCCGAATCCTTTGATGATCAAGTCGCCGGTTGAGCTGAGGTAGAACTCGGTCTTGTATCGGAAATCGAGCCCAAGAGTGTGAATCGCAGCGAGTGCGGTCGCCAGCTTGAGCGTTGATGCGGGCACGAAGGGCTCATCCGCTCGATGGCCATAAAGCTCGGCGCCCCGGTGGGTGACGACAACGCCACCATTGTCGAGATGGCGCATCACCTCGGGAATCGACGCGCCTTCCGTCGTCAGCGGTAAAACCAAGGACACCAACAACGAACCCAGGACGGTATCTCGAACCCTCATAGGTGCATGGTAGCATGCACACCGATGCTACCCATGGTTGCTAGCCGGCCTAGAATGAGATCATTGGCCGAGCTCACCGCCATGGTTGGGTTGGTGTTGATCGAGCTCTGGTTGCCCCTCTCCCCCGCCTATGAACCCGTGCGCTGGTCGGCTCGCGGTGCGGTAATCATCCTATGGACCGTCTCCTACCGCCGCTGGCAGACGAGTCCCGATGACGACTTAGATCAACCAGGCGCCTCCAGGCGCGCCTGGCTGGAGGCGCTGGGCGCGACCGCGATGATCGCCATCTTCCTCGTCACCTGGCTCGCCACGACTAGCGAACCCTACGAGGAGGTGGGCTCACCGCTACCGGGCTCGGCGAGCGCCCTGTTGGCCTGGATCGCGCGGCGGTTCGGGTTGGCGGCGCTGCAACAAGTTGTTCTCCAGCTTTTTATTTGGCGACTGATGCGACGGATCGTCCGCCACGAGCCAACGGCCGTCATTTTGGCGGCGACGCTCTTCGGCCTATTTCATCTGCCGAGTATGGCCCTGACGATCGCTACTTTTCTGGGCGCGGTGGTGTGGATCGGCCTGTTTCATCGCTCCCGGCGGTTGGCGCCGGTGATCGTTTCGCACGCTCTGCTGGCAGGGCTAGCCTCGGTTGCTGTCCCCGAGCGGTTGTTCTATGAGATGCACGCTGGTGCGGTCGCGCTGCAACCGCTTTCAACCTATCGCCAACTGGCGGATCCCGAGATTCGATCTCTGCTGCGGGATCTCACTTCCGCCACGTATTTCGCGCACTGTGGCGGGACCACCGAAGGTTACGTCGCCGGCCTCTACCATGACATCTTGGGCCGGCCGGCGACCCGTGACGAGATCGCCGAGGGTAGTACCGCGATCGAGAGCAGCATAACGAACAACTGGCCCGGACCGAGCTCCCGAGCCCACCTCGCCAAGTCACTGGTCACCTCTGACGAAGCTCACCTCCACCACCGCTCACCGCGCCAAACCCAACTCGACATCCGGCCACTTCCGCCCAAAGTTCATATAACGGCCGATAACCTGCTGGGTGACGACTGGTACGGCGCCGAGCAGGGGTGGCGCTGGGCACGAGGGAACCAGCCGACGATCTTTTTTCAACAGATCCCAGCCCCTCGGCGGGGCTACCTCCTCGAGCTCTCCGGCGGCGCCCGAACACCGCAAACCGTCACGCTGGAGATTGATGGCCAGCTCCTCGGCGAGCTCACCTTCGAGTCTTTCGAGCCTCAAACACAACGCCTCGCCTTCGACGGCGCGCTGCTGTCACCCACCGGGGAGGTCCAAGTGCGTTTGAGGATCCGCGGTGATCGCGTCAGCGACGCAGAAGACCCTCGCCCATTGGGCCTCGGTTTGCGCTCTCTCGAGCTCACTCCGCTGCGCTTTCCCAGCGTCGCGGTGACTCACCACGACGACCTCTACTTTCTCAGTGGCTTCTCCGCTGCTGAGCAGAACCTGCGCTGGAGCCAGGAGTCGAGCGCACGACTGGCGTATCCATTGCGCGAGGTCGAGTCCCCAAGTTACGTCTTCGAGCTTCTGGCCGGCGCCTTCGGCAAACAACGGGTAGAGATCCGATTGAACGATCACGACGTAGCAAGCTGGACCATCGACGGGTTGACGCCAACACATCACCTGATCGAGCTCGACGCCACACTACTGCGAGCCGGCGTTAATCGCATCGATCTGCAATTACCCGATGCTAAAAACACAAAAAGCGATCCCCGCAGATTAGGGATCGCTTTCGTGTCGGCCAGGATCACCCCGGCCGTTGTTGCCGACTAACTCTGGCAGCTAGCGAGCGCGAAAGACCTTCGCATCACCGAAGGAGATCATGTCGTGCCAGCTGCACCGCTTGACCAGGCGGGCCCGAGTGAGCCCCCGACGGTGCGGCGCATTCAACTGCTCGGTGCCGTCCGGGTTGAGCTGCAACCGCAGGATATCAACCCCCCGGACGTCGATCTCGATCACCTCAGGCTCACCGTAGGCATAAATCTCGCCGCTTTGGTAGAGCACCTCACCATCACCGATAATCCGGTAGTTGGCAGCGGCCCCGATGCGGATCGGATTGGAGCGTTCGGATCCACGGAAACCGTCGGAAGGACGCTCGAGGCGGATCCAGCGACCCGTACTTTCCTCGACCACCGCCCACTCATAGTGGTTGAAGAAGTGATCGTCGATCCGCACCACTGAAGTGAACACCGCATACTGGCCGTCCAAGCGGAATTCCATGTAAGGCGTGTGGCCCCACAGCGGGTACCATGACACACCCTTCGCATACTCGACGCCGTTGATCTTAATTGGCTTGAAGCCACCGACCGGCTGCGGTACGCCATGGAACTCAACGCCGGAGCTGTCCAGAAAAGGTCCGACCTCGATGCCGCCCCAACCTTCGATCGGCAAATCGCTGATGTAGTCGAACTCGCTCGAGACACCGGTCAATGGCCGTTGGAGCTCCGACTTTCCGCTCGCTGCACCCTCGATGAAGGTGATACTACCGGTGCTCGGGTAGTAGATGGACAAGTACGGCAACGTCGGCTGGTCGCAGGAGATGCCGAAGCGCCACTCGCTTGCTTCGGTTTCACCCAAGAGACTCAAGACATTGTCGAATTGGTTGTGCGAAAGTGGGTTGAAGGTCAACAGCACATCCGCGAGCACAACCTCGCCAGTGCCTCTGTAGATGTCCACCAAGCAGTTGGCGTTGTCGTGACCGAGGTTGACTAGACCAAAGTTGGAATAAGCATCTGCGCCGTCGTTCTTACGTTCCCAGCCCAGGAGCTGAACTTTGGTGTTCGCCGGAACCACGTTGTCCGACGAAATCACTGGCAGCTCAACGCCCTGTGCGTTTGCTATTTCTTGACCAACCGGCACCAGCCGCGCTTGGACGTAGACTTCCGATGAAGCCTCGATCTCCAACATACCGCGTGCCCCTGCGCTGCTGATCACTCGGGTTGCGCCGGGAGCTAGCCAGTTCTCTACTCCGGTATCGCCCTCTGCGCGCACCGTCCCATCTTGAAACGAGGGAATGAAGTAGGTCTCAGCAAGGCCGAGAATGTCGGGATAGTCGTTCGAGAGCCAGATCATCGTCTGGTAGTGCTGGCCTCCCAGCATGACATCTCCGGAATACGGTACATAGACGGTACCGGCAAACACCGGTGTCGTAAGGAGCAAGGGCAGCAATAAGAAAGCGAGCTTTTGCCGATTCACAGCGATTCTCCGAGTCGTGAGGGATTTCGCATCAGAATCCCAGTGAGGATCTGATCCGGGCGGTTAAGGAAGGTCTTTCAGCTTGTTCGTCGCCTGAGGCATTTTGGATGTACCGTGCGACGAGACTCTTTGCCTGGCAACC
Source organism: Acidobacteriota bacterium (assembly GCA_029263355.1). GTDB lineage: Bacteria > Acidobacteriota > Thermoanaerobaculia > Multivoradales > J023 > JAAELT01. Next base: position 5,125 of record JAJCXQ010000095.1, on the reverse strand, counting down.
TATGTGCAGCTTTTCTGACTAACACCTAGCGGGAGCCGACAGTCTACCAAACATCGTTCCTGGTCGAAGAAGCCTTCGGCCAATACGAGAATTTACTCAAGACCTGCCTACCTAAATGCCGATGAGCAAAGACAATTGAAGCAGAAATTTGCTGAGGACGCAAGTTATGATTCCGCAAGGCGGCTCGCGAGCTCTTGTTGCATCTGCCCGCGAGGCGTTGGAACTTCGAGCTCTTGATAGAATTCGCAGCGGTCGATCACCTCGCCGGCAACAACGCAAAACCAAGGCACGATCAGTGCCTCACTCGGCATAATCCGAGCCACAATGCCTGCCAGACCGAACCCGATTCCCAACCGTGCGATGCTCCAGCCCCAACGAAGGTCCAGCCCCCGCTGGCGCCTCGAAAACTTGCGGCGAAAATAGAGGATGGTCTTCAGGGACGCCACTAGTGCGACACCCACAAACACCCCAGCGAGCATGGCGAGCAGCAACGCCGCGGTCAGGAGCACATCCGCACTGTGCACCCACCGCGATTCCGGGGGCCTTACGACATCATAAACTCGGTCGATCGCGAACCCAGCTGCTACACCACAGATCGCCGCCGTCGCCTCGAGCCACGGCAACGAAACACCGAGCTGAACCAGCGACGCCGCTCCCATGAAAGCAGAGAACAACGCAATCTCACGGCTCAACCACGAGTGCCGTACATTGAGCAGGGCTCGCCACGCCCGCTGCGGCTTACCGAGGTGGGCGGTGCTCGCACCCATACCGAGGACGGCGAGGGTAAAAAAGACCAGCGGCGGCAGCCCGGACACATCGAACATCGAGCCGGCTTGACTGGCGATCAACGCGCCAGCGGCCAGAGTGAAGACGACCAATGGCCATTCCGAGCGCAGCGAGATTTTGCGCGGAGCGGGCGCAGGAGCTTGCGGCAGCGTTTGGCTAGGACAGGACGACGCAGGGCCTGCCGGGCTGCCCTGCCAGGGAACAAAACGGATCGACGGGCCGGGATCGAGGGTCGGCATTCCGAGCCCTTCCACCACTCCCGGCAGCTCCGCCAGCTCGCCGAAGCCGAGGGCGCCGGTTGGACACTGCTCGACACAGGCCGGCTCCAAGCCGGCCGCTTGGCGCTCGCCACAGAACGTGCACTTGGTCATCACCCCGGCTTGATTGTCGAAGGTCGGAGCGTCGTAGGGGCAGACCCAACTACAGTAGCCGCAGCCGATACACAACTCAGCGTCGAGATCGACGCGCCCCGTCAACAGGTCCTTGCTGTAGGCCAACGCCGGGCAAGCCGCCATACACGGCGGATCCGCGCAGTGATTACATGCAACCGACAGATGCATCGTCGGCACGCCGGGCTGGTGTGCCTCGTTGAGGGTGACCACCTGGCGCCAACTCACGTCCTCGAGTTGGTTCTCGATCGCACAGGCCACCTCGCAGGCTTGGCAGCCGGTGCAGCGATTGACGTCGAAGAGGAAGGCGCGTTGACTCAACGGACCCTCTCGACCTCCACCAGGTTGTCGTGGAAAGCGGCGCCGTAGCCCATGTCGGTCTCGCGTCCCAGGGAGCAGACGTTGACCGCGCCGCCATCCGTCATCCACCAGCCGTTGGTAACCGCAACGCAGCCCCGCCGCAGGCCATAGTCGAACTGCGCTTCCAGCTCGAGGCTGCCGCGATCATTGAACAACCGCAACATATCTCCCTGCGTAATGCCGCGGGCGGCGGCATCCGCGGGATGGATCATCGCACGCGGCTTGTCGCTCACCCGTCGGATCAGCGACAAGTTGTTGAACTGCGAGTGGATCCGATTCTTGGTGTTGGGAGTCATGAAGTAGAGCGGATACTTCCGCGCTTCCGCGGAGTCGCGACGGGGTGATTCCGCCGACTCGACATACCGTGGCAAAGGATCCGCCTGCCAACGCTCGCGGGCTTCTTCACTCGCCAGCTCGATCTTGCCGGAGGCGGTCCCGAACCGAAAATCGGAAAACGCCACTTCCTGATGGCCCGGCGTCAGCACCGGTCCTTGCCGCAGAGTGTCCAACGTGATCTCGAAGGGCGCCAAGCGACGTTCCAGCCAGGCATCAATCTCCTCGTCCCCAGAGCCCGGGATCGGCACTCCCTCGAGCTCGGGCTGCAACCCCAGGCGGTCGGCGAGCAACTGATAAATCTCACTCTCGGTCTTGACCTCACCCGGTGGATCGAGAACCTTTTGACGCAGTTGCAGATACGGATGCCAGTAAGCGCCGATGACGTCGGATTGTTCGAACATCGTCTTGGCCGGCAGCACCAAGTCTGCCTCTCGGGCGGTGTCGGTCAGGAACTGATCGATGACAACCCGAAACTCGAGAGCGCGGAACGCCTCGAGTACCCGGTGAGTCTCCGGATTCTGGGTTACCGGGTTGCCGCGCTCGATCCAAGCCATCTTGAGTGGCGGATCCTGGGTGGCGAGCATGTCGCGACCGAGCCTGGCGGTCGAGACCGAGACCCGAGCGACGCCGTCCGGGCTCCGCGGCGGATAAAACGCAATCGGATCCGGTACTTGATCAAACACCGCGCTCTCGAGGTTGGCAAACTGCCACCCCGCCCCGGGGCGGCCCAGGTTGCCGGTGATCGCCAACAGCGCCAGCATCGCACGCATGGTCTGGCCGCTGTTGGTGTAACGCTGCATGCCGTAACCGGCGCAGATCGTCGCGGGCTCGATGGTGCCCAAGGCCTCAGCCAGCTGCTCGATCTCGGCCAACGGAATCTCACAGATCGCCGACGCTTCCTGGGGTGTGAGCTCCGCCGCTATCTCCCGGTACTGTTGAAAGCCGTTGACATGCCGGTGGATGAAGTCCTGGTCGACGAGGCCACGCTCGATCAATAAGCGCGCCACCGCCAGCGCCAACGCGCCATCGGTGCCCGGACGCGGCTGGATAAACAGCTCAGCGCGCTCGGCGGTCTGCGTCCGACGGGGATCGATCACCACCAATTTTGCCCCCTTGGCCAGCGCCCGGTCGACAAACGTCATCTGGTGGATGTTGGTCTCGGCCGAATTTTTGCCCCAAAGCACGATCAGCCGGGCGTTCTCCAGATCCCACGGCGCGTTGTGACGATTGGCCCCGAGAGTCAAGCGCGTCGCTTCCAGGCCGGCAGGCCAACACAGGTCACCATAGGTGGTGGTGTAACCGCCGTAGGCGCGCCAAAAGGCTGGCCCGATGGCGTTGAGCAACCCTTTAGTGCCGCTGCCGGCATAAAACAACACACTCTGTGGTCCGGGATCTCGCTGGTAGGTCGCCAAGCGGTCGACGATCAGCGTCAACGCTTCGTCCCAGGAGATGCGCTCGAAGTCGCCGCCGGGTCGCCGACGTAAAGGATGCAGGATACGATCCGGCGACACCACCCGTTCGACGTAACTCAGCCCCTTCAGGCAAGGCCCCTCGGCGGTCGCTTGATTGCCGACGTGGGGCATGATCCGACGCAACCGGCCGTCGATCACTTCCGCCCGCATGGTGCAGGTGCTGTAGCAGTTGCGCGGGCAGGCTGTCGTATAGACCGTCATATCTCTTGCCAGATGTCTTCCGACAATACCACGCGTCCGACCCACTTTCGGCTGCATCCCCGTCGTCCCTCTCCGCGCGCAGCCCACAAGTGCGACCGGCAAAGGGTCATTCCGGTTGAAATCGAGTTAGATCCCATCCAGTTTTGGCCTTTTGGCCAAGACGGGGAGGCCTTGTGGAGCGAGCACTCAGCGAGTATGTATGAGCATGAGATCAAACCAAGGATCTACAAACTATTGTAAACAAGTGAGTTGGCTGCCGTGAGAGCGCCGAGGCGAGTTACTCGGCTGAGAGCGCAGCCCACAAGGCCGACCCGCTCGCCAGCGTTTCTGGATGAAATCGAGTTAGGAATCTCGAGGCACGATGAGGGAAAACGTCTCGGTTCTCCGCAATCAGAACAACGCGCCACAAAGTCACGGCAACGTGTCCGCGGCAAGTTGTGGCGCGTCATCCATGAGCACCGCTCAGGTGTTCGAGCTTTTCATCCAAGGAGGCCTCGATGTCTAGAATCTTCAACTGTCTGTCAACGTCCACACGCCCGGTGTTGATCTTCTTCGGTCTCGCGTTGATGCTGTGCGGCAACGCCGCCGCGCAATGCGACTCCCTCACCAACGGATCCTTCAACGTCGGCCCCAACTGGTCGTGCGGCTTCGTGCCCGGCCCCACCAATACGGTTCGTGTCTTCCACACCATCACCTCGACCACCGACATTGCCGTCGACAGCCTCGATGTCTTTCCCGGCGGTGTGCTGGAGATGAACGGCTTCCCGCTGGAGATCGAAATCCAGACCATGGTGGTGCATCCCGGCGGCATCTTGACCGGTGGCGCTAACAGTTCGATCTACATCACCTCACCACCGGGATTACCCTTCAACATCACCAACGACGGCCTGATCGAGGCCGGGGCGTTGGGCGGTGACATTTTCATTCACGATAGCGGGCCCGGCGGCGATCTGCCGTGTCCCTCTGGCTCGATGGTAACGTCCGCCAACGGCTCCTTCACCGCCGCCGCCAACGACGGCAACGTTTACATCCTGGCGGATCAAGTGATTCTCATCGACGCCCACGTCGAGGCCGGCTCCGGCGCTGTGCCCTACAACTTCATCTGCCGCAGCGTTGCCGGCAGTGTCTACATCGCCGGCGTCACCGTGATTCTCGACGGCACCACCCAGATTTACCAGGGTCTCAACAGCACCACCGCGCCGCCACCGATCTGGTGCGGTCCCGTCACTCCTGAAGACGGCAGCGTCAAGATCCTGGCGTTGAGCTGTAATGGCGTCGGCGGCAACCTCAACATCAACGGCAACACCATCGTTGGCCAGCCGATGGCCACCAGTCCCAGCCAATGCGCCACGGTTTTTGGCACGACGTCGGTCATCGCGGGTACTGCCACGATCAACGGCGGCGGCGGCTGCATCTACTGGGATCCACCGCTCCTCGAGCTGTCCGACGACGCCACCCTCGAAGCCGGCGACATCACCGTCGCCGGTGAGGATCTCGACGCCTCGGGCCTCGCCTCCCGCACCCTGCCGACCCCGGCTCTCGACGCCGTCGACACCCTCGAGATCCGCCTGCAGCCCGGCG
>JAJCXQ010000094.1 GCA_029263355.1 Acidobacteriota bacterium | reverse complement strand
AAGTCGAGAAAGCCGTCGTTGTCGAGATCTCCGAAATTGGCTCCCATGGTCACCAAGACTCGGTCGAGATCGGTCTGGGGTGCGACATCTGTAAAGGTCAAGTTGCCATTGTTGCGATAGAGCTTTGGATAGACCGCTGGGTCGACTGGCTGGCCGAGGTAATCCGCTGCCATATCGCCGAGGGTGCCGGAGTAACCAGAGACAAAAATGTCCTCGAAACCATCGTTGTCGTAGTCCCAGAACCAAGTGGGGAAGCTGATCTTTGGAGCCCGGACCCCCGCGGATTCACTGATCTCGACGAAGGACCAGCCACCAGATGTCGTGCCACGGTTGTGGAACAGCAAATTGTCGCCGTGGTTGTTCGAGATGAAGAGATCGACCAGACCATCGTTGTCGATATCTCCCCAGGTGGCTCCCTTGATCGGCACGGCGACATCGACGCCAACCTTGGCTGCAACATCCGTGAACGTGACGTTGCCGTTGGCGTCGGGTCCATTGTTGTGAAAGAGCTCGGCTGGATGGCGACTACTCTTTCCGGTGGTCTCATTGCCGACGAATAGATCGAGCCAACCATCATTGTCATAGTCTGCCCAAACGCCAACTTGGGTCGGGTGAAAGCTCAGCAGGCCGGATTCATGAGCAACTTCGGTGAATGTAACCTGCCCGTCCGCACCGACGCCGTCATTGCGCAGCAGAGAGTTGGGGTGCTGACCGGCATCACCGAGCCAGCCACCGCGTAGCACCAAGATGTCCAGACGGCCATCGTTGTTGTAGTCGGCGTGAGAAATGTTGAGGCCGCCAACCATTCCCTTCAAGTACGCTGCGTCGGTCGCGTCACGGAACCGCGCCCGTCCGTTTGCATCTGGGCCGAGGTTCTTGAAGAACCGCAGTTGTTCTCTTAGACCCCACGACGACGCGACGATATCGAGCAGCCCGTCGCCGTCGAAATCGTCCATGATGGTGCCACCGGCGAGCCCGAACACGTCTAAACCCAGTTCCGCGGCGACATCTTTGAAGCGTGGAAACTCAATCTTGGTGGTAAACGAGGACGCGGGAATCAGAAAGCGCGGCGGCACCTTCGCGGGATGCTCACCTAGTGTCATGTAAGCGAGATTCAGCAGCCAGCGATAGTCTGAGTTGTCGGGATCTTGAGAGAGCAACTCAAGGTAAATTGTGATCGCACCCCGTGAGCCGCGGGGCAGGGAGTGGACGCCGCTGCCGCGGATCGGTAAAAGACAGCGATCAATGTTGTGTTGGGTGACACAATTCTCTTGCTCGCCGAGGCGCAAGTAGGCGAGAGCGGTGAGCTCCGCCACCGTCCGTGCCGACTCCGCACCAAGCTTGGCTTGACCTTCTTTGTGCAATGTTCGCAGACGCTCCAGAGCTTCAACAGCGGCGGCGCTCTCCCCAGCAAGGACCGACTCCTGACCGAGAATGAAGAGATAACGAGCGAGCTGATCGGGTTGGTTTTCCGGTGCTGGCACGGTCTTGATGAACTCTAGGCGTTCGCTGTTCAAAAAGGGGTTGCTGCGCGGGTCTGTGCGTGCTGCGGTTTCTCCCAAGAGTCGGGCCATTCGCTCGGTCGAAGGCGCTCGCTGCGGCCCTTCGGCCTGCGCAGATGATGAGCCGATGGGGGAAATCATCAAGCCGACGAGGAAAAGCGTCGCAAGATGGAGGCTTCGAGCCAGTAGGAAAAACATTTGCGATCTTTGACGAGAATGGTGGATTCGGTTGGAAAACCGGGAGGGTCAGTGGCTTGACGGGCCTTGGCTGAATCAAGTCTACTACTTTCCACTTTGACGATTTTGCGCCTGTGTCCCCCCGTGCCTCGTTTCGAGCCCCCCAATCGTTGGGTCCTTTGGGGCAGCCTGCTGGCGCTGTCGTTCTCTGGCCTGGTTGGGTGCGCTCCCAACGAACCTGGAGAGTCCGACACCGCGCCCTCGGCGGAAAAAACCCAGTCTGTACCGGCGAAAGCATCTCAGCCGATCGATCTGCAGGGATTCAACCTACTCTTGATCACCATCGATACGCTGCGCGCCGACCGGCTCGGTGTTTATGGCGACGCCAAGGCGCAAACTCCACATCTCGATACCCTGGCACGCCGCGGAGTGCGGTTCGAGAGTTGTTATAGCCATGTGCCGTTGACCCTGCCGTCCCACAGCACGTTGTTTACAGGTCGTTATCCGTTCAGCCATGGTGTGCGCAACAACGGTAATTATTTTCTGCCACAAAACGAAGTCACCCTGGCGGAGCTGATGGCCGATCGCGGCTTCCAAACCCGCGCCGATGTTGCGTCGTTTGTTGTCAGCGCCAAGTTCGGCCTCGGGCAAGGCTTCGAGAGTTACGATGATTCGTTGGGAGCCGACGATCTCATCCGCGGTTTCTCGAGCGAGATTCCTGCCGACGAAGTCGCCGCCGGGCTTCGCGAATGGCTGAGACAAAAGCGATCTCAGCCGTTTTTCGCCTGGACTCATTTCTACGACCCACACCAACCCTATCGACCGCCGTCACCTTTCGCGGAACGTTTCGTCGACGACCCTTACGCTGGCGAGATCGCCTTCGTCGATCATGAGATCGGAGGCATCCTCGACGAGCTCGAGAGCCTTGGCCAGCTAGAGCGGACGCTCATCGTCGTGACTTCCGACCACGGCGAAGGTTTCGGCGAGCACGGCGAAGTGGGTCACGGCATCCTCGCTTACGAGGAAGCCTTGAGAGTGCCTTTGATTTTTGCCGTTGGCTCGGAGCTGACCCCGAGCGTGGTGCGTGAGAGGGTACGCCTCGTCGATATGTTGCCAACCCTCATCGAGCTTTATGGCCTCGAGTCACCGCCGGGCTTGGACGGCGAAAGCTTCGCGGGATTCCTGGGCACGGGCGCTGGTCCGTCGCCGGGGAGTGGCGCGCGTGCGCGCGATGTCTACTTCGAAAGTATGCTGGGGCGCGACGAGAACAACTGGGCGCCGCTCACCGGATTGATCGTCGACTCCGAGAAATACATCTCGCTGCCGGAGCCGGAGCTTTACGACCTCGAGACAGATCCCGGCGAGCTCGACAATCAGGTGCGGACGCGGCGTGCGGCGCGACGCGACATCGACGAAGCACTCCGTGACCTGCTGTTGTCATCGCGTCCTGCCGGTGACGCGAGTCGTGCTCGGTCCGAAGAAGACTTGGCCCATCTCGAAGCCCTCGGTTACGTGTCGGGAAACTCGGCGCGGACCGCTCAGGTGATCGACCCCAAACAGGGTATTCGCCTCGAGCGCGAGCTACAGAAAGTGCGAGAGGATGTAGCTGCCGGTGAGCTCGAACGTGCTGAGGCGGGTCTCGAGCAGTTAACCGAGCTCAACCAAGAGCTCGGAGTCGGCAGCTTCTACTTCCTGCAACACCAGGTGCGGGCCGCGAAGCAAGATACAGCTGGTGCGATCGCCGCCCTCGAAGCGGGGATGGAACGATTCCCGGATAGCGAACGCTTCCCATTCTTGCTGGCTCACTATCAATTACAACAGGGCAACAGCGCCGAGGCCGAGCGGGTCGCGCGCTCCGTGCTCGAGCAGAGCCCGAAGTTCTCGCAAGCCATCATTCTGCTCGGGCGCGCCGTCGAACAACAAGGCCGTCTTGCCGAAGCCGTCACCCACTATCGTTCCGCTCATGTGTTGGAACCGCGCAACGTTTCGCTCGGGCGTCGATACGCCGAAGCATTGGTGCGCTCGGGAGATGGGGCAGCAGCGCTGGAGGTCTACGATCCGTTGGTTGCACTCGGCGCCTTCGACGACCAGGCCGAGGAATTGGTCAAGGTGGCGATGCTGAGCAGTCGATTCGGGCGTCCTGACCGGGCGATACATCTCTTTGAACGAGTGCTCGAACTGCAGCCGTCCGGGCTTCATCACCTGAGCTTCGCTTTTGTTCTGGCGCAACAGCAACGGCTCGACGAAGCGACCGTCCAGATGGAAACGGCCTTGCGTGACTACCGTCACGAGCTCAACACCCAACAGTTGCAGTTGGCGGAACATGCCCTGGGGCAATGGCGTGGGCAGTAGGCCAGGTCGCGTGTCGCGAAGTCTTGTGCCTGTCGGTGTCGTGGCGGCGTTGTTGGCCGCCGGGTGCGGCGGCGGTGAGACGTCCAGCCGGTCGCCTGAACCGGTTCCTCTCTCGCCGTCCGAGTCGACCTTCTTCAGCGAAGAAGGTGGAGCTCGCGGACTCGACTTCGTTCATTTCAATGGCATGTCGGACGGGTTGTTCATCGCTGAAGTCATGGGTTCCGGGGTGGCGGTGCTCGACGTCGACAACGATGGCGACCTCGACGTCTACTTGGTGCAGGGGGCTCTTCTTGGGTCGGGAACCTTGGATGACGCGAAGTTCCCACCGTCGGAGGCAATGCGTCCACTCACCGATCGGCTCTATCGCAACGACCTCGATGCAGCCGGTAATGATGCAGCCGGTGGCGATGTGCGGTTTACCGATATCACCGAAGAGAGTGGCCTCAGTGCCACCGGTTATGGCATGGGCGTCGCGACGGGTGACTTCGACAACGACGGCTGGGTCGATCTTTATGTCACCAATCTGGGGTCGAATCAGCTCTGGCGCAATCGTGGCCTGAACGCCGACGGCACCGTCACCTTCGAGGATGTCACCGCCTCGGCCAACGCCGACGATTCACGTTGGAGTGTCTCGGCGAGTTTTATCGATTTCGATCGGGACGGTTGGCTCGATCTGTTCGTGTCGAACTATGTGGATTTTGAGATCGCTGGGAACAAACGCTGTAAGTCGCTGACCGGGGCTCCTGACTATTGTGGTCCGATCAGCTATCGGCCGCAGGCGGATCGGCTGTTGCGCAATCGCGGAGGGGCGTTCGAGGATTGGAGCGGCGCCATCGCTTCGGAGGCAGCTTCAGGGCTCGGTGTCGTCAGCGGTGACTTCAATCACGACGGCCGAACGGATTTTTATGTCGCCAACGATGGGATGCCGAACTTCATGTGGCTTCAGCAAGCCGATGGAAGTTTTGTCGACGAGGCCCTGAACCGGGGCAGTGCTCTCAGCCTGGAGGGCATGGCGGAGGCCGGCATGGGGGTGGCCAGCGGAGATGTCGACGGCGACGGTGATGAAGATCTGCTGGTCACTCATTTGGCCCTGGAAACCAACACCCTGTACTTGAACGACGGCTCGGGCTTCTTCGACGATGGGACCGTGGCCAGCGGCCTCGGCACCCCTAGTTTCACCAGCACTGGGTTCGGCACCGGCTTTCTCGACATCGACAACGACGGTTGGCTCGATATCGTGGCGGTCAACGGTGCGGTGAAGAAAGTTTCCGAGCTGGTGGCGTTGCAGGACCCCTATCCGCTACATATGCCGAATCTGCTCTTTAGAAACCTCGGTCGCAATCTCGGTGGAGGTGCCCTGCGATTCGAAGACGTGTCGGCGCAGGCGGGCTTTCATGGCTCCGACGTGAGCCGCGGGCTGGCGACCGGAGACCTCGATAACGATGGCGATATCGACTTCGTGGTCAACAACAACAACGGCCCGGCGCGCCTCCTGCTCAACCAACTCGAGGCTGGTGCCCAATGGCTGGGGTTACGTCTGGTAGGCCGTGAAGCGGCGCGGGACATGCTCGGTGCGCGGGTTGCCGTCGAGCGTCCCGACGTTGCACCCCTCTGGCGTCGGGTGCGGACCGATGGTGGATACCTGTCGGCCAGTGATCCGCGACTCTTGTTCGGCCTCGGCGACTCGACGGATATCGAGAGTGTGCTGGTCGAGTGGCCGAGCCACCAGCGAGAGAGGTTCCGCGTCGCGGTGGGCGGATATAGCACGGTGCGCGAAGGGTCGGGAGATCCGGTTGATGAAGAGCCCTAGGCGCTCGGGACTTCACGCTGGTCTGTGCGGCTGGAAGCAGCTCGACATTCTGGCCTGTCTGGGGTTGGCTCTTGTCGCTTTGGCCTGTGGCAACCCACGTCTCGCCGACCTCGAGACGCCACCCGTTCCTGACCTCGGCGCAGTCGAAGAAAGCGTCCGTCAGCAACTGGGGGACGAGCGCGCTCGTCTCGATGCCCGGTGGAACCGGCGGACAGACATCGCCGAGCTGGCGTCGGACTTCGGCCGCATGGGGCAGCTTTATCATGCCTATGATTTGCTGCCGCCGGCCGCTGCGTGTTACCGCAACGCGTTACGTCTGACGCCGGACAATCCCGCATGGCTCTATTACCTGGCGGGTGTCTACTTGCGGCAGGGCGAGCTCGATGCGTCGGCTGAGATCCTCTCCAAGGCACTCGGGATGGTTTCGGACAGTGCGCCCCTGCACCTCCGGTTCGGGCGAGTAGAGCTCGCTCGGGCTCGTCCGGTTGAAGCGCGGGCACATTTCGAAGCGGCCCTCGCGGCTGACTCGACCTGCGCAGCAGCGCGTTACGGACTCGGTGAAGCGGCACGGGCAGCCGGGGATCTGGAAAACGCCGTAGAGCACTTTCGCCAGACCTTGGAAGAGCAACCCCACGCACTCCAAGTCCTCTATCCGCTCGGACAGACGCTGCAGCGGTTGGGGCGCAAAGAGGAAGCTCAGCATTACCTCGATCGCAGCGCGGCGCGCCGAATGAGCGTCGGCGGTCGCCCCACCTGCGCCGATCCATGGGACGAGGAGCTCTCGGGCCTCACCCGGAGCGCCGCCGCCCACCTGACCCGAGGCCTGCATGCGGCCTACGGTGGGCGCAACGACGAGGCGCTGGCGGAATACCGCAAAGCGCTGGCCCTCGAGCCGAACGACCCGGTGGTTCGGCAAAGCCTGGGCTCGGTTTACGTTGCGACGGGAAAACTCGAAGACGCACTCGAGCAATACCGAGAGGCGGTGCGACTGGCGCCCGAGGATCCCAGTCTGGTGCACGACTTGGGGATCGTCGCAAGCCGTTTAGGGTTGTTCGATGAGTCTCGTCGACACCTCGAGAGAGCCCTCGAGCTACAGCCGAGCCTGCGGCCGGCACGGTTGCGGCTGGCAGCGGTCGAGCAGCAAGCGGGGCGTCATGATCGTGCGGTTGAGCTGTTCGACCATGTGCTGGAGAACGATCCCACGCACCAACAAGCGCGGATGGAGCGCGCCAAGAGCTTGATCAGCTTGGGCCGAAATGGAGAGGTGATCGAGGATATTGGACAGTTATTGGATACGCGACCGCCGGAGGACCCTGCCGAACGTCTACGATTGGCGGTGCTGCTGGCGACCCTCGGCGACTTGAACCGTGCCAACCGTCACTTCGACGCGATCCTGGCCCTCGATGCGCCGCCATCGGTTCATGCCATGACCCATCTCAGGGTGGGGCAGATCCGTATGCTCATTGGGGACCGTGCGGGCGCTGTCAAGAGCTTGCGGACAGCGCTGGAATTAGAGCCGGACCTGCAAGAAGCCAAGGCGACATTGGCTCGACTGGATTCGCCATAGACAAGCCTCGAGAGGTCCGTTGATATGCTCACCAAGGTTGGTGATTCGGTCCTCGGCCGTCAAAACAACCTGAAACAACGCCGCATAAGACGCTACATCGTATGATCCGAGTCACATTCCTCCGCAGGCTAATCCTTCTAGCTTCGATATTCAGCTTGATGGCCGGTTCGATCGTCGCCCCGGTGGGTGCCCAACATCATGGTGGACACTCGGCTCGCCTGCCCGCCTCGTCTCTGCCGCCGCCCCCTCTGATGACCGGTATCGGCACCGCCACGATGCCGATCACCACCAACTCCGAGCTGGCTCAGAAGTACTTCGACCAGGGGATCAACCTCCTGCACTGTTTCTGGGACTTCGAGGCTTATCGTGCATTCCGGGAATCGATCCGGCAGGACGACACGGTCGCTATGGCTCACTGGGGACTCTTCATGTCCCTCAACTACAACCAGCGCGAGCATCTCGAAGAGCGGCAACGGGCCCTGGCCCGAGCGGAAGAGTTGGCGCCGCGGGCCAGCGACCGCGAGCAGCATTACATCCGCGCTATCTCGCGCCTCAACGCGGAAGGCAGCAACTCGGGTCAAGCCGCGTTCGTGCGTGAAATGGAGGCGTTGGCCAAGGCGTATCCCGAAGACCTGCAAGCCAAGCTCTTCCTGATCAAATTCCTGGTCACCGAAGTTGGAGGAGGCTACTCGACCAGTCCCGGAGAGGGTGGAGAAAGTGGCTTTGAGCAGGCGCGGACGATGTTGAGCAGTCTCATGAAGACCCACCCTGGAGACGCGGCAGTCCATCATTACTGGATCCATGTCCATGAGTACGGACCGGAACCGGAAGCCGCGCTCGAAAGCGCCCGCAAGCTCTCCGGTATGGCCCCCAATTCGGGTCATATCTTGCACATGCCCGGTCACATCTATTACCAGATGGGTAAGTATGAGGAGGCCTACGAGTCCTTCAAACGCTCTCTCGAGTTCGATCGGAATTACCTGGAGCAAACGGGCCTCGAAGCGATCGACAATTGGAACTACACCCACAATCTCGACTACCTGGTAGCCAATTGTGCCGAAGATGGCCGGTACCAGGAGGGTCTGAAATGGGCCGAAACGCTCGGCGAGCTCAAGGTCGAGATCGAACGTTCGGCCGCGGTGGGTCTGGGTTTCATCGTCTATGGGGGACGCAGCGCAGAAACCCGGCTTCACATGCGTTACGGCCGTTGGGACAAGGCGGCTGAGATCCTCGAAGCAAGACTCTCGACTTGGCGCTTTCCCAGTCATCTCGGCGCCAACTATCTAGGTGGGTTGCTCGAGTTCAGCCGCGGCATGGCAGCGATGCAACGCGGTGACGTCGAGGCCGCAGCGGGTCGATTTCAGAAGCTACTGGGTTTGGGCATCAAACTTTCTCAGATGCAGTCGGAAATGGGTTCGGATTGGTATTTCGAGGCGGCAAGGCGCATCGTCGCGATCGCTGCGGTGGAGTTGGGTGGAATTGTGCTGAGCAGTCAAGGCCAGCATGATCGGGCAATCGAGCAGCTGCGGCAGGCTGCGGCCATGGAAACCGGCCTCGGTTATGGTGAGCCGCCTCACTACTCCAGGCCGGTGCGGGAAAGTCTCGCCGAGGTCTACTTGCAGGCGGGCCGTTGGGTCGAGGCAAAAGCCACCTATGAGGAGGTGCTGGTCGAGCGTCCAAATAGCGGACATGCGCTTTATGGCATTGCGCGCACCTTGGTTCAGGGAGGCCGCAAGAGCGAGGCCCGGCGTGCCTACCAAAATTTTCTCGATGCCTGGCGTCACGCCGACCCGGATCTGCCGCAGTTGGCGAAAGCTCGGGCTTGGCTGAAGGCTAATCCATGAGTGAGTCGCGACCAGCGGGTCTGAGCCGCCGGACTTTTCTGCGTTACGCCGCGGGGGTCGGTTCGGCCTTGAGCCTGGGCGAACTCGCCAATCTCACCCTCGCCGACCAGGAGGCGCCTTGGGTCGGGGAACGCCTCAGCGACCTGGCCTTCTCAGCCGAGCCCCAGGATCCCCTGGGGACAAGGATTGCCAGTGGTCTCGATGCCCGCAGGTACACGGATCTTGCGATCATCGATCCCGATCGTCGGATCACCCCGGTCGAGCAGTTTTTTGTGCGCACCGACGTTCCCGATCAGCTCGAGCCCTCGCGTCGTTGGCAAATTGCTCTCGATGGTTTGGTTCGAAAAGCCGTCACACTTTCCCCGGACGATCTTGGACGCCGTGCGATCAACATGGGGGTCCATCTCATCGAGTGCGCAGGCAACAGTCGTGCGACCCGTTTTGGTCTGATGAGTACCGCCGAGTGGTCGGGGGTGCCGTTGTCGCAGGTGTTTTCCGAAGTCGAGCGTTTGCCGGCCGCGCGGGCGGTGCGGATTGTCGGTTTCGACGATCATTCTCAGCCCTCGACCAATTCGCAAGCAGGTTGCAGCTGGATCTTCACCTTCAAACAATTGGATTCGGCCCATGCTTTCCTCGCCACTCACATGAATGGCAGTCGTCTAACTCCTGAGCACGGCTATCCGGTACGTTTGGTGGTGCCGGGTTGGTACGGCTGCTGCTGCATCAAATGGGTCGAGCGGATCGAGTGGGTCGACGGAGACCAGCTCGCCACCTCTCAAATGCGTGAGTTTGCCGCCCGTACTCACCAAGATGGTGTGCCCTCGCGGGCCGCGGACTACACCCCGGCCACCATCGATCGCGCCGCGATGCCGATCCGCGTCGAACGGTGGCGGGTCGACGGCAAAATGCGATTCCGTGTCGTTGGTATCGAATGGGGCAGCGATCGTTCCAAGGGCCGGCTGCAGATCCGTTTTCTCCCTGGCGGGACGTTCGAGCCCGTTCGCCAGCAACCCCATCAGATCGATGGTGGTTGGTCCATTTGGACCCACCCTTGGACCCCTGCGACTCCTGGGCGTTATCTCATCCAGGTTGCGCTCGATGATCCTGATGTGCGGGTGCGCCGGCTCGGCGCTGGGATGTATATGCGCGGCGTCATGGTCGGCTCAGCCTAGAGATTCACAGACGTCACGGCTTGTACTCGGTGACAGGCTCATGAACCTCCATGGAGCTTTCGAAGGCAAGCGGATAGGCGGCGCTATCGCTGTCGAGTACTGCGAGTCCTTCGGTTCGGGCCGCCTGGTTGAGTTGGCGATCAAATGACGAAAAGAATGTAGGCGCTGCCCTAGACAGGGCAAAAACATCGATCGCAGCCGCGAGGTGGATCGCATCAAAACCGCGCAGTGTGAGCCTGGCGGCGAGTTCCGCCGCAGCCGCCTCATTCACATCTACGGAAGTGAAGCTTGGCCAATCGCTGAGCACGGCCTTGCGCGAGGTTTCGAAAGCTGAGTCCGTGAGGTGTCCCTGGCGCAGATGTTTGGCAAAAGCCGCGACCGTTTCCGCGAGAGCGACTCGCGAGGTGAACAGCACTTCGGCTCGGCCAGCCCAGGCATGCACCAAGTCGCTGTGATCTTCGTCGAGGTAGAGTTTGACCAGGCTGCTGGTATCCAAGTAGAGGATCATCGTCGGTCGTTGATGACCGTTTGAGCGACTGAGCCACCGCGAGCCCTGATGCCGCGGAGGCCTTTTGGTTTGCCTCCGTTCCAACTCGCTTTGCCGGAGCTACGCATCGCCAGCGCTGCCTGTCGCGAATCGCTTAGCGGTGCCAACATGGCGACTTCCTGGCCGCGATCCGTGATGATCACATGCTCTCCGGTTCGACAGCGGTTGACCAACTCGCTGAGTCTGGCTTTCAAGTCTTTCAACCCAACGGTCTCCATGGGCGTCTCCAAAGTGTCCTGTTGTTTTTCTTAAGAAGCCTCTTGGATATTTCCAAGAGGCCCTTTGATTCTATAGCAGAGACTCTTGGATGGCTAGCCTGTTGTCTGGACTTCCTCCATGATCGCCTGTAGACGCTGTCCCGCTCGCGGGTGATCGGGCTGGATCCGCAGCACCTGGCGCAGTTCTTGGACGGCAGCAGCAGTTTCACCCAGCCGTAGCAGGATGGTTGCCAGGTTGTAACGCGCGTCAACGTATTCAGGGGCACGACGCACGGCCTCTTCGAACTTCTTGCGGGCGCCTTGGAGGTCACCCGCCATCGCCAAAGTGGCGCCTGCGTTGTTGTAGGCCTGGAGGTAGTCGGGTGAGATCTCGAGGGCTTTTTCGAATTGCTCGATAGCGCCCGGGAAATCCTGCATCCCGATCAAAGCGGTGCCAAGATCGTTGTGGACCTGAGCGTTTCCGGGTTGCTTGGCGAGGTTCTCGCGGAACGCCGCCGCGGCTCGGCTCAGGTCGCCAAGTTGTAAGTAGGCGCCGCCGCGTAAGAAAGACAGGTCGTTGTTGTTGGGCTCGAGCTCTGCCAACAGATCGATTTGAGTGAGAGCTTCTTGGCTACGACCCGCGCTCAATAGAGCTTTGGCGAGATTACGTTGAGCGGGAAGGAGCTCTGGATCGGTACGGATCGCGGCCGTGTAATGGCCGATCGCTTCTTCGACTAGCCCCTGATCTTGGATGACCGAGCCAAGGTTGTTGTGTGCTCGTGCGAACTCGGGATCGAGTCGCACGGCCTCTCGGTAATGGCTCGCTGCCGATTCGACATCGTCGCTGTCGGCATACAACAGCCCGAGGTTGTAGTGAACCTGTTCGAGATCGGGGTCGGACTCCAAGGCACGTTGGTAGTGGGTGATCGCCCCGGCGGGATCACCACGCTCCGCCTGGGCGAACGCTAGACAGTAGAAAAAGTCGGCCTCCATGTTGAGAGCCTCTTCACAGAACGGACCGGGCAGAGTGGTCAGGAGCAGGCCCGCGGCCAAAGTCGCAGCGGCGACCGCCAACTGACGACCACGCTCCGCGCAGGCTTTCGCAAAGCCCAGCAGGCCAACCGCCGCGGGAATCGCCAATACCGGGATGATCGGTACTCGATAACGTGCGGTGACGAAAACCAGGATGATCGCCAGCGGATAAAGGGTCAAGAACAGCAATAGAGGCGACCCGAGTCGACGCCATTCACGGACCAGGCCGAGGATCGCGAATGGAAAGATCAGGCCATAGGGGAAACCGAACAGCCCCGCCTTCCAGCTCAGCGCGGCCAACAGCTTGGACTCGCCCCGGGCGAAGTAGACGTCGATGTTGCGAGGCAGCTCCCGTGAGTTGGCGAAACGTAGCGCTTTCTCGGCCATCCCGCTCAAGAAGTCGAGCGGTTGCTGACGCAGATACTGGACAACCCGACCGTAGAAGAAACGGTTGCGTTCAGCATAACCGTCGATCCCGTGGCGTGCCGGCAGTTCGATCAACTCGCCCCAGGCGTCGCCGGGCCGAACACTCAGGGTTTCGCAGCTCTCTGGGTTGTTGCCGATATAGCTGTTGAGCCCGCCGGAACCCGGGAGAAAACCGAAGTGCCCGGTCACCCTCTCGCTAGCGAAAGCCACCGGTAACGTGATCATCATGAAGCCGGCCAGACCTGCGGCCGCAGCGATCGCCAGCCGACGGCGGGCCTCTCTAGCGTCTTGTTCGACATCGAGTTTTGGTTGGCGCCACAGGCGCCACAAGAGCCACAACCAGACGATGCCCACGAAGGGCAGAAACGACGGCCGGGCGAGGACGGCGAGAGCGCTGACAGCTCCAAGGCCGAGAGCGGTGGCGGCTCCGAAACCGGCTGTGTTTCTAGAGTCAGAACCGCTTGCTGGCTGAAGTCGTTGAGCTGCCAATGTGAAGAGGAGAACCAAAGCGATCGACCAGAAGGCGGCCCAGCCCGCGGCGAGCAGCTCACCCTCGAACAAGATCAACGGCCCGTAACAGGCGGTCAGACCCGCGGCCAGCAGGCCGACGCGTTGGTCGAAGAGCTTTCTCGCCAGTACGAAGGTCAAACAGCAGGTGATGGCGCCGAGAATCGCCTGCAAGATCTTGACGGCAAGGATCGATCCGCCGCTCAGCCCGTAGACGGAGGCCAAAAAAAGCGGGTAGAAGATCGGCTGCCAAAACATTCGCGGCTCGACACCCTCGCCGGCCAGAAGTTGACGAGCCATCTGGTCATAAGCGCCTGCGTCGACGATGGGAACCGCGAATCCGGGGCCGCTCGAGCGTTCGTAGAGAACAATAGAGCGTAGGCCTAGAGCCACTAGGAAGATGGCGATCAAGGTGAGTCGTGTTCGATTCATGATTTTGAGGTCGAGTCATCCAGGATTTTGAGGTTGGGCTCTGAGCTTGACGCCCCGGAGAGGAATTTAGTCTACTGTTGAACCGGCCCTGCCGGTGTAACGGTCGATTCTGCCGCGTGGACATCTGTCTCGAGGAGCCATTGGTGAAGAACATCCCCTTGCGAGTATGGAAAAAAACCGTCTTCCCCGTCGCCGCTTTGGTGCTCGCGACGACCCTGGGCCTCAGCGCACAAGAGGACTCTGGCGAAGGATCCAAGGGCGAAGGATCCACAGGCGAGGGAGAGGTCTTTGTCGACGTCGTCGACGTCAACATCATCAATGTCGACGTTTATGTCACCGACAAAAAGGGTAACCGAGTCACCGGGCTGAAGCGCGAAGACTTCGAGCTGTTCGAAGATGACAAGCCGGTCGCGATCAGCAATTTTTATGCGGTCGAAGAAGGCCGGCCGACCACCGGCGGAGTGCAGCCCAAGGCCGCGTCAACCGACGAGCCCGTGCGTCTGCCTCAGCTCGCGCTGCGGGAGGCTCAGTTGGAGGTGCCGGAGGATCAAAAGCTGCATCTGATCCTCTACTTCGACAACCTCTTTCTCAAGCCGTTCAATCGCAACAAGGTCGTGCGCCAGGCGCGGCAGTTCATCTACGACAATGTTGGCCCTGGCGACAAGGTGATGTTGGTGACCTACGATCGGTCTTTGCATGTCCGGCACCCGTTCACCAGCGACATGCGGGCGATCAGCGACGAGTTGCACGAGATCGAGACGTTGTCAGGCTTCGCGGTACAAGCAGACAGCGAACGTCGTAACGTCTTGCGCAGATTCGAGGACGCGCCGACCGCGTTCGAAGCCGAAGCGCACATCGACCTGTATGCTCAGTCCCTTCATTTCGACGTCATGACGACGGTGCGAAATCTCAAGGAGATGGTCAGGTCCCTGGCCGGTTTGCCGGGCCGCAAAGCGATTCTCCACGTCTCGGATGGCATTCCGATGACCGCAGGGGAGGATCTCTTCTTCATGCTCGACAGTCGTTTTGGTGACGACGCGGCTGGCGGTTCGTTGCGTGGACGAAGGTACAACACTCGGCGATTGATTCGTGAGCTGACCGCCAACGCCAATGCCAACCGAGTGACGTTTTACACCCTCGAGGCGGTGGGTCTGCGCTCGCACACTAGTCTGTCGTCGGAGTATGGCGGCAGTCGCGGTACCGATGGTGTCGTCGCCGGATCGCGGATCGAGGCCGATACCATCCGCGTTGCCGGTCAACAAGAGACCTTGATGATGATGGCCCACGACACCGGTGGCCTGGCGACCTTCAACACCAATAACATCGCCGGTGGCTTGAGCAAAATGGCCTCGGATTTCCGCACCTACTACTCGCTCGGCTATGCGTCGGCGAACAGTGGTGACGGCCGGTATCATGACATCGAAGTCAAGGTGAAGAAGAAGGGGTTGGAGGTCCGCCATCGCACCGGTTACCGCGATAAGACGGCGGAGACCCACTTGTCGGAAGGGACCCTCGCCGCGTTGCTCTACGGCCTAGACTCCAATCCCCTGGGGATCGAGCTCCTGTTCGAATCGGCGCGCTATGACGACGAGGATCACTGGCTATTGCCGATCGAGGTCCGCGTACCCCTAGGCAATACGACGCTGCTCCCTCAAGTCGAGAACCACACCGGTCGCCTACGGTTTTCAGTGGCGGTGATCGACGAGGACGGGCGGATGTCGCCGGTCGAGCAAACAGCGGTGCCGCTCACCATCCCGGCCGCGCAAATCGAGGACGCCCGCAAGCAGTACTATGTGTACTCTGTCGAGTTGAAGATGCGCAAAGGGCGGCAGAAGGTCGCCATCGGTGTGCGCGACGAGTTCGCCGCTGAGTCGTCCTACACGCGTCGACCGATCCAGATCGGCAGATCCTGAGCTCCACCACCGACGATGATCGAATTCGTCACGCTCCAGCCGGATCGGGTGACCAGATCCTGAGCGCTGAAGGATCGGGTGGTGGGTTTGTGGCCTCTGGTTTCCCCAGGGTCCCCGGCTGGCGGCGATTTTGCAAAGATTCGTCTTCGATTTGTCACCCGGAGGCGAAATGAGTGGTTCGGTTCGAGTCTGGCGGTTGTTGACGGTTCTGGTGCTGGGCTGCTGTGCTGTGTTTGTGGAGGACCTGGCAGGGCAGGAAGCAGACCCAGGGTCGCCGACCATTCTCGGCCAGCCCGCTGGCTGGTCGATGGAGTCCGAGGCTCCTGCGATGGCAACCATTGTCGAAGGGAGCACGCTCTACTTGGATCCGATTCCCTCGTCTCCCATCCTGGCGATGCTGCCGGAGGGTCAGCTGCCAATCATCGAGTCCCACGGGTCTTGGGTCAAGGTGCATTATGGTGATCAATTCGGCTGGGTTGATCTGGAGACACCTCGCCGGCCAGCAGACGCAGCAATCACAAGAGCTGCCGAACCGGAGGCGTTCCAACTCCCTGATGCCGAGTGGTACCGGAAGACCTGGGGGACCTACGAGCTCTTCAGCCTGGTCTACGATCAGCGTCTGCTGAACGCCTTGGCTTTGGCAGCGAAGGGCCATGCCGAGCTCTATGCCGATCGGTTCGGCTTAAGCCCGAGACAGGCGATCAGCGGCTCGGTGGTTATTCTCGCCAACCAAGAAGCGTTCCGTACCTTTCTGCGCCACCGCGACGAGGATGTCAGAGTCACGGCCAACGGCTACTTTTTATCCCCGGAGATGGTGTTCCTGTATCCAGGCCGCAGCTCGAAACGTCAGCTCTCTGCGACGTTGATCCATGAGTTGACGCACCTGCTGAATTGGCAAATTTTGCGTGAGTTGGGCCGAACCGACACGCCGTTGCCGCCTTGGCTCGAAGAGGGTATGGCCGACGACTTGGCGCTCTCACTGCAAGGTCGCAACGGCGAGCTAACAGCCGAGCCGCTGGGACCGGGGAATCTTCACTACGGCCCGCGGCTGGGTGCCCTGTTGCATCGCCTCGTGTCCGACATGGCTGCTGGAGGCTCGGGTTATGCACCGAGTCTGCGGCAGCTCATGACGATGGATAAAGGGGCTTTTATGGCAGCGGAACGCGAGCGGCACTATCTGATGTCATCCCTGTGGGTGCGTTATCTGCTGAGTGGTGCGGGTGACGAGATCGCGGGCCGGTTTCGAGGCTATCTGGCGACGATGGTGCGTGGTGGCAGTTCGTATCCCGACGAGTTGGCTTCCCAGCTCGGCCGCGACCTGAATGCGCTCGAGAACGGCTTTCGAGTGTGGTTGACGCAACAGCGGGCACTGTTCGGGATATAAATTCGTGCGTTTGGCTCCCGTGCTGACCGCAACGTTGTTCGTTGCGACCCTGCTGAATGCGGCTACGGGTCGGGCTTATGGCCAGGGGCCAGCAGAACCCTGGCGAACGCTGAGCACCGAACATTTCCGGGTACATTACCCAGCCGCGTCCGAAGCCTGGGCGACCCTCGCGACAACGCGGCTCGAATCGATCCGCGAGGCGGTGGTGCGGGAAGTGGGTTATGCGCCGCCCCAGATCGTCGACATCGTGATCATGGATCCCAACGCGCGGGCCAACGGTTCGGCGTGGCCGATCCTGCCGTGGCCGCGAATGGTGTTGTGGACCAGCCCGCCGGGGCCAGCCTCGGTGATCGGCCACTACCGTGATTGGGGAGAATCCCTCATCGTCCACGAAGAGGGACACCTAGCTCATCTATTGAGGCCATCTCGCAATCGTCTCGAACATTGGAGCCGCCGGCTCCTGCCCATCGGTCCGATCTCGCGCCGCGCGCCGCGTTGGTTGAGCGAAGGTTATGCCACCTACCTGGAAGGTAAGCTCACCGGTTATGGCCGGCCGCACAGTGATCTGCGAGCGGTCATTCTGCGCCGCTGGGCGCAGCTCGGCGAGCTGCCGAGTTATCCGCGCCTGGCGTCCGACTCGCGGAGCTGGATGGGGATGTCGATGGCCTATCTGGTGGGGTCCGCTTATCTCGAGTGGCTGGTCGAGCGCACCGGGCCAGAGAGCTTGCGCCATCTCTGGGCGCGGATGTCGGCACGTCGGTCGCGCTCCTTTGACGCCGCTTTCGCGGGTGTCTTCGGTGACTCGCCAGCCAAGCTCTACAATCGTTTTCGCGCCGAGCTCACCTACCGCGCCATGCGGACGGAGCTCGAGATCGAGCCACATCTCGCTGCGGGGGAGTTGTGGCAAGACCTGGCCTGGACGTCCGGTGCGCCAGAGGTTTCCCCCGACGGACAGAAGCTGGCGATGGTCTTGCGCTCCAAAGACGGCCCCTCGCGGTTGGTGGTGTGGTCGACGACAGCGGATCTCGAGGCTGAGAAAGTCTGGCGAGAGAAGCGCGATCGGTTGGCGGCCCTGGATCCCGACGATGTGCCAGCGGTTCGCCACAAGCCGTTGCCGAGGGAGCCGCTGTTCGAGTTGCAGAATTTGCAGGGTGCGGCGCCCCACACCCCTCGTTGGATCGCCGGCTCCGAGGCATTGCTCTATGTGCGTTACGAACCCGATGCGGCAGGCTTCCTACACCCCGACCTCTTTCGTTGGAATCTGAAGTCTGGCCAAGTCGAGCGGCTGACCCGTGGCGCCGACCTGCGGGAGCCGGATCCCGCTCCGTCTGGAGCTCGGGCGGTGGCGGTGCGTCAGCGCCATGGCCTGTCGCAGCTGGTCGAGGTCAACCTGGCGGACGGGAGTGTCGAGGAGTTGACCGAGGCCGCTGTCGATGTGGTCTACCATCGACCTCGTCTCGATCCCAGGGGTGAGCGCCTCACCTTCGTGCGCCACCAGGGTGGTTCGTGGCAGTTGGTGGTGAGAGATCTGTCGGATGGGAGTGAGGCGGTGCTGTGGGCGCCATCGCACGCCGAGACCACCGGTTCCACAGTGGCCTATCCGTCCTGGTCGGCGGATGGGGAGTCGATCTTCGCGGTGGTGGGTGAGGGAGGGTTTCTCGATATCCACCGGTTCGATGTCGACTCGAACCGTAGCCGGCAAGTGACCCGCAGTCACGGCGCCACCTTGGCGCCGGCGCCGACCCCGGACGGTCAACAGCTGTTCTTCCTACGTCTCGAAGCGGACGGTCTGAAATTGGCGACTCTCGACATCGCGGAGGGTGAGCCGGATGTGGCCAGGGTCGCGGGTTTGGACACAGCGCTGAAACCGGCGGTCCGCGTGCCCGCAACCACCGTCGCGACATTCGACGAGGAAAAGCTGAACCCCTCGGAGCCGTACCGGGCGGGCCGTCCCGAGTTTTTCCCCATCCTGGGTGGAGCCTTTGCGCCCAGCGGTCATGCCTGGGAAGCTGGCGGACGGGTTGGTGACCTCATCGGTCGACTCGACGTCTTGGCGCTGATCGGCGGTGGGGAAGGCTCGCCGCGGGGTGGAGCAGTCGCCCTGGCTTGGCGGGGTCCAGCCTGGCGCGGCTTTGCCCGCTCCAAGCGTATCCCGCTCACCCTCGGAGCTCGTCTTTTTGCGTTGGAGGAACGGCCGTCCGATCAACCGACGACCGCGTCCGGTCTCGGCAGCCAGCTCGATCTCGATCGCCAGGGTCTCGAGCTGACCGCGGAGTGGACGCATCGTCGCCGCGGCGCCACTGCGAGGCTGACTCTGGGAGCGGCGCTGGCTGAGATCGAGCCGCTGGACAATGGGGTGGGTGTCCTCGAGCAAAACGTCGGCTTCTTGCGCTTCGGGCACCGGTCTCGTCAGGCTATCGGGTCGTGGCGTTTCGGTCAGCAGCTCAACCTGCTGGCCGACTGGGGACGCACCGAGGGTGACAGCTGGCGCCGGGCGGGTGGTCGAGGGCGGCTCACCGTTGGACGCCGCAGCGGCAGCCGCCTGGGAGTGACTTGGAGTCGGCGCAGCGTCGAAGACGCCACGCGGCCTTTCGATCGCTTACAGCTGGGCGGGCTACCCGGCTCGCTTTTGCCGCGCTCCGCGATGGGCGGTCGAGTCATCGCCCCTGCACTACCGGTTGGCACCCGTCTCGGCGACGACTACGAAGGCCAGCGTCTCGACCTGCGCTCCAGCCGTTGGCCCGTCACCGTCTTCTACGAGCGCCACCGTTTATGGGACAACGGCCAGCCCCAGGGCGATTGGCTGGCGATGCGAGGGCTGGAGTGGAGCCTGCGTCGCGAGCCGTTGCCGTTACTGCGTCTCCCTGCTTTTGATCTCCGGATCGGTGTTGCCGAGATCCTGGACGAGCCATTGAAAGATCAGTGGGAGGGTTGGCTCGCGCTGGCGTGGGCGCCGTAGAGAAGTATCCGCCTACTGTTCAATCGGGGGAATTAGCTGCTCGAGGCTGTGGCGATGCTCCGAGCCTTCGCTGGGATACGTTCTCAAGACGAAGAGGGCATGGTCTCCGTTATGCAGGGCCTCAGCCGCCTGCCTTATCTCTGACGTCATGTCCAAGGCGGAGAAGTGCTCGGAAAGGCCCGCCGGGGCAGTGACCTCGATCCTGAAGTTCTCGGCCTTCCCCAGAACTTTTAGTGTCAAGTTGCCGTGCTCCTCGGCCAACCGCACGAGTCTTGTGTACTCGGGAGTAATTCGCTCGCCCTCTTCCGCCTCTTGGGAGCAAGTGTTTTCGGCCACTGCCCCATCCGTCCCGGGCCGACATCTTTTTGTTGTCGCGAAAGGGGGGCCTCCCGCCAGCCTTCGGGATAGCCTTCGCGCTTCCTCGCAGGTTGGGGCGCGGCCGACCACCGTGACCGAGAAACTGATCTCGCCCCGCGCGACGGTCATTTCGACCTCACGCCCCGCCCTGAGATTCTCGTTCGACCATCGAATCATCTCGAGGTTGTCGGCGAACAATGGAGCGAAGCCGTTGATCGCGACGACCAGGTCTCCTTCTTGGATGCCTACCGGCGCGGCTGGCCCACCTGCGTCAACAATGGCTACCCGCAGCCCGTCGGGCCGTGCGGTGAACCCCATGCCAAACATGGCGCGGTCCAAGGGAACGGTAATTCCCGGCCCGCAGGGTTCATCCGCAGCCACAGTCAGGGTCCATAGTGAAGCTATGGCGATGGCTGTCGACAGCATGAGAGGGAGTCTTCTGTGGTGCAACTTGCTGCGCTCCTTTAGTCCTCGGATCCCGTGCCGAGGAAGAGGTCTTCACCGGCGGTGATCGTTTCGGTCGTACAGGTGGGAGTGCTGCCGGTACAGAAGCTCCACGCTCCGGGTGCAATATGCAGTCGCACCGATCTCGGCTCCTCGAAAGCAGCCGACCCTGCGTCGAGCAGAAGGGGAAGCAGCCGCGGCAAACTCACAATGGCACCACGTGCAAGGATCTGGCCTTCCGGTCCGCCGGAAGCCAGCGGCCACAATTTGCTGTTGCGGTCTCGACGTCTTCGGCTGGAAGTGTGATCTTCAGCTCACCCGAAACGACGCTGGCCGGCAGCAGATGACAACGGGCAACCTGACGTTCGGTGGAATCTGCGTCAACCTCTGCCGCACACCAATAGCCTTTGTTCTCGACGACCAGCCGGTGACCCTGCTCGACTCGATCCACATCGAGAACGACGTCGCCGCCGAGCGCCTCGATCGTCTCGAGAAGCGCTCGGGTTGGTGCGGAATGCCTCGATCTTGATGGCGTGCGCTCGAGGTAGACGTCGAGCCGGCAGGGGGCTCCAACTTCGCAGACCGGACCGGTGATCTCCAAAGTCACTGCGGCTACAACAGGGCTGGCCAACGCCATCGGAGCAAAGAACGAGAGGCTTGGGATCAACCAGATCGCTCGCCGACAAGCATCAGTCTTCACGACTCTGCTACCTCCCCGTGCGAATCAGGTTTACCGATGGTGCCAAGGACGTCGTTTTGTCAGGTGGGCCACTTGTTTGCTGCGAGATGTCTGCTTCTACTAAGGATCGATTGGATCGACCTCATCAATGGTGCACATTGGCCCCAAGCTGCAAGCGGTTCGATAGCAGTAGATGGGTTCCCATCGCTCGAAATCAAAACTGCACCAGACTCGTCTCAAATAGGTGCTACAAGAATCGAATCCCCAGCCGAGTGCTACCGGGATGCACAAATCTCCGCCGAAGCACTCATAACAATTGTCTCCAGAGATTGGAATCGCTGACACAAGAAAGGCCAGGACCACCAAAGCCACCGTGAGTCGTTTATGCGTAAAACACCTCCAGGAACTAACGATTCGACATTTTCTAACCGACTGTTCAAAAACAAAACACGAAAACACTGAATCAGATAAATGAATCGGAATCTAAGCCCTGGAAGCGTCTTGGGAGGGTTGTTTTAACGACCGCTCTGGACCATATCGTCCGTGTGAAGTTCACACGACCGTTCTGCGGATCGCAACTCGGGTGTGTGGAGTTCACAGAGGCGTTCTGCAAATGCCAACTCGGGCGTGTGAAGTTCGCAGAGGTGTTCTGCAAATGCCAACTCGGGTGTGTGAAGTTCACAGAGGCGTCCCAAGATTTCCAACTCGGGTGTGTGAAGTTCACAGGGTCGGCCTGAGAATCTCGGCGGGGGTTTAGAATTGGAGTTCATGGCTCCTCCACAAACACTGATCCTGAGTTATTCCGGCGAGCTCAGCATCAAGGCCAAGGGTACGCGGAACCGGTTCGCTGAACGTTTGGTGAAAAACCTGGCGGACGCTTTGACGAGCGCCGAGATTCCCCACGAGATCCGGCGCACCTGGTCGC
Organism: Acidobacteriota bacterium; assembly: GCA_029263355.1. GTDB lineage: Bacteria > Acidobacteriota > Thermoanaerobaculia > Multivoradales > J023 > JAAELT01. The sequence continues at coordinate 895 of JAJCXQ010000094.1, read as the reverse complement.
GGATTTATGTCGAGTCGTCATCACGCCGGACGGCGAAGATTGTGGCGCGGGTTTTCGGAGTGCGCTCGGTGGCGGTGGCTGAACGGCGACCGTGGGAGACCTTGGACGATCTGCTGCGCGACGGCGAGGAGATTTTCACCTCGGCGGTGGCGGGCAAAACGTTTGCCGTGCGGGTGCGGCGTGGCGGTCGCAGTCAGAAACAACCGTTCAAATCGCCGGAGGTCGAACGTCAGCTGGGGGCGCGGCTCGCCCCCGTCGCGGCCGGTGTCGATTTGAAGAACCCACAGGTGGTGGCGCGGATCGAGCTGCGGCGCGATCAGGCTTATTACTCCTGTCATAAAACATCGGCGGAAGGTGGCCTGCCACTCGGCACCGAGGGGCGGGCCCTGGCTCTGATTTCCGGCGGTTTCGACTCGGCGGTGGCGGCTTGGCTGCTGTTGCGCCGCGGCGTTGTGCTCGATTATCTGTTTTGTAACCTGAGTGGCGACTCTCACCGCGACTCGGTGCTCGAAGTGGTCAAGGTGCTGGCGGACGATTGGAGCTACGGCACCCGCCCGAAGTTGCACATGATCGATTTTCGGCCGCTGGTGGCGGAGCTCAAGAAACATTGTCCGGCGCCGTTGTGGCAGGTGGTGCTCAAGCGTCAAATGTTGCGGGCGGCAGACTCGGTGGCGCGGATGAGCCGAGCGTCGGCGATCGTGACGGGCGAAGCTGTTGGCCAGGTTTCATCGCAGACGCTGCAGAACCTGTCGGTGATCTCGGCAGCGACGGAGATTCCGATCATGCGTCCTCTGGTAGCCGCCGACAAGGATGAGATCGTGGAGCTGGCGCGGCGCGTTGGCACCCACGATTTATCCGCTCGGGTGCCGGAAGATTGCGGGCTGGTGCCACGGAA
>JAJCXQ010000093.1 GCA_029263355.1 Acidobacteriota bacterium | reverse complement strand
GAGTCGCCGCGCTCGAGCTCTTGAAGAATCAGCCCGTAGGAAACACTGCCCAGGCCCGGTAAGCCGTACTCGGCGATGGTAGAGCCGAAGAGGCCCAACTCGGCCATCTTGGGTACCAGCTCGAGAGGAGTGCGAGCGTCGCGATGGCACTCTTCAATGATCGGCTTGACCATATCTTCCACGAAGTCGCGGACGGTCTCGCGGACCAACTTCTCTTCATCGGTCAACAACGTGTCGATTTCCAGGAAATCGACGCCGGGGTAACGTTTCAAGGGAATTCTCCTTTGGGATGCTGCTGCCGGCTATCCGACAGCAACTCTATTAAGCTGCTTTAGAGACCTAATCGCCTCGATCTCTTTTGTTGCTGACCGTCTGGCAGTCGGTTCTCCAGCGTCGAAATGGTCGGCGGAGATGCGGTCGGCAAGAAGGTTGGCTGGAGTCGTTGCTGTTGTTCCCGCGTGAGAAGCTCGATCCAGTGCGGGTGAAGCGACGATGATAACACGCGACCCGTGTATCATGCGGTGATGGGCAATTTCATTGGCGGCAGTGCGTATTCGATGACTCAGCAAGTGGCCGAGGGTTTCACCCTGGTGACCGAACGGACATTTCGGCGTCTCAATCGTGGTGAGCTCGATTTGCTCAACATGGAGATCGAGAAGTCGTTGCGCACGATCCGCAGCGATCAACCTGCACTCGATGACACCCAGGCGATACAGAAACGCAATCGGCGTATCCAGCGGCTCAACACCTGCCGGATGATGTTGCGGACGTTTCGGCAGCGGCGTCGCATCTGATGCCACTGGTCGCCGCGTTCCTCGCAGTCGTCTCGGCCTGGGCCATCGATCGCGTTTCGGCTTACCGTGGTTTCGATCCGCCGGGATTCAGAAACCCCGTTCGGAGGCTGTTGGCAAACCTGGCTTTGAGCTTTTGCTTCTTCGCCGGGATTTTTGGGCCAGCGATGACTTTTGGCCAGGCTTCCTCGGTGGAGGTCGAGACGCTGAGCTACGGCCAGGCCTTTTTCTCTCAAATCTTGCTCGCCTCCACTTTGGTGGCTTGGTTGGCGCTGGGCTTCGTCGGTATCGATAGCGGATCTGTTAGGCGATGTTTGGCGTTGACCCGGAGGCATCTCGGATTGCGGGCGCGTGATATCCGGCGAGAAGTCTTGGTAGGTCTTGGGGCGGGAGTAGTCGCCTGGGCGCTGGTACTGTCCGCGGCTTTACTCTTCGGACTGCTACTGCTTGCCTTGTCGGGTGAGGAAGCTCTGGCGCAGGATCCTTCTGAAGTGGTGGTCTGGATGGCCGGTTTGCCGGTGATCTTGCGTCTTTCGATCAGCCTTGTGGCTGGAGTGGTCGAAGAGATTTTCTTTCGCGGATTTTTACAGCGGAGAATTGGGATCGCCGCCTCGACGTTGCTCTTCGTGGGCGGGCATCTCGGTTATGGAGAGCCTCTCATGCTGTTCGGTTTGACCCTTCTATCTCTGCTTTACGCAGGTCTGGCCCAGTGGCGGGGCAGTGTTTGGGCAGCGATCACTGCGCATTTCCTGTTCGATGCGGTACAGCTCTTGATCGTCATTCCCAGTGTCCTCCAGATGCACGCCCGAGGTGTCGCGGTTGGCGTCGCGTGGTGAACCTAGGATCTGGTAGACTTCACCTCGTAATGCCTGTCGAAGAGCCTCAGGTCCGGATATCGATCGGAAGCAGATTCGAGCATATCGATCTCATCCAAGTGGTTGTCGATGATGCCCTCGAGCGCCTCGGCCTCGATGATGATTCTCGCCACTGGGTGGGGATCGCAATTCGTGAAGCGGTCGCCAATGCGATCAAGCACGGCAACCGTCAGGATCCAGACAAGCAAGTCGAGGTCGAGCTGGCGATCGCCAGAGGGCAGGCGATTATTCGGGTGGGTGATGAAGGCGAGGGCTTCGACATCCATGAGGTTCGCGATCCGTTGGAGCCAGAGAATCTTCTCAGGCCGAACGGCCGTGGCATTTTCTACATGAAGAACTTCATGGACGAGATTGAATACAGCTCACGACCGGAGGGGGGAACATTGGTGACCCTCCGTAAGCACATTGCATCGGTCGGAGTCACGGAGGCGGAAACGGCACCTACCGACGGAGCGTCCGCCAGTGGCTCTCGGGCGGATGGTGACTCTTCCTCTTAGAATTGCGGCGCCGCGGTTTTGGACGCCAGCAACCTTTCGAAACGACAGATTCTCAAGGAGAGACTATGAAGATAGAAGCGCGCCATGAACGAGGCATAACCATCTTGGAACCGCGGGGCAAAATCACGATTGGGGTCGGTGACGTTGCGCTGCGGGAAGCGGTTGCCGAGGCCCTCGAGGCTGGCGCTCGCAACATTCTCGCAGATCTCGGTGGTGTCACCACGATCGACTCCTCAGGTATCGGCGAGTTGGTGAGTGCGTACACTTCGGTCAGCAACCGGCAGGGAAAGCTCAAGCTAGTCAATCTACCTCCGAAGGTGACCGATATCCTGCAGATCACCCAGCTGATTTCGGTCTTCGAAGTCTTCGAAAGCGTCGAAGAAGCACTCGCTTCGTTCGAATGACAACCAAGGGCCGTCGTCTTTTGAGTGAAGGCCTGGCGGCGGCCGTTTTTTGAATCAGTTAGCGACGGGCAAGGGGAAATAGGTAGTGAACACGCACGAGTTGCTCAAGCAAGCCGAAGAGGTTCAGCGCAAGATGAAGAGCGAGCTCGGGGTGACCTTTGCGGAGGTCTCGGTCGGCGGCGGTATGGTTACCGTCAAGATGAATGGGCATCGGCACGTAACGGAGCTCGTGATCGAGCCTGAGGCTGCGGATCCCGATGATCCTCAGATGTTGCAAGATCTGATTGTCGCTGCGGTCAACGCTGCGGGACAAAGGCTGGATCAAACCTTGCGGGAGAAACTCGGCCAGGTTCTCACCGCGATGCCAAGCATCTTCTAGATCAAGGTCCTTCCAAACCCTCCGTAGGTTCGCCGCCGGGTCCAACTTCATGATCATACGTCCACAGGATCAGTCATGACGCAGCAGCAATCCTTCACTCATCTTCACCTCCATACTCAGTACAGCTTGCTGGATGGCGCCAATCGGATTGATGACCTGATTGCTCGCGTCAAAGCTTTGGGTATGGACTCGGTGGCGATGACCGATCACGGTAATCTGCATGGTGCGGTGGACTTCTTCCGCAAGGCAACGAGCGCCGGTATCAAGCCGATTCTAGGCATCGAAGCTTATGTCGCCCCTGATCTCAATGGGCGGCAATCAGACCGTACTGATCGCACTCGAACCGGCGTCGCCGACGGTGGGTTTCATCTCGTGCTGCTTGCAGAGAATAACGTCGGCTGGAGCCATTTGATTCAGCTCAGCTCTGACTCTTATCAGAATGGCTTCTACTACAAGCCGCGGATGGACAAGACAACTCTAGGGCAGTGGAACGGCGGCTTGATTGCAATTAACGGCCATCTCGGTTCGTCGATTGCCTACCATCTTACAAATTACGAGAAGAGCGGTAGCGAGCAGCACTGGCAGTTGGCGGTCGACGAGGCACGGTGGCATGCCGAAACCTTCTCACCTAACGATCAAGGTGAGCCCTGTTTCTACATCGAGCTGCAGCGTCATATCGACGAGCAGGAGGCGATCAACCCGCACCTGATCCGGTTGGCGCGAGAGCTCGAGCTACCTCTGGTTTGCGACAACGATTCCCACTTCCTCGAAGCTGATGACTGGGACAGCCATGATTCCCTCGTCTGTATCTCGACCGGCAAGGTCAAAGACGACCCGGACCGGATGCGTTATCCGCCGGACCTCTACGTCAAGTCTCCGGAAGAGATGTGTGAGTTGTTCAGCGGTTATGGCGACGGTGCCGGAGACGAGGCGTTGGCCAATACGGTGGCGATTGCGAAACGTTGCAACGTCGAGCTCGACCTCACTCAAAACCATGCGCCTGTAGTCAAAGTGGTGCGACACGACGCCGTTGTGGACGAAGGTGTTGCGCCTCCGCAAGTCGGTTCGACTGCCTGGCTACAGGCATTCTGTGCACGCTTCGAATTGACGGCGTTCGACGCTTCTCGAGACTCGGATTCACCGGAAGAGCTCGAGAAGCAGTGTGACTCGACGTTGCGTGAACTCTCCGAAGCGGGATTGATCTGGCGCTACGGCGAAGATGGCGTCACCGAAGAAATTCGGCAGCGACTCGATCGCGAGTTGGGCATCCTTTCAGCCAAGAGTATTTCGTCCTATTTTCTGATCTGCTGGGACTTCGTCAATGAAGCCCGTAGGCGTGGGATTCCGGCGAGTGCCCGTGGTTCGGGCGTCGGCACTATGGTGGGTTACTGCCTTGGCCTGTCAAATGCTTGTCCCGTGCACTACGGTTTGCTTTTCGAGCGTTTCACGGACCCCGACCGCAAAGAGTATCCCGACATCGATATCGATATCTGCCAGGACGGCCGGGCTGAGATCATCGAGTATGTACGGGCGAAATACGACGCTGGTGGCAGCGGTACGGTGGCGCAGATCATCACTTTCAATATGCTCAAGGCGAAGGCGGTCATCCGCGATGTCGGCCGGGTGATGAGCATTCCATTGTCGGAAGTTGATCGCCTCAACAAGCTGATTGGTGATCAGCTCAACATCACTCTCGATGAGGCTCTCGAGCAGAATCCCGACCTCCGCGCCCTCTACGATACCGATGAGGAAAAGCGGCGATGGATCGACACTGGGCGCAAGCTCGAGGGACTGACGCGCCACGCCGGTGTCCATGCCGCTGGTGTTGTGATCGGTAATCAGGCGCTATCGAACATCTTGCCGTTGGCGGTGAATCGGCAGAGCGACCACGACATCCTGATCACCCAGTGGGATGGTCCGACCTGCGAGAAGGTCGGTCTTCTGAAGATGGACTTTCTGGGCCTCCGTACCTTGTCGATTATCGAACGTGCGCGTCAACTGGTGAGCGCCAAGCTCGACCCGGAGGCCATTCGGGCAACCGTAGATCCAAAGGGGGAGAAGCCTGAGTCCTGGGACTTTCTTGATTTGGATCGGCTGGCTTTTGACGACCCGACGGTGCTCGATCTCTTCCGTCGCGGTGAAACAGTGTCGGTATTCCAATTCGAGTCCGATGGTATGCGGCGACTGTTGTGCTCCATGGCTGCTGATCGTCTCGAAGACTTGATTGCCGCCAATGCCCTCTATCGTCCCGGCCCAATGGCCCTGATCGACGACTACAACGCGCGTAAGCACGGTCGGCAGGAAGTGCCAAGAACTCACGAGATCGTCGAGAAGTTCACTGCCGAGACCTACGGCATAATGATCTATCAGGAACAGGTC
>JAJCXQ010000092.1 GCA_029263355.1 Acidobacteriota bacterium | reverse complement strand
GAGAAAGATCCGCAGCAGCACCGTGCCTTCCGGGGCGCGGTGATCAAATTTGCTTGAGGTCCAGGTGCATGCCAACACACTGCGCTGCTGGTGGCGAGGCACGAAGAAGCCGAAGCCTTCCATCGGGTGAGCTACATCCTTGCTGCGGTAGCCGAGGGAGAGAGTCGCCATCGACACGTAGGGGATCGCACGAAGCTTCTTGGCCAGCCTGGGATCGAGCTCGGCGACCAGCTGGCTGGCAACATCAGCGGGGGTCGCCAACACCACCGCATCGGCGTCGAGCTCCCGGCTGCCATCAACCCCGGCAAGGGCGACGCGATAGCCTCTGCCATCGACGGCCGTGCGGAGGCCAGTCACCCGACAACCGAGATGTAACGTCGCCGGATCCAGCCGTGCAACGAGCGCGTCCACCAGCTCACACATGCCGTCTTTCAGCGCCCAGAACACCGGCGGTGGCGCGGCGGCGACCCCGGCGTCGCGATGTTTTGCCCGCATCACGCGGACTCCCCGTTGCACACTGCCGTACTCTGCCTCGAGCGCCGCCAGCCGCGGATAGGTAGCGCGTAGGCTCATGCGTTCGATATCGGCGACATGGATGTGGGCCAGCAGTGGCTCGGCGAGATTCCACAATGCACCATCACCCAACCGTCGACGCACGAAGCTCGCGAGGCTTTCGTCGTCCTCGGAGCATGACGCCGGCACTAGACGCTCCATCGCGAAACGTAGTTTGGCTGGCCATGACAGCAACGGCGAGCGCAGGAACTCACCCCAATCGTTCGGCGCCAGTAGCGGCAGACCCTCGGGTAGCGGTTCGAGCCGGCCGCGGTGGAACACAAAGGCGCCGCGTTGCGCGTCGTTCGACGGCATCAGCCGATCCTCCAGCCCGAGCTCGCGAATCAGTTGGAGCCCCCAGGGCTTGTGGGGGATGATCGCGTCCGGTCCACCTTCCACCTGAAAACCGTCGACAAGCTCGGTCACGACCTTACCGCCGAAGCGTGACGAGCTCTCCACCAAATGGACCGTCAACGGCTCACCAGCTTCACCAGCAAGTGTGTCGGAGCCTTGTTGTAGGCGGTAGGCGGTCGCCAAACCGGCGATGCCCCCGCCAATGATGACGACCGTTGGCATGGGTAGATCCGCGAGCGAGGGGGAGCCTTCGCTTCGGTCGCCGAGTCTAGCCCACCCCTTGCTCGGGTGGCAGCCGATGTCACGGGCGGGGCGGCGTTTGGAGCATTCATTCCATCGCCATGGAATGATGGCCATGGAGTCGACAGGCGTTTGGGGAAGATTCAGTAGAGCTTCGAAAGTTTATGGCGTTGAAATTCAAGTACAGTCCATGGTGGATCGAAGCGGGTGACTTCAGCAAGGAGCATAGTGAGGCGTTTTCCCGCGATCTCAAGATCGCTGCTGCTTTGCTCAGTCGCTTTATCCAGGGATTGGAACTCGAGGCGCGGCCGCAAATCCAGAATAGCAAACCAGCCAGCGAATCAAGACTAGAGAGAGTCTTTATCAGTCACGCTTGCTGATGTAGAGCTCGCTGAAGTATTGGTAGAGTGCATTGAGGCTGCGGGGGTACGTTCAGAGCGTGTCTTCTGCTCCTCGGTAGAAGGCTACGATATCAGTCTTGGAGAGAATTTCCTTGAGGCAATCAGGGGTGAGCTTTTGGGGCCTTCTCTGGTATTGTTTTTGCTTGCCGAGAGATTCTATTTGAGTCCAGTATGCCTCTGTGAGATGGGCGCCGCGTGGGCTCTGGATGGGGCCCATATGGCGGTTATAGTCACGTTTAACACTCACTTCTAACACTCACTTCGAGCGTACGCGCAAGCGCGTCGCTCAAGTAATGGCCGTTCGGTGGCGAAGGAGAGATGATGTTGCGTGCCTTGTTCTTCGTGGTTCTTCAGATCGTTGCGGGCCAGCAGGGACTCGCGCTTCTAGGCGCGGAGAGAAGGTGACAGTCGAACCTCCGCGCCCATCAAGCCGCTCTTCGAGCCTTCAAAAGCCAGAGGCAAGGCCACCGGCAACACCCGCGGCTTCGATCCGAGTTCTATCTGGAATCCGACACCCGTCTTGGGCCGCAATCGAGCAAATCGTGCTAGGTCAGCTCCAGATGAGACCCCATTTGTTCACCAGTCGGGGCCAGATTCTCGCGCTGCTCGGCATTGCGATCGGTACCGGCACATTCTGGCGGTTTCCTCGCATCGTCGCGACCCACGGAGGCGGGTCGTTCCTCATTGCCTGGACGATCTGTCTCTTGTTGTGGTCGTTCCCGCTGATTGTGACCGAGCTGGCTATCGGTCGGAGCTTCCGTGCCGGACCTTTGGGTTCGTTCGCGACCATGCTCGGCCAGCGATCCGCATGGCTCGGCGCATGGGTTTGCTGGGTCGTCGTCGCAGGCGGCTTGGTGTCCGCAGTGGTGATGGGCTGGACGATGCGCTTCGCGTTCGCGGCCGCTTTGGGAGAGCTCGCTGAAGGCAGTGCAGAGGAGCTCTGGTCAGCTGTGGGGTGGAGCTCGAATGCCCTAGCCTTCTTGTTCTTGGCCACACTCATGGCCGCGGCCGTCGTGTTCTTCGGATCCGGCGGCATCGAACGCGCTGCGCGTGTTTTGGTTCCTTCACTGGTCGTCTTGATCGCGATCCTAGCGATCCGAGCAATGACCCTCCCGGGCGCGAACCTGGGCCTCGAGACGCTCCTGCGTCCCGATTGGCCCTCACTGGCAAACCCGTGGATGTGGCTAGAGGCGCTGAACCACAGTGTCTGGACCGCCGGTGCCGGCTGGGGCGTTGTGATGACCTACGGTGTCTACACTCGAACAAGTCAGGACACGAACCTCAGCGCATTGGCCGTGGTGTTGGGCAGCTTTTTGATCTCGCTAGTAGCGGCAGGACGAGTTGGCTGTCGCCCGACCGACGCGCCTTCTTGGATGCAACCCTCCGCGGCGGTCCGAGTTTTCGGGATGGCTGAGTGCCCTAGCCGGCCCGAAGACGGTTCGCCCGCCATAACTGGGACTGCGTCGACGTTCGGTGGCGATATACGAGTCAAAGCCATCAGCTTCGTCACCAAGCTCCACACCGAGCTCTAGCCGACGGGCCTGCTCGTCGAGGCGACGCAGGGCTTGTAATCGATCGTCATTGCCGAGATGGGTGGCATCGCGCGACAGCTCGTCGCGGCCATAATGCAGAATCACCGCTTCGACGATCACCTGCCCGAGTCGCTCCATTCGTCGTGCCAGCCAAGGTGGTACACGACCGGTGTGGAGGGGAAGGTCGGCACTGCCGCTGCGTCGGACCATGGAGTCAGTATTCCCCAGTTTTCAAGACACCTCGGTCGTTTGTCCAAGCGCCCAGACTTGCCGTGACGCCGGCACCCAAGAGATCATGCGAGTTAGGCACTTGGGGGCCGTCTAGGCCATAGCCCACAGGCCCGAACGCGCTCGACGAGCTATCTCTGAACAAGATCTACCTAGTCTTGCCGACGCTGCTTGATCAGCCGCTTGCTGGTCGCCTGGGTGATCTGGAATGGATTCTGGACCCAAGCGAAGAGAGTCGATGCGGTCAAACGCGACACGTCAATTGTCTTGCGGATCGCCGAGGGCCGCTTGCGTGCCCGCAGTAGGACGATGAATTCGTTGCCGTAGAGTGCGGTGTTGCTGCAGCGGTCAAGGGCGAAGGGGGCGACGTCACGAGTGTAGAGGTAGAGCAGCAGATGGAGGATGTCTTGCAGCACCCAGACATGGTTGTGGACGGCGAATCCGTTCTCGAAGCGATCTTCGATCCAGTCCTTCCACTGCTTGGAGCCGGGAGTGAAGCCCTCGACGTGGGTTGCCCAGTCCACCAAGTGCTCGAAGTTCTTGAGCCGAGGGGCGAGCGTGTTGTGCGAGTCGGCGACCAGATGGGACAGCGGCGTGCGGCGGCGATCGACGTCGAAGGTGTAACGTTTGTCGGGCAACGTCACCATCGCCAGGCCGTCGTCTTTGAGGATGCGGTGCCACTCGGTTAAGGCGCGGATTGGGTCGGTGAGGTGCTCGAGGACATGATTGGCGATCAGGAAGTCGAACGTGTCGTCTTCGACGGTGGGGAACGACTCACTATCGCTGAGGATGTCGGGATGGACGCCACCCGGATAGTGGCGATCGATCTCCTCGGGCGGCAGGATGTCGGAATAGACGACCTCGACACCGTCATCCAGCTCGAAGGGGTTCTTGAGTGCCCCGATCTCAAGCCCGCGACCGCGCAGCAAGTGGGTATAACGCGCTCGGCGGGCTTGGGTGGTGCTGGGCATGGTCTAGTGGGCGGCCGAGCGGGCGGCCGAGCTCAACTCACTGCGGTGGTTCCGGCGCCAGGCGTCGGTGCGCTGCGGGAGGGTGGCCTGATCTGCGACGGCGCTTACTCCGCTGCCGGGCGTTTTCCCGGGACGAATGATGGCATCCCTTGAAAGGCGGGGGCGCGTCCTGAACCTTGTAGCCCTTCGGCGTAGAGCTCGAGGGTGATCTCGCGGCTGCCTTGGCTGCGGGCGTAACCCTCCAAGCCGAGAGCGACCTTGTTGCGGATGAACTTGATCGGGATACGTTCCAGTCGTTCGCGGGCGGCGGCGGTCCACAGGATTGGTAGCTGCTCGAGGGGGATACCGGTCGGTATGTGAGGGCAGGCCGGATCTTCTTGCAGATAGTCGTCGAAGCCGGCGTAGGCGCGGCAGCGGCAGCCACCACACAGCTCTTTGAACTCGCAGGCGCCACAGCGCCCCTTGAGCTGGCTGGGATCGCGCAGCGAAGTGAGCACCGGCGAGTGGTTCCAGATGTCGGTGAAGCTCTGCTGGCGGACGTTGCCGGCGGCGACGGTCATGTACGGGCAGGGAGTGACGTCGCCGTCCGGGGTGAGTCGACAATATTCGGTGCCCGCCATGCAGCCGCCGCTTTCGAGTCCGGCGCGCCCGAGGTCATAGGCGATACGCTTGAATTGGGGGGCACACTTCGAGCGCACCAGCATGGGCCGATAATCCTCCTGGGCGTCAACGAGCTCGGTGAGCATGCTCTCGGTCTCAGCGGCCGAGAGGTCGTTCATGCGCTGGCCGCGGCCGGTCTGCACCAGGAAATAGAGATTGAACGACCAGGCGCCACGCTCCTTGGCGAAGTCGATCAGCTGCGGAATCTCGTCGCGATTCATGTCCATGACGGTGGTCTGGACCAGCACCTCGAGTCCGTTGGCCTTGGCGATCTCGAGCGCCTTCACCGAGTATTCCCACGAATCCGGCCCGCCGCGGAAGCTGTTGTGTTTGGCGGGATCGATCGAGTCGATCGAGATGCCGACGCCTTTGACGCCACACTCGACCATTCTCTTGGCCACCCGGTCGTCGAGCAGCACACCGTTGGTGCCCATCACCACCCACATGCCGTGACTAGCCGCGGCCGTGGCCAGGTCGTAGATATCCTTGCGCAGCAGCGGCTCGCCGCCGGTCAGGATGACCATCTCTGTGCCCAAGTCCTGCATCTCCGCCATCAACCCGATGCACTCCGCGGTGGTGAGCTCGCCATCAGCCTTTTTGCCGGCCGACAGATAACAATGTGGGCACTTGAGGTTGCAGAGCCGGGTGAGGTTCCAGGAGATCAGCGATGGCCGAAAGATCTCGGTCGAGTCGCCGCTGTCGCCGCCGTTGCCCGGCGTCATGCCTGATGTCGTCATCGGTCTAGGGTATCAGTCGGTCATGGACGAATTGCCGCGCCATCGCTTGATGCAAGGAATCCACGCGGCACGAACCAGGAAACTGATGATGATCAACATCAGCAGTGCGTTGATCAGCATGCGGGGCATCGCGGGCACCGGCTCGATCGAAAAAGCGAAAGGGAACCAGGAAATGCCGGGCTTCCAGCCGATGCCGTTGGCGCTGAAGATGAAGGCCCGCCCCAAGGCGGAGAGCGTAAGCAGCATGGTCAACTTCTCGCGGACCCACAACCCGGCGCGGTTGGCGGCTTCTGAGTCGCGGCCGAGGGATCGCAAGAGTGCGGCCACCGGACGATCGCCGTAGGCGATCATCAGCGCGAACAGAGCAAAAAACGGCAGGCCGATGAGTAGGTGGACAAGATCGGTGCGGCGCTCCGGGGAGGCCAGCCCCGGAGTCATGACAGTGATCGCCATGACGGTGGAGCCGAGGACGAAGTAAACCGCGCCGGTGAGGCGGTAGAGATCAGACGGCGTCTTCATGGACAGAGGATATCCGAGCAATGCGACCATGTCTTCGCCTTACGGCGCCAACCACAGCTTGGCGGCGAAGATCAGGATCGTCGCGGTGACGACCCGCTGCAGCCATTGATGTCCCCGGCGGACGGTCAGGCGAGCGCCGACCAAACCACCGACGATCGTACCGCTGGCGAGGCTGAAGCCAACCATCCAATCGACCCGACCCTGCCAGGCGAAAATTGCCAGCGAGATGCCGGTAAGACAGAGAATGGTGAGCACCTTGACCGCGTTGCCCCGCACCAAATCCAGCCCGGCGGCGGTGGTCACCGCCAAAACCAGAAATCCGACTCCAGCTTGCACGAAGCCGCCATAGGCGCCCGCGACAAAGAAGCCACCACCGAGGGCGAGCAAATGGGGAGTAGTTTCGGGTTCAACGGCCTCGGTAGGCTTGGAGCGACCCGACCACAGCGTCCACAGGGTGACCACAACCATCAGCAGTGCCAGGATTCGCTGGAAAGCGCGGTCGGAGATGCTCAGGGCGAGCCAAGTTCCGGGGATGGCGCCCAAGGTGGCGGGAATCGCCGCCCACAGCAGTGATCGGGTGTCGAGCACGCCGAAACGTTTGAAACTCCAGACGGCGCCGACGTTCTGGAGAAAGATGGCGACCCGATTGGTGGCGTTGGCGATTCCCGGAGGCAGGCCGAGAAAGATCAGCACCGGTAGCGTCAGGAACGAGCCGCCGCCGGCGATGACATTGAGCGTGCCGGCGACGGCGCCAACCACGAACAGCAATGGGATTTGCAGCCAGGATTCCATCGGCGGAGGAGATTAACAGGCTGTGGACGCGGTCTCGCAACTTCTCGGGTCGAATCCTTGGCCAGGCTTACTGTAGAATTCGAGCACGTCGAGTTTCCCCCTGAGATTCAGATTTCCAGCGCCTTTTTTCGCGCAGGCTTGATCGAAGTTTTGTCGATCAGCGTCGTTTGCCACGGTGATTTTGGTGGCGGACGTTGTGGCGTCTCGATGACATCGAGCGGTGGCTGATGTTCTTCGATATCGCATCCTAGGGAGCTTCGTGTCTGGCCACTCGTCAATCGGTTGTTTCAAGGATTATCGACTTTGATGTTTTCGCTCCGATTATCTGTCGCAGGTCTCTGGTGGAAATGGATCCGTGCCTGCGGGGGGCAGCGGTGAGCTGGCTTCAAGATTTGCGATTCGCAGCCCGGGCGTTGATTCGAAAGCCCGGGTTTTCGTTACTCAGCATCTCCTTGCTGGCGCTGGGCATTGGAACCACCGTGGCGATGTTCAGCGTCACCCATGAGTTGTTGTTGCAACCTCTGCCCTACACAAATGCGGATCGGGTGATGGTCGCTTGGCGGGTCGTCGAAGGGGTGGAGGGCGCGATGCCGTTCTCTTTTCCCACCGTTGATGATTTGAGAGAACGCAATCGTGCCTTCGAATCGATGGCGGTCTACGTCGAGAAAGATCTCAATCTGACCGCAGCGGATGGTGATCCTGAGCGCCTTCGCGGTCTGTTGGTCTCAGGCGAGTTGCCGGCGACGCTGGGTGTGGTTCCAAGCGTCGGGCGCAGCTTCACGCCCGCAGACGATCGCCTCGGAGCGCCGCGGACGGTGCTGCTGAGCCACGAGTTCTGGAATCGCAGGTTCGGCGCCGACGATACGATCCTGTCGCGTTCGATCATCCTCGATGGACTCTCTTACACGGTGATCGGTGTTCTGCCGCCGGATCTTAGAACCCGCAAGCTCGGCCCCTATCGGGTCGGCGACTTCTGGATACCCGTGGAATTGTTCCGTGGTCAGCTCGCCGCCAGCCGGGAGGAGAGCCCCGATCTTTTTATGGTCGGTCGGCTGAAGCCAGACCTCCATCCCGATGATGGGCGCGAAGATCTCGAACGAATCGCTCGTGAGCTGTCGCAGGAGCACGTGATTCTGCGCCGCAGTGACTTCACGGCGGTTGAGCTGTTCGAGGATGCAGTGGGCGAAGTGCGGCCGGTTCTGAGGATGCTCATCGGTGGGGTGGGCTTCGTTCTCATCATCGCTTGTGCCAACTTGGCCAACTTGCTGCTGGCGCGCGGTATTCGCCGGCGTCGGGAGTTTGCTACCCGCGCTGCAGTCGGTGCCGGGCAGCTGCGGTTGATGCGGCAAGTGATCACTGAGACCCTGTTGCTCGGTTTCCTCGGTGGCGGCGCGGGTTTGTTGTTGGCCCAGTTGTGTCTCGATGTCTTGGCAAAAGGGTTACCCTCCGAGACCTTGGGGCACGTCGATATCGCGATCAATGGCTCGGTAGTCTTCTTTGCCAGTTTGATCACGCTGGTCGCGGTGTTTGCTGCCGGTTTGCTGCCAGCTTTGAGGGCGCCCAAGGCGAGTTTTCGGGCCAGTCTGCGGGCTCCCAACAGCCGAGCGCCGCAGCGCCTCGAGAAGGTCTTGGTCGGCGCCGAGATTGCGGTGGCGTTGGTGTTGTTGATCGGCGCAGCGTTGATGCTCAGCAGCCTGCTGCAACTGCGCAACCAGGATCCTGGGTTTGATCCAGACAACCTGTTGACCGCCCAGATTACGTTGCCGATGCCCAAGTATGTCGAGACTGAGAGGAGGGTTCGATTTCTTGATCTCGCTCTCGAGGAAGTCGGCGACGTGTCCGGTGTGCACAAGGTCGCGATGACCAGCAACTTGCCGTTGGTGGGCAACAGCGAAGATCTTTCACTGGTGGCTGCTGGTGATCGCCCGCTGCCGACGATGGGCCAATTTTCGCATACGCTGTTTCAGATGGTGAGCCCTGAATTCTTCCGCACGATGGGGATCCCATTGTTGCATGGGCGTGATTTCTCGGATCGTGATGACGATCGTCTCGACGCTCCCCATGTCGTGATGATCAACAGTACCTTGGCGCGTCATTTCTGGCCGGGCTCCGGTGAGCAGGCGATCGGGAAGGAAATTGCATTCGAGATCGACGGAACGCCAGAGGCCCCGGTATTCAAGTGGCGCGAAGTGATCGGCGTGGTCGGCGACGTCAGACATGGCAGTTTGAGGTCGACTTCGCGCAACGCGCTTTATGTCCCTTACACCCAGCCTGGGCTATTGTTCCGAGAACATTGGCCGACGGTCGCTATGGTCGCCAAGACCCAAACCGACCCGGTCTCGTTGACCGAGTCGGTTCGCCTCGGGTTACAGAAGGTGGACGCCGAGCAACCGATCCATGCGGTCCAATCCGTAGCCTCGGTCATCGCCAGCGAGGTCAATGATCTGGAAGCGGTCTTCATCCTATTTGTCGTCTTCGCAGGTTTGGCCGTGCTGCTGGCGGTGGTCGGCGTCTACGGGATCGTCAATCAGGCAGTGGCCAGTAGCACCCGCGAGATCGGGACCCGAGTCGCTCTCGGCGCCGGGCCGGTGCAAGTGATGAGCGGGCTGCTGCGGCAAGCTGCGTCTTGGATGTTGGGGGGAGTGGGCGCTGGGCTGTTAGTGGCAGCGCTGATGAGCCGTTCGCTTTCGAGCCTGCTTTATGGCGTCGGCTCGCTCGATCCGGTGGTCTATGCGGCGTCCGCCTTCATCGTTGGGCTAGTGACGTTGCTCGCCATCCTCGGACCGGCATGGCAAGCAGCTCGCCTCGATCCTAGCGTGGCGCTACGTGAGGATTGAGCTGGACTGAGGTAGTATTCGACTATCGTGAAGATTCTCGGTCTCTACAACATCAAAGGCGGTGTCGGTAAAACCGCGAGCACCGTCAATTTGTCGTTTCTGGCGGCGATGTCAGGTGCTCGGGTTCTGGTCTGGGATCTCGATCCTCAAGGTGCCGCGTCGTTCTATTTTCGCGTCAAACCGAAGATCAAGGGGGGCAGCGAGCGTCTGCTCAAGAAGAAGTACCGGGGTAAGCTGTACGAGCAGATTCGAGGCACCGACTACGAGGGACTCGATCTTGTGCCGGCAGATTTTTCTTACCGCCATCTCGACCTGGCTTTGGACGCGAAGAAGCAGCCCAGCCGTCGCCTCGCCGAGCTGTTGGAGCCTCTCGCCGACGACTACGACGTCGTCTTCCTGGATTGTGCACCGTCGATCTCACTGACTTCCGAGAGTATTTTTGCTGCCGCCGATGCCTTGCTGGTACCGACCATTCCAACTCCACTGTCGCTACGTACCCTGGTTCAGCTCGACCGCCACCTGCACCGCGAAGGCCCCGACGACGTGCAAGTGTTGCCGTTTCTGAGCATGGTCGACGAGCGCCGAAAGCTGCATCGGGTCACTCGCGAGCAGTTCGACGACACCGACTATGAATTTCGCCGGGTTTCGCCGTTGCTCGAGGCGCAGATTCCTTATTCCAGTCTGGTCGAGCAGATGGGTTTGCAGCGCACGCCGCTGCACGTCTTCGCCTATCGCAGTAAGCCGGCCCAGGCCTACATGAAACTCTGGCGTGAAATCTCTTCCAAGGCGGGCTGATGGGTACCGAGATCGAGCGTAAATTCCTGGTCACGAACGACCTTTGGCGTGTCGGCGCCAAAGGCACGCTCTACCGTCAAGGCTATTTGTCGACCGCAGCGGATCGTAACGTTCGGGTGCGGATCATCGGCGATCAGGGATTCTTGACCGTCAAAGGTCGTGCCGATGGCATCACCCGCTTGGAGTTCGAATACGAGATTCCTTTGGCCGATGCCACGGGTATGCTCGACGATCTGTGCCTGAAGCCGCTGATCGAGAAGACCCGCACCAAAATCGACTACCGTGGTGCAACCTGGGAAGTTGATGACTTTGCTGGCGACAACGCCGGATTGGTGGTCGCCGAGGTCGAGCTCGCTAGCGAGGATCAGCGCGTTGAGCTACCACCATGGATCGGCGAGGAAGTCTCCGAAGATCCGCGCTACTTCAATTCGAGCCTGGTCGCGAAGCCGTTCAAGACCTGGTGACCGCCGGCTGGTTCTTCCGTATTTAGAGCTGCCCCCTGCTGGGAGCGCCGGCGTCTCGCCGGCAGGGGTTTGCTCCTATTCCGTGGCAGGCTTTCGCTTGCGCCGCCAGGAACGGCGATGCTTGAGAATCAATCGTTGAGTGTCGAGGCCGGATCCGTCTGCCGGTCGCAGCGATTCGAAGCTGCCGTCCGCCAGCAGGCGTCGTGCTCCGTGCGTATCGCGTAGGTGGGTGAACAAGATGTCGTCGCGTACCGCATCGCGGATCGCTGGATCATCGACTGGGAAGAGGGTCTCGACGCGCCCGCCGAGGTTGCGGGGCATGAGGTCCGCGCTGCCCATGAGGATCTCTTCGTCGCCATCATTGTGGAAATAGAAAATGCGCGAATGCTCGAGAAAGCGTCCGACGATCGAGGTCACCGTGATGTTCTCGCTGATCCCGGGGACGCCGGGGCGTAGACAGCAGATGCCACGAATTTGGAGCTCGACTTTCACGCCCGCCTGCGAGGCTCTGTAGAGCGCCTGGATACAGGCCTTGTCCGCCAAGGAGTTGAGCTTGAAAGCGATGTGCCCTTTGCCGTGGGCGGCATGCACTTCGATCTCGCGATCGATGCGGCGCAACATCTCCGAGCGCATGCTGGCCGGGGCGACCAATAGTTTGCGATAGGTCTCTTTGCGCGAATAGCCAGTGAGCGCATTGAATAGATCGGAGACGTCATTTGCCAGGCTGGGGTCGGAGCTGAGATAACCCAAGTCGGTGTAGATGCGGGCAGTCACCGGGTTGTAGTTGCCGGTGCCGAGATGTACATAGCGGGTGATACCTGCTTTTTCGCGCCGCACCACCAAGCTCATCTTGGCGTGGGTTTTGAGACCCAGCAGACCGTAGGCGACATGCACCCCGGCACGCTCCAATGCCCGCGCCCAGACGATGTTGTTGGTTTCGTCGAAGCGCGCCTTGAGCTCCACCAGCACTGCCACCTGCTTGCCGTTCTCCCTCGCCTCCATCAACGCTTTGACGATCGGCGAGTCCGGTCCCACCCGGTAGAGAGTTTGCTTGATGGTGAGAACGTCGGGATCATTCGCCGCCTCGTTGATGAAGTCGACAATTGGGCTGAAGCTGTCGTAAGGGTGGTAGAGCAGTACGCTGCGTCGTTTCAACAACGAGAAGATGCTCTCTTCACCCGCCAGGGCAGTTGGCACGTGAGGTAGGAACGGCGGGTCCTTGAGCTCGGGACGATCGAGTTGGAAGAGCTCGATGACATTGGCCATGCCAATAGGTCCGCCGACCGAGTGGGTCTGAAAGAGCGCCAGCTCGAGGTTGCTGATCAAAATATCGCGGATACGGTCCGGCATGCGGTCATCAACTTCGAGCCGCACCGCGAAGCCGAAGTGACGTTGGCCGACGATCTCTTCCATCGCTTCGAGCAAATCCGAGGCTTCGTCTTCCTCGATCTCGAAATCGGCGTCACGAGTGACCCGGAAGGGGTAGGCGGCGGCGACTTCGATGTCGGGAAAGAGCATGTCGAGGTTGGCGGTGATCACTTCTTCGAGCCATACGAAATGGTTCGACGTGCGCAATTCCGCCAGCCCCAGCTCTTCGTAGGCTTCGGCTTTCTCCTCGGTAGGAATCCGCAGCAGGCGAGGAAAGATAGGCGGCACCTTGAGCCGCGCGAAACGCTCCTCGCCGTCGGGATGATTGATTACCACCGCCAGATTGATGCTGAGATTCGAGATGTGGGGAAACGGGTGGCCAGGATCGAAGGCGAGGGGCGTGAGAGCCGGGAAGATCTCGCGTTTGAAGTGCCGACGTAGCAGTTGCCGTTGCTTGCGCTTGAGATCGGCGTAGGCCACGATCTCGATGTTGGCCTGCTTCAACTTTGGCATCAGATCCGAGTCCCAGCACTTGGCGGTGCTGGCGAGCATCGGCTCGAGGCGGTCGCGAATTTGTGCCAGCTGCTCGGCCGGAGTCATACCGTCCGGCGGCGCGGTCAGTACGCCGGTCGCCAGTTGGCGACGCAACCCGGCAACTCGGATCATGTAGAACTCGTCGAGGTTGGACGAGAAGATCGATAGGAATTTGACCCGCTCGAGCAAAGGGTTGGAGTCGTCGAGCGCCTCTTCCAGCACTCGTCGGTTGAATTCCAGCCAGCTCAGCTCCCGGTTGATGAACAGGCCGACATCGTCGAGATCGGGGCCCACCGATGTCGTCTGGTTGGTTTTGGCGGTTGGCTTGCGACCCCTTCTAGGGAGGGCCGTTTTGTCGTTGGAGGTTTTGGCTGAGGTCTCTTGGGTTTCTGACATGGTCCTATCTTGCAGCTCGGGGTTAGGTTTGGATGATGATCGTGGTAACTGTCTTGGCGAGTCGTTCTTATGATGCGGTTTTGGAATCATTCTTGGCGACCCGGAGCTTGAGTCCCGCCGCTTTGAGATAGGTGGTTTCAAGAGCGAGATCGGCGGCAGTCAGAGGGTGTTTCGTCAACCATCCAGGTGGAAATTCGAGACGGAGCTTACGCGGGCTAGCGCGCAGTCGGATCTCGGGTAGAGTGCGTTGGCTCCGGCTGCGGTTGAGTAGGCAGCTCAGCCGCAGCAACACACACAACCGGAGTGCGGTTTGAGCCGTTCTTGTCGGGAGCTCGGCGAACAGTGCACGGGGAAACTTGCGGCGTGCGCCCCGGACCAACAGCGACAGGACCTTCTGGTCTGGCACTGAGAAACCCGGCATATCCGAGTGATCGAGCAGATAGGCGCCGTGCTTGTGGAAGCCGCCGTGGCCAATACCGAGGCCGATCTCGTGCAGATTGGCTCCCCACGAGAGGAACAACTTCGATTGCTCGTGGTCCAACTCCCATCTGTCCGCCACCTGATCGAGGCAGCGCAGAGCCGTTGCTTGCACGCGGCGCGCCTGTGGCACGTCGACATCGTACTGCTCGACGAACCGTTGGATGGTGCGATCACGTACGTCCTCCTGACGGATACGACCGAGCAGATCGTAGAGGACACCCTCCCGTAAAGCTCCTGACGAAACGTTCATATGCTTGATGTCGAGGCTTTCGAAGACCGCACTGAGGATGGCGACGCCGCCGGGCAGAACCTTGGCGCGATCCACTTTGAGCCCGTCGAGCTCGAGTTGGTCCACGTGGCCGACGCCTACGATTTCTTTGCGCAGCCGTTCGAGACCCTCGGGGGTGATGCCACGCTCGCTCCAGCCGTTCAGCCGCAGGATCTCCGCCACCGCATGAATGGTGCCTGAAGCGCCCGCACAGCGATCCCAGCCGATGTAGCGGAAATCAGCCGCGATCGGACGCAGCTCCAAGCTGGCTGCGGTCATCGCCTTGCGCATCCGTTTGCGGCTGATTTTTCCGCCGGAGAAGAACGCCAAGGTGTAGCCCACGCAGCCCATGTAGAGACTCTCGCCCCGAATCGGCTCGAAAGCCTCGCCGACGATGCACTCCGTCGAGCCACCTCCGATGTCGACCACCAGTCGTTTACTCTGAGCCCCGGGAAGACTGTGAGAGGCGCCGAGAAAAATCAGCCGGGCCTCCTCTTGGCCCGAAACAACCTCGATACGGTGGCCAAGAGCTGCTTCTGCCTGGCCGAGGAAGTCGCTGGTGTTACGAGCCTTACGCAGGGTGTTGGTGCCCACCGCGCGGACACTGCCTTGCGGGAAGTCGCGGAGGCGTTGCCCGAATTTGTGCAGGCAATCGAGGGCTCGGTGTTTGCCCTCGGTGGTCAGCCGCTGCCGCGAGTCGAGGCACTCGGCGAGACGGACGCCCTCGCGCAACCGGTCGAGGGGCCTGAGCTCCTCATTGACCACTCTTGCGATCACCATGCGAAAGCTATTCGAGCCGAGATCAACCGCTGCCAGAATCTGAGGCCGTCGCGGTCTAATCTCCCCACCTGCATCGATGTTGCCGTAGTCCATGTTGGCTTAGTGTAGCCGGATTGAATAGAGCACGTCTAAGAACGGCTTGTAGACCGGTCGTGCATGTGGGCTGCGAGCGCCCTGGGTGACTCGTGCTCGCTCCACACACTCGACCTCACCGCCTCTGAAAACGCTGTCTCTGAATGCGATCTAGCTGGATCAAGCGTGCAGTTTAGAGGGGGTTTGGCACTGGATGGCTTTTTGCTTGGAACAGATGCGTTTAGAATCCGCGCCGTGAGTCTCACCAAACTCAACGATGTTGCCTACGACGTGCCTCCAGAGATGGACGCCGATCGCCTCCACCGGGACCTCGGGAAGCATTTCCGCCTGTTGCTGGAGGCTGCGCCAGCGCGGCGCGTGACCTACTTCGATACGTTCGACTGGCGGGTTCACCGGGCTGGGGGCAGCTTGCGCCTGGCGCCAGGGCGAGAAGGATCAACGTTGAGCTGGCTGGCGTCAGATGGTACGGCGCTTGCCACGTGGGTGACTCGAAAGGCGCCGCCGTTTGTGCGCGGATTTCCCGCGGGACCCATGCGTGACGGGTTGGCGCCGGTTTTGGAAATGCGGCGACTGCTGCCGGTGGTCGAGTTGAACGTGCGTTCCTGGGTGCTGCGGATCTTGGATCGTCGCGACAAGACCATCGCGCGGCTGCAGCTCGAGCATTCGGTCGCCAGGGTTCCGGGAAGCGCCAGGGTTCCGGGAACCGCTGGGGGGCCGGCGCCGCTGCCAGCGCAGCTTCAGCTACGGCCGGTGCGAGGATACGACAAGGCACGGCAGCGGCTGGCTCGTTTTCTCGAGACCGAGCTGCACCTCGATCAGCGCGTTGGCACGGAGCTCGATCATGCGCTGGCGGCGGTCGGGCGCCGGGCTGGGGACACGTCCTCCAAGGTAGTGATCCAGCTCGATCCCAAGATGCCCGCGGCGGTTGCGACCAAGACGATCCATCGCCAGCTGCTGGCGGCGATGCGGCGCAATGAGCCGGGGACACGCAAAGATCTCGACTCCGAATTCCTGCACGACTATCGGGTTGCGTTACGCCGCTCGCGCTCGGCTCTGACACAGATCAAGAAAGTTTATCCCGAGGACCAAGTCGCACGCTTCAAGCCCGAGCTTGCCTGGCTCGGTGGAATTACCGGCCCGACCCGGGATCTCGATGTCTATCTGCTGAAGATGGACGACTATATGGCTCAGCTCTCCGACACGGCACGCCCCCATCTCGAGCCCTTGGTGGCTCATCTGCGCGCTGAGCAGCGGCGGGCGCAGCGGCGAATGACCCGCGCCATGAGCTCGCGGCGTTATCGTGACCTACTGGAGGCTTGGGACCAATTCCTCGAGTCGCCCGCCGATCTCGAGACACCGGCGAATGCCGCGCGACCGATCGTCGAAGTGGCCTCAGAACGCATCTGGAAGGTCTACCGCCGGGTCATCGCCGACGGGTGCAAAATTGATGACGACACCTCTGCTGCACCGGTCCATGACTTGCGTATCCGGTGCAAGAAACTGCGTTACCTGATGGAGTTCTTTCGCGGTTTCTACGACCAACAAGCGATCGGCCAGGTGATCAAATCCCTCAAGCGGCTGCAAGACAACCTGGGGAACTTCAACGACTGTGAAGTCCAGCGT
>JAJCXQ010000091.1 GCA_029263355.1 Acidobacteriota bacterium | reverse complement strand
GCTGAACATGACGAGGATCGTGAAAAGAAGGGCGATCAAGGTGATGGGGCTGATCGTCGGGATGAACTTTTCTTCGTACCAGCTCTTGCCCTTGGTCTTGAGCATCACCCAGCGGGTCAGCATGCCGGCGATGAAAGGGATTCCCAGATAGATGAAGACGCTCTCGGCGATCTGACCCATGCTGATGTCGACCACGGAGCCGCTCAGTCCGAAGAGTGGCGGCAGCTTGGTGATGAAGATCCAAGCATAGACGCTGTAGAAAAACACCTGGAAAACGCTATTGAAGGCAACGAGCCCCGCCGCATACTCGGAGTCGCCCTTGGCCAATTCGTTCCAGACGATCACCATGGCGATGCAGCGCGCCAGGCCGATCATGATGAGCCCCACCATGTACTCAGGCTGATCGCGAAGGAAGACAATCGCTAGTGTGAACATTAGGATCGGCCCAATCACCCAGTTCTGGACCAGTGATAGGCCAAGCACTTGCCAGTTACGGAAGACGTCCGGCATTTCCTCGTAGCGCACTTTGGCGAGCGGTGGGTACATCATCAGAATGAGGCCGATGGCAATCGGGATGTTGGTGGTCCCGACCTGGAAGCTTTCAATCAACGCCTCGATTCCGGGGATCAGGTAGCCTGCGCCGACTCCAATCGCCATGGCGAGAAAGATCCAAAGGGTCAAGTAGCGGTCGAGGAAAGACAATTTTCGAGTAATGCCTTGGCTCATTTCAGAGTCTCCTCGGTGTGTTGCCGGGCAACGGTCTGCAGCACCTCGTCGATGCAGCTGAAGAAGCTCAGGGCACAGGCGCATCGCAGGCTGTAGTAGACCTGTGCTCCCCGTTTGTCGTCCTGAACCAAACCGGCGGTTCGGAGTAAGGAGAGGTGCTTGGAAACCGTCGAGACGTCCGCCCCGACCATCTCGGTCAGCTCGCAGACGCAGCGCTCGCCGCGCGCGAGCTCCTCGAGGATGAACAGCCGCGTCGGGTGGGCGAGCGTCTTCACCACCCTGGCCTGCGCGTCCAATCGTGCTCGTGTTGGCTTGTCGAGTCGTCGTTCCATGCTTGGTAATTTAGCCAAATAGCCAAGCAATACCAGCCGGCTCTTCGGGTGGATTTGTCGTTCTAATGGGGCGGGGCTGAACCAGCTCAAGAGGTAGGATGTTGACGCTGACGGCGTTCTTGTTTGCCCGAAAGTGAGGCATCTCACCTAAATCGCGTCAGGCAGTTCATCCTCGAGGTGTCGCAACCTGGGTTTTGAAGCCGCCCAGATGGTGCTGATCGTGCCGGCGACTGCCAGACACACGTAGATCAGGGCGATGCCTCGACCGGGTCCGACGCCGAAGAATCGGCCGACCGTGGGGGCTAGGGCTCCGCCGTCGACCAGCAAGGGCTTGAAGACGACATCTGCCAATGGGCCGGCGAGGAGAAATCCGATGGGTGTGGTGACTTGGGCGATCAGGCGTCGTATCGCGAAAACTCGCCCTTGGACGTCGGGGGGCACTTTGGATTGCCAGATGGCTTGACTGCAGCCATTCATGAACGCAAAACAGAACATCATGAGGAAGAGGCCTGCTGCCACCCATAACGGTTCAGGTCGCATTCCGACGAGAAGCATCGCGAGTCCGATCAGCCAGCCGCAGACGAGAATCCCTCGGATTCGCCCTCGAGGCCCTCCGGTCACCGTCAGTGCCAAGCTACCGGTGACCTGGCCGGCGCTTTGGATGGCGAGTACGACGCCAAGGATCGCTACCGAAGTGAAAGACCGCACCAGTGGAACCACCAACACGACCGCGATGCTGAACGCCAGATTCAGCAGCGCGAAATACGTCAGCAGCCCGAAGAGTCCGGCTCGTTTGCGGATGAATCCCCAGCCGTAGGCGGCTTCTTGCCACAGTGACCCGCGTGCTTGCCTGCCGGCGGTGCTGGTCGTCGGTGTCGGTACACGGAGGAACAGTAGAGTCGCCACCGCGAATAAAAAGGTGGCGACATCGATCAGGATAATGCCGCCGAGACCGATAACGGTGAAGAGGGCGCCAGCGACCGGCGCCGCCACGACGCCTGCCGACGCTTGTCCGAGCTGGATCATTCCGCTCGATCGACTGAAGTGTCGCCGGGGCACGAGCAAGGTGGTCGCCGCTATGTAGGCGGGCATTTGGAACGAGCTCATTACCGAGCCGCTGGCGACCACGAAGTAGATGTGCCAGATCTCCAGCGCATCCGACCAGTAGAGCAGAGCGATCAGCAGGGTGCCGAGTCCGGCTCCCAAGTCGGCGGCCAGCATCACCCGGCGCCGGTCCCAACGATCGACCAAGGCGCCGGCAAACGGTGCGACGAGCAGCCCGGGCAGGCTGACCGAGACGGCAATGAGGGCAAATTGGGTCGCCGAGCCGGTTTTCTCGTAGACCCAAACGCCGAGCGCAAAACGGGTGATGCCCGAGCCGATGAGTGACACGAGCTGCCCGAACCACAACACCACGAAGGTGCGCAGGGCTCCCGCTGCGGCGCTCAGCGCTGCGTCACGATCCGATGGCTGGGATGACACGTTGGGATGGAGCCTACCTCAACCACGCATAACTGAGCTTGACAAAGAAGGTGCGGTTGGTTTGATCAATCTCCATCGCCCGGGTGCCGAAGTAGTTGTCGGAATAACCCACAAACAGCGCCGTCTTGGCGTTGAGCTTGTAAGAGAAGAGACCCTGGGTGAGCGCTGTTTGGAGATTAGGTTCGACGAGCGACGGTGCGTTGTGGAGGCGCGGAATGCGCTCGGTGTCGTTGTACTGAACGATGGCGCGAATGAAGGCGCGGTGATTGAAGTGGTAGATCAACGTCGTCTGAGTCAGATTCGCGATCAGAAACGTGCCCTCGTCGATCCAGAACTCTCGCAGCTCGTGGGACAGCTCTCCGGTGAAGCCGCGACCGAGCTTGATCTTGCCCTTGACTCGGCCGGTAAAAAAATCGACCTGCCGAACGTTGAAGGTGTCAATGGACTTACCACCGCGCAGCAGGACCTCGAGCTCGGTCCGTCTGCTCGGCCGCATCGACACGAACAAGTCGGTGCGAGGATTGTCGAAGCTTTGGCCGAAGAAGGTCTCGAAGTTGTCGCGGATGGCCCACTGTACGATGGTTTGCCCGGGACCTTCATAAATGAGGGTGAGGTTGTTGCTCTCGTCGAAGCGGTCGCCGTTGTCATCGCGATGCGCCTCGGAGTAATCAAACTGCACCGCCAGCCGGGTATACCAGGAGTCCGGCTTGCCATAGAAGCTGCGGACCACCAGGGCCGCGACCTCATCGAGACCAGCCTGACGGACAAAACCGTGGTCGGCGCGGAAGTCTTCTCCGTAAGAACGTACCCGGGCGACCGCCAACCAGTTCCGCGTTTGGTAGTCGTAACGTACTTCCAGTGCGTCATCGTCGAAGGAGCCGAAAGGCTGGTCATTGGCCTCGGCGATCTCATCGGGATACTCTGTTTCAGAGGTCAAGTACTGAAAACGTAGGATGCTCGACTTGCCGAGCTGGAAACGACCGTCTATTCCGAGGACGTGGTTCTGGTAAACGTCTCCCTCGCGGCCGGTGTACAGCAAACCGATGCTGGAGGTTTTGCCAACGCTGCGCCGAAAACGTACAACGCCGCTGGTGACGTTTTCGTCGATAAAACCTCTTCCGGTGCGCTGAAACGATGGGAAGCTGATGTTGTTGAGGCGATCCTCGGCAAACAGCACACCGAATGAGTTTTTGCCCTGGCGTCCGGTCAACTTCAGGCCACCTTCGGGGTCGGCAATGGTGCGGGTGTACACAGCCTGGATCGGCGTCGCAAAAATCTCGGCGCCATCGAGAAAGAACGGACGCTTTTCAGGGAAGAACAGAGCGAATCGTTCGTTGACGTCGAGTTGGGCAACATCAGCCTCGACCTGGGAGAAATCTGGGTTGACCGTGGCGTTGAGCGAGACGTTGGGGGTGATTCCCCAGCGCAGCGAGAGGCCGACCTCGGTGTCGTCTTCGGTCGAGCCCGCGCCGATGAGGTTCTCCGAGCTTTGCGTTGTCACCGTCGGGACAAGTTCGAGGTTCTTGCTCCGAGGTAGGTCGGCCAGGCCGCTCAACGTGTCGAACTGGCAGACCTGACAGTTGCGATCGAAGTCGCGGGGGCTCGAGCGCAGCTCGTACTCGAAGTTGCGCGGATAGTGGCGGGTGGCGATGAAACCCCAATCTTGTGGGCCGGATCCACCGGCAAAACGCAGTTGCCGGAAGGGAATGGCGATCTCGACCACGTAACCCTCGTCAGTGATCTTGCCCGAAGAGCTCCAGATCGCATCCCATGACCAATCCTGGGTGCCGTCGTAGTCGATCCGTTGCCAGAAGTTGATGTCTTGGGTTGCCCCGCCGATATCGGTCAAGGTGCCGTCCATCTGTACGCCGAGGGGGTTGACGCGGAACTCGAAGGCCTCCCGTTGGCTGTTGAACGTGTCGAGCAGGAAACCTACCGAGTCGTCGGCAAAAGTGAGGTCCCGGTCGGCGAGGCGAGCGCGGATTTTTGCCGGCTCGGGGTCGAACGCCTGGAACGCGATGTAGAGGTTGTCGTCGTCGAAGGTCACCCTACATTCCGTTTTCACCGGTGGCTCGACATTGTCCCCCGGCGCCCATTCACGAGTCAGGGGAATCATCACCGCCTGCCCCCATGCCGGCTCGTCGAGCACTGCGTCGATCTGGATCTCGGAGGTCGCTGGTTGGATGGTGAATTGGCCTTTGGCTTCAGGGCTTCCTTCGTTGGCCTCCGGCCGTACCCAGGAGGTCGCCAGGGCGAGGGCTCCGATCGAGGCCAGGGTGATTGCTCTACGGATCATGGGTCGGCTCCTTGAGAGGAATGAGTCATAGTGTTTCTTGTAAGCAAATTAGTTGCGCCCGGTTTGGCCCAGGTCGGCCGACGAGTCAGCGAGGAATAGCCGGACTTCGTCGTAGAGCTGCCGACGCTGTTTCTCGAGCGTCAGCACATGGGTTCCATGGCCGATGACCACCAGGCGCTTGATCGGGGTGGCGAGACCTTCGAAGAGCCACCGTGCATCGTCGAGATTCGAAACCGTGTCCCACTCGCCACGGAGGGCGAGGGTCGGCACCGTGATCTGGCTCGGATCGAGGTAGTGGTGACCATGCCAGGCGTCGTACAAGTCGAGTCGCCAGCCACCCGGCTGGCGCACCGTGGCGGGCTCGCGGCTCGGAGCAGTTTCGTCTTCGGCGAGCCATGCAGCGCCCCAGCCTTGCAAGACATCGTCGGTCATGGCCGGCGCTTCGCCGTCCGGGACTTGACGTTGGAAGAGTGCGAGGCGGCGCTCAGGCGTCATGTCGACGTAGGCCCCGGTTGGCCGAGGTCCTGGGGTTGCGTTCTCTCGCTGGCCGAACGCGGCGAAAAGCACCAGTTTGTCGAGTTGATCCGGCGCCTTGGAGGCATAAAGCCCAGCCACCGTGGCGCCCCACGATTGGCCGATCAGAGAGAGCGTGGCAACTTTGGTCTGGCGGCGGATGTGATCGATCGCACGGTCGACGTCGGCGATGACATCGGCAGCACGTCCCAGAGGCTCGTTGGCGTCGGCGGGTTCGGCCATTTCGGGATAACGGTCCGCCGCCCCATAACCGAGAAAGTCCAGCCCCCAGGTGTCGTAACCAGCTGCTGCCAAGTTGTCCATCCAAGACTGACCTTGGATCCGGTAGCCAGCGCCAGTCATGGTCGAAAAGCTGGCGGGATGAAGCACCAGAACCACCCTGTCGAGGGACGCTTCTGAAGCGTTCGGCGGTTGGTGCCACAGCGCCAGTTGAAGCCCCTCGATCCGGCTTGCTATCCGATGCTTCTGAGGCTCACGAGTTGGCCCTCCGGCCTCGGCCGTCGATTCGCAGAGCCCTGCCAACAGCATGACCATCGCGGCTGAAAAAAGTGATAAACGGCGTGTCATCTACCAACTCCTCCTGCGAGGACCGGCTTCGGGCTTTCCGCACCCTCTGCCGGCAATCGTTCGGTGAGGCGCGTCGGCCGCCACGCCAAGGCGGGCGGCGCCTGGCGTAGAGCGAGCGCTAGCTTCAGATGTTCGGACATGTCCGACAAATTTGGCATCTCGTGCATCGTCATGTGATTGCCGGACACCCGGATCGTTTCCACGCCCCTCTCGGCGAGCTCGATCCACGGCAACTCGGGACGTGCCGGATCTCCTGCCCGTCGATCGCGGGCCCGGAAGTAGAGCATGCCGCCGTCATAAGACTGTGGAGTGTAGGTGTAGAGCGCTTCGATGTTGGCCATGAGCACGGCGATGTGGCGTCGGGTCTCAGCGACATCGAAGGATTCTGGCAGAGTCCCTTTGCGGCTTGCCGCTGCGATCACGGAATCGAGTTGTTCTTCGGGAGCGATGGAGCGGAGCTCCTCGATAGAGATCGG
Source organism: Acidobacteriota bacterium (assembly GCA_029263355.1). GTDB lineage: Bacteria > Acidobacteriota > Thermoanaerobaculia > Multivoradales > J023 > JAAELT01. The sequence continues at coordinate 3,457 of JAJCXQ010000091.1, read as the reverse complement.
TAGGCGAACCGGAAACGCCGCCGCCACGGCTTCGGCGTGGCCTTCACGCACCGGCATCTGATCGAGACAGGGTGTGTCCATCAGGGTCAGGAGAGCGACTCGTTCGCCAACAGCGTCGAGCTGTCGTGCCATCTCGAAGGCGACCATGCCGCCCATCGAGGCGCCCCCGAGCAGATAGGGTCCTCGAGGCGCTACGCCGCGGATCAGCTCGAGGTAGTGAGCCGCCATGTCTTCGATCGAGTGGAGGGGATCTTCGCCCTCTTCGAGGCCCAAGGACCGCAGGGCATAAAATGGCTGCCCCGGGCCGAGCTCACGGGCCAAAGCACGGAAGGTAAAGGCATGACCACCCACTTGATGCACCATGAAGAGCGGCCGGCCGGATCCCCCCTGCAGGCGGATCAAACAAGACGACTCGACCTTTCCTCCCGCCGCCTGGTCCACCAAGTCCGCCAAGGCTCCCAGCGTCGAGGCTTGGAGCAAGAAGCTGGCGGGCAACTCGACGCCCAAGGTTCGCCGCAGACCGGCGGCTAGCTGGAGCGCCATCAGGGAACTGCCCCCGAGATCGAAGAAGTCGTCGTGCACGCTGATGTTGTCGACCCCAAGCATGTCCTGCCAGATCCCGGCGATGGTCTGTTGGGTGACGGTCTGTTGGTTGTCCGTGAGCGCCTCGTCCCCCGGCGCCGGAGTCGGCATCGCTGGGGCGCTCGGCTCCACCGTCGCCAGCGGAGTGCGAAAGTGGGGCTCGGCGGCAGCAAAGCCCGGAGCGATGGTTCGGGGCAGGCTCTTTGGCCAGCAGAGTTGACGCTCGAAAGGATACAGCGGCAGCGGTACCCGTCGGCGACGCTCGCCGGCCCAGAAGGCTGACCAATCGATGGTGGCTCCCGCCACCCACAGCTTGCCGACGGCGGTGAGCATTGCTGAAGTGTCCTCGCCCCTGTTCTGAGGGTGCGGCAACGACTGGACCGTGGACTCGACGCTCGTCCTCTTAGGATGTTGGTGAGCCAACGTGCTGAGCTGGCGACCGGGACCCACCTCGAGCAGCGCTCGGCCGGGGGCCTCGAGGATCGTCGCCAGGCCATCGGCGAAGCGAACGGTCTGGCGCAGATGATGACCCCAGTAAGCAGGATCGGTGGCTTCGGTATCGGTGATCCAGGTGCCGGTCACATTCGAGACGTAAGGGATCTGCGGCGGCCGTAACTCGATGTTCGCAACTTCGGAGGTGAAGCTTGCGACCATCGGCTCCATCATCTGGGAGTGGAAGGCGTGCGAGGTGTGGAGGCGGCGCGCTTCGACGCCTCGCTCGGCGAGTTTTTGGCTCAATGTGTCGAGGGCATTGGCCTCGCCAGACACGACGCAGGCGGCAGGGCCGTTGACCGCCGCCAGGCAGAGCCCGGCATCCTCGCTGGAGAGCCATTGCCGGGTCTTATCTTCGGGCAAGCCGACGGCGAGCATGTCACCTGCTGGCATCTCCTCCATCAAGCGGCCCCGTCGCACCACCAACCGCAACGCGTCACCTACAGAAACGACCCCGGCCAGACATGCCGCAACCATCTCGCCGAGGGAATGGCCGATCATCGCCGCCGGCCGGACGCCCCACTCCATCCACAAGCGCGCCAGCGAGAGCTCGATGACAAAAAGCGCCGGTTGGGCGATGGCGGTCTGTTCGAGCTCGAGATCGTCCTCTTCGGTACCACCGCCGATCGGAAAAATTAGGCGGCGCAAGTCATCGCCGAGCTCGGCTTGGATCAAGTCACAACATTCGTCGACGCTGGCGCGGAATGTGGGCTCGTGGCGATAGAGCTCGGCGCCCATGCCAGCGTATTGCGACCCCTGTCCCGGGAACATGAAGATCGGTGTGATCTTGGTCGCGGCGCGGCGCTGACCCGTGTTGCTTGCAGTGGGGCTGCCAGAGAGCGCGCTGATCGCTGCATCGTGATCGCGACAAACGACGTACCTGCGGTGGTCGAATGCTCGGCGTCCAACGCCGAGAGTGAACGCGACATCGGCGAGCTCCAGATCTTGGTGGTACTCGAGGTGATTCCCGAGGTTGACCGTGGCGTCGTCGAGGGCCGTCGGTGTGCGCGCCGCCAGCAGTAGTAGCTGAGCCGGACGCGAGTCGCCGGAGGCAGGAGGATGTGGCGCCTCCTCCAACACGACGTGGGCGTTGGTGCCGCCGATACCGAACGAGCTGACACCGGCCCGGCGAGGTGTGCCGTTCGCTTTCCACGGAGTGAGCGACGTGTTGACGTAGAAAGGGCTGGTACTGAGATGGGTCTCGGGATTGGGGGCCTGGAAGTGGAGGCTCGGGGGAATCTGCTGGTGCTCGAGGGCGAGCACGGTTTTGATCAACCCGGCGACACCTGACGCCGCGTCGAGGTGGCCGATGTTGGTTTTCACCGAGCCCAGGGCACAGAAGCCCCGGTCCTCGGTTGCCGAGCGGAATGCCTGGGTCAGCGCCGCAACCTCGATCGGGTCTCCCACCGGAGTGCCGGTACCATGAGCTTCGACATAACTGACCGTCTCCGGCGTCACCTTGGCTAGCCGTTGAGCTTCGCTGATGGCTCGCGCCTGGCCCTCGACGCTCGGCGCCGTGAACCCGGCTTTACCGCGAGCGCCATCGTTATTACTGGCGCTGCCGCGGATCACCGCGTGGATGTGATCACCGTCGGCGACGGCATCTTCCAGCCGCTTGAGCACCACCACGCCGACGCCACTGCCGTTGACCACCCCTTGCGCAGCAGAGTCGAAGGTGCGGGTGTGGCCATCGGGCGAATCGATGCCGCCTTCCTCGTAAAAGTAGCCTTTGACCTCACCGGCGTTGATGGTGGCGCCGCCAGCGAGCGCCATTTCGCAGTCGCCGTGAAGCAGGCTCATACAGGCCATGTGGACTGCCACCAGTGATGTCGAGCAGGCAGTCTGAACGTTGACGCTGGGGCCTTTGAGGTCGAGCTTGTAGGACAGCTGACTGGTCAGGTAGTCGTGTTGGTTGCCTAGTAAGATCTGCCCCCGACCCACCCCTTCGACCAGTTGAGAGTCAGCCAACAGAGCTTCGAGGTAGCGGTTCAGGCTGACCCCGCCGTAGACCCCGATCCGCCGATCGTAGGCGTGCGGGTCGTAACCGGCGTGCTCCAAAGCGTGCCAGGCGCATTCCAGGAATGCCCGCTGCTGCGGATCGGTGACTTCGGCTTGGCGCGGTGACATGTCGAAGAAGGCGGCATCGAAGGATTCCGCGTCGTCGAGGGCGCCGCGGGCTTTGATGTATCGGGAGTCGCTGAGTAATTGCGGGTCGAGGCCTGCGTCGAGCAGCTCATCGTCGGAGAAAAAACGGATCGACTCCACCCCGTCGGCCAGATTGCGCCAGTATTGTTCGATGTCGCCAGCGCCTGGGAAGCGTCCAGCCATGCCGACGATGGCGACTTCACGGCTGGCGTCCACGGGCACGGTCGACGCGGCTACC
>JAJCXQ010000090.1 GCA_029263355.1 Acidobacteriota bacterium | reverse complement strand
CGGCACTACCTCGCTCCGCGCTTCGGACCTAAGACCAGGCGAAAACCTTGATGAACCGCCTGGGCGGACAGCAACCGAGGTTGGCGGTAGGCCGCACGCACCAGCCGGCCGCGAGAGAGCCAGGAGCCGCCGCGAGCAACGCGCACAGCGCCTTCTTGTTCCTCAGGATCCACCTCAGGCCGTTGCGCGTACGATCGCCACCCATCTTGGCACCACTCAAAAACGTTACCCAGCATGTCGTAGAGGCCCCAGGGGTTTGGCCTTTTCTGGCCAACCCCACGGGGCCCATCTTCCACGCCTAGGCCACGATTGCCGCAATACCAAGCGATCGATTCCAAAACCGGTGATTCCCTGTTGACGATTTGTAGCTCGCCATTCCACGTCGCGCCCGACGTGCCGGCCCGGCAGGCGTATTCCCACTCCGCCTCACTCGGCAGTCGCGCCGCCAGACCTGGAATCTGCTGATTCAAGCGCTCTATGAACTGCTGGCAGTCTTCAAAACTCACGTTCTCGACAGGGCGTTGCGGCGATTTGTAGTGGCTTGGGTTCTCCCTCATCACGGCCTGCCACAACGCCTGGGTACAGGGAGTCTCCGCTAGCCAGTAACCGTGCGTCAAAGTGACCTTATGAGTTGGCCCTTCGTCGTCGTGACGACCCACCTCGGATTCCGGAGAACCCATGATGAATTCTCCTGGCGGGATCCACCGCAAGCGCTGCTTTATGCCCACCATCTCGACGCTCGCCCAGTCACCAGCGGTATCTCGGCCGAGTTGATTTGCCCAAGCGAGGCTAGGCTCCAGCGGAGCTTCAACGCTGATCTGCTCTGCCTTCGACGTTTTCGGAGGATCGTCGGCTGCTGCCACCGACTCGGGCGGTTCCATGGGTGGTGCATCCGTAGCGGCGGCATTAGCTGCTGGCTCGTTCGGCGGTGTTTTTTTTCCGGCCAACTCCACGATCTCTACCGTCAGCGCCGACAGGGCATCTTCTCGGGCATTCCCTTTCAACGCCGTCAAAGGCCGAGCGTTTGTCGGCCGGATCTGCATCGCCGACAACCACGGAATCTCCTTCCACGCACACGACCTCACCAGTATCGGGACCATCGCCAACCCATCTTCCTGAAGACGTTTCAAGAGCCGCGGGACCTCTTCCTTGGAGATGAAGTCTGACGACAGGAAATCCGCCGAAATCAACATCACCGCAACATCTGCCGACTCAATCGCGGCCTCGATCTCGGCATACCAATTGTCACCGGCCCGTAGCCGGCGATCGTCCCAAACGTCCAACCGCCCGCGCAGGACGCTGAGATGCGTCGCCAGGCGCTCTTTCAGGCGCTCGTCCCGATGGCTATAGCTGATAAAAATCGTTGGTGAATCGGATGACACAGGCACTCCCGGCGCGGATTGTACTGAATCTCTTGGATAGAACAGGGAGATGGGCGGACACAAGGTCCACCCCTGCACGTCCTGCGGTCGGCCGGTCGCCCGAATCCGCCCGAATCGGGTGGCACCTCGGTCGCACCTCGGTCGGGTGATGTGGCTTGCCCCTCCGCCGAGGATCTGCTGATCTTCACGCAGGGAGGTCAATCAGACGCAAAGGCCCGCCAGATCGCCAGGCATCTAGTCACCTGTAAGGCATGTGATCGCGCAGTTGACGAGATTCTGGCTGAAGAACAACCGACGCTCTATGAGGTCGTACCCGCCGGCTACGAGATCACCGCAGAAGAGGCGACACTTGGTCTAGCTGCTATCAAGCTAATGATGGGCGGGCATTTGACGGCCGAGCTGATGATTGCCTACTCCGATGAAACGCTGGGCGAAGTCGATGCGCGGCTGGTGAGAGAGCATCTTGTGGCCTGCCGCCAGTGCGCAGATGCCTTGCTCGCTTACGCAGATTCTGGAGCCAGAAGCTGGAACCGCTTCATGGCTAGGTTCGGTGGTTATTTATTTGGAGAGGACTGGACGCCAGTGAAGAGAGTTGCTCGACAGAGGGGCCAACAGCTCGTAGCGGGGCATGTCGTCATCGCTAACACTGCTCCCCTCTGGCAGACATGGCAAAAGTATCAGCCCGAAGCGCTACCTGATGGCTGGCAGGTGTGGTGGCTGTCAGCACAACATGGCCTACAGACCAGCAGCCAGAACCCTGACCACATCGCCCTACAGAACAGCCAAGTACACGAGCTGGCTGAACGGGTCGCTAGGCAGTGGAATGGGAACATCGCTAGCTCCGTTGTGATGGCCGGTGGGTGGCCCTATCAAGAGGTCGCCATCCGAGCACGGCTGAATGTGGTGAAGCGGATCGACGGACGCCACATGCGCCGGAAGCTTAAATCCTGGGCAGAAGGCTGGGGAGACGAAACCTAAGCCAACCGGCCGTTTCGTGTGGCCCGCCGTTGAAGACCGTGGGGCAGCTGGGCAGAGTGCTGCCCAACAATGCCCCTTGACACCCAGAAGCCGCGATGTGGTAAGTTACTTCCATCATGGGCACGACGGGAATAAACACGTGCCAGTCAAGCACTTACGAGGTGTCTCCTGGGGCAAAATCGGCGCTCAATCCGGACCTGAGAGCCAGTTGATTGCTGCCCTTTCAGGTTGACAAACCCAACGGGCTACAACACTCCACAACGGTTAACCACCGAAGTTGCAGGAATCTACGCGCTGTTACGGGTTGTAGGCAGTGGGTGCTTATTGGCCAGTGCTGCCCCTTGAGCGCCCCTCTGCCGCCGCCCTGTCGTTGGTAGGATAGCGGCATGGTAGCAGTGAGCCTGGAGATAAACCTGGGCGGGAGACCTGCCACGAAGCGCTGGAGCCGTCTCAAGGCCCGCCGCCGATCGCCGCCGCGGCTCCTCGGGGCGGCGGGCCTGTTCCTGTGCTTCGCGCTTCCGCCGGCGCCGTCCCACGCCCAGGAGCGGGCGCTACGCTTCGATCGCGTTACCGTCGAGGACGGGCTGTCGCACGACACCGTGTGGGCGATCGAGCAGGACGCGCAGGGCTTCATGTGGCTGGGCACGGGCGAAGGGCTGAATCGCTACGACGGCTACCGTTTCAGGGTCTACCGGCACGACCCGGACGACCCCGACTCGCTGGCCGGCAACGAAGTCCGGACGATCTGTGTGGACTCACGGGGCAAGCTGTGGATCGGGACGCGGAGCGGGCTCAACCGGCTGCGCCGCGACGGCGATTCCTTCGTCCGCTATCGCCACCGTGCGGGCGATCCCGCGTCCCTCAGCCACGACCAGGTCACCGCCTTGCTCGAGGACGCTGCCGGCGACCTGTGGGTCGGGACCGAGGACGGGCTGAACCGCTTGTGGCTCCGGGACGCCGCAGTCCCCGAGGATTACTCCGTGGAGTCCGGCCTCAGCGGCTGGGCGATCTTGGCGCTGCACCAGCATCGCTCCGGGGAGCTATGGGTCGGTACCGGCGACGGGCTACTCCGGCTCCCGGACCCGCGCCGGACCGCCGAGTTCGTCCACTACCGCCACGGCCCGTCGGCCGCCGGCGGGCTGAGTGGCCGCACGATCCGGGGGATCGCCGGCGACCCGGATGGCACGCTCTGGATCGGTACTGACAAAGGCCTCGACCGGCTCGACCCCGGCGACGGCTCCGTCGTCCACTACCGCTACGATTCGGAGAACCGCTGGGGTCAGTCCGTCGCCGGGGTGATGAAGCTGCTGGTGGATCGCCGCGGGGAGCTATGGATCGGCACCGCCGGCGGTGGGCTGGTCCGCTTCGATCGCGCCCGCGGCACCTTTGCCCGCAGCCTCCACGATCCCACGGATCCCCGCAGCCTGGCGGGCAGCTTCGTCACCCATGTCTACGAGGACGCGACCGGCGTCCTGTGGGTGGGCTCCTTTGCCGGCGTCAGCCGCTACGATCCGGCGCGCGAGGCCTTCGCCGTCTACCGTCCGCTGCCAGGGCGCGATGCCACTTTGAGCCAGGACGACGTCTGGGCGCTGGTGGAGGACAGCTCGGGCGTGCTGTGGGTGGGAACCCCCGACCACGGACTCGACCGTCTCGATCGCCGGCGGCGGACGGTCAGCAACGTCCGCTTCGATCCCGGCGATCCGGAAGGCCTCCAGCCGGGGCCGGTGACCACCCTCTACCAGGACCGCGCGGGGGACCTGTGGGTGGGCACCTGGGAGGGGCTCAGCCGGCTCGAGGCGCCGCTGCCGGTGCCGCCGGAACGCCCCCGCTTCGTGCACTTCCGCTCGGACCCGGAAGATCCTCACAGCCTGAGGAGCGGCGAGATCCAGAAGATCTACGAGGACCGCGCGGGGCGGCTGTGGATCGGTACTCTCGCCGGTCTCCACCATTTCGATCGCGCTGCCCGGCGGTTCGTCCGTTACCCGCGGCAGCCCGGCGATCCCGACGGCCTGGCGACCGAGGAGTTCTTCGCCATCCAACAGGACCGCGCCGGGGATCTCTGGTTCGGCTCGGAGGGCGACGGGCTTTATCGACTGTGGGGAGACCCGTCCGAGGGCGGTGGGCGGTTCGAGCACTACCGGCACGACCCCGCCGACCGCGACAGTTTGAGCGGCAACTCCGTGGCCAGTATCTACGAGGCTCGCTCGGGGGCGCTCTGGGTCGGCACCTTTGGCTCCGGCCTCAACCGCCTGGCTCCGGGGGCGCCGGGGGAGGAGCGCCGACGGTTCAAACACTACTGGAAACGGGACGGATTGCCTGCCGACTCGGTCTTCGACATCCTGGAGGACGGTGATGGGCGGCTCTGGCTTTCCACCAACCGTGGCCTGAGTCGCTTCGACCCGCGCTCGGAGACCTTCAAGAACTATGACGCCAGCGACGGTCTGCAAGGCAACTCCTTCGCCGCAGCCTGTGCCGACCAGAACCCGAGCGGCGAGATGTTCTTTGGCGGTTCCGGAGGGCTCATCGCCTTCTTCCCGCAACGGGTGATGGACGATTCAGTGCCGCCCCGGATCGAGATCACGGATTTTCAGCTGTTCAACGAATCGGTGCCCTTTGCGAGCCGGGCGGCTGACTCGATGCCGGCGGAACCGGTGTCCGCGCCCCGGCAGCTCGTGCTCTCGCATCACGACTATGTTTTCGGTTTCGAGTTCGCCGCCCTCCATTACCCCAACCCGGGCAAGAACCGCTACGCCTATCGCCTGGAAGGCTTCGACCGGGCCTGGATCCCAACCGGCGCCGCCAAGCGGTTCGCCCAATACTCCAACCTCGAGCCGGGGAGCTACGTCTTCCGCGTCAAGGCCTCGAACCCCGACGGGGTGTGGAACGAGGAAGGAGCGTCGATCGGGATTACTGTCCTGCCGCCGCCCTGGCGGACCTGGTGGGCCTACACGCTCTATGGGCTAGCGCTCACCGCGACGGTCTCGGGCTATCTCCGTTCCCATCGCCGGAAGCTGCGCCGGGAGCGGGATGCGGCGGAGCGCGAACGCGCCGTCAGCCGCCGCCTGCGGGAGGTCGACAAGCTCAAGGACGAATTTCTGGCCAACACTTCCCACGAGCTGCGCACGCCGCTCTACGGCATCACCGGTCTCGCCGAATCGTTGATCGACGGCGTCCGCGGCGAGCTTCCCGCGCCCGCCAGGGCCGACCTCTCGCTGCTCGCGCACAGCGGCCGGCGGCTCACCGCCCTGGTCAACGACATCCTCGATTTCTCCAAGCTCCGGCACCATGGCCTGGCACTCGAGCTCCGGCCGCTCGACCTGCGCGCCCTGGTCGACGTCGTCCTGACCCTGTCGCGGCCGCTGGTCGGGTCGAAGCCGGTGGAGCTCCGAAACGCCGTCGCCGCGGACCTGCCGAGCATGCTGGCGGACGAGAATCGCCTGCTGCAGATCCTCCACAACCTGGTGGGTAACGCGATCAAGTTCACCGAGGCGGGAGAGGTCGAGGTCTCGGCGGCGCGGGACGGCCGCCGGCCTGCCGGGAGCGAGCCGGGGAGAGTCCGCGTCAGCGTCCGCGACACCGGCATCGGCATCCCGCAGGATCAACAGGAGCGCATCTTCGAGGCCTTCGCCCAGGCCGACGGGACGGTCGAGCGGGAGTTCGGAGGCACCGGCCTGGGCCTGGCGGTGACCCGCCAGCTGATCCAGCTCCACGGCGGCAGCCTGGAGGTGGACTCGGCGCCCGGGGAGGGGTCGACGTTCTGCTTCGACCTGGAGGTCTCCCCGGAGCCGGCCTGGGCGGTCGACGGCGAGCCGCGGGTCGCCCGGATTCCCGCCGCCGAGGACACGGCGGTCGACGCCGCGTCGCCGCTCGGCGACGGCGCCCGGGCCGCGGCCGACATCGCCGCGCCGACTTCCCCCGAGGGGGACAGCGCGCGCCTGCTGGTGGTCGACGACGAACCGATCATCCGCCGGATGGTGGCCAACCAGCTCGGGGCCGCCGGTTTCCGCGTTCAGGTCGCCGCCGGCGGCCCGGAGGCCCTGCGGCTGCTCGAAGAACGAACGATCGACCTGGTCGTCCTCGACGTCATGATGCCGCAGATGTCCGGCTTCGAGGTCTGCCGCAAGCTGCGCGAGCGCTACCGGCTTGAAGACCTGCCAGTGATTTTCCTGACCGCGAAGAACCAGGCCGAAGACCTGGTCGTTGGCCTAGCGGCGGGAGCCAACGACTACCTGCCCAAACCGGTATCGCGCAGCGAGCTGGTGGCCCGGGTCCGGACCCACGTCGCGCTGCTGACGGTCAACCGCCAGCTGTCGGGGTTGGTGAGCGAGCGCACCTCGCAGCTGGCCGAGCGCGAGCGCCTGCTCGGCGAGCGCGAGCTGCTGATCGGCCAGCTCGAGGCGAGAAACGCCGAGCTGGCACGTTTCAACTACACCGTCGCCCACGACCTCAAGAACCCCCTGACCACGATCCGGAATTTCATCGGCCTGTCGGTCAAAGACGCCGAGATCCGTGACCACGACCGCCTGCTCCATGACCTCGGGCGCGTCGACGACGCGGCCTCGAAGCTGCACCGGTTGCTCGACGAGCTTTACGAGTTCTCGCGCATCGACCGCGTATCGATGCCCTGCGACGAGGTGGCGTTCGGGGAGCTGGCGCGCCAGGCCGTGGCCGAGCTCGGCCCGACGGTCACCGAGCGCGGTGTCGAGGTCGAGGTGGCGGCGGATCTACCGGCGGTGTGCGGCGACCGCGCACGGCTGCTCGAGGTGGCGCGCCATCTCCTGGACAACGCGGTCAAGTACCTGGGAGATCGGCCGGCGCCGCGTATCGAGATCGGCATGCGGGCCGCGCCGGATGGCGAGCCACCGACCTTCTACGTCCGCGACAACGGAATGGGCGTCGATCCGCAGTACCATGACAAGATCTTCGGGCTGTTCGATCGCCTCGACCCGAAGGCGTCGGAAGGCACCGGAATCGGCCTGGCGCTGGTCAAACGCATCGTCGAGGTCCACGGTGGTCGGATCTGGGTCGAATCGGACGGAGAGGGGCGCGGCTCGACGTTTTGCTTCACGCTGCCACTTTCCAGGAGCGGAGGAAGGGAAGTGACCGACAGAATACAGCAGAAGTGACAATTGGCATGTGTTGTCGGCTGTGGCTAGACGCTAGGAGAGGTCGGCCAGTGCTGCCCCCTGACTGCCCCTTGACGCCGCATTCGCGATCTGAGGTAAGCTGCTCCGATCATGGGCACGACGGGAGTAAACACTGGCAGATCAAGCACTTACGGGGTGTCTCTCGTGGCGAAATCGGTGTTTAGCCCGGGCCTTGAAGCCCGTTGACCACCACCCTTTCAGGGTTCGGAAGCTATCGCCTTCCATACCCAGGGTGGCGCGGCGCTTCGCGCCAGCTGACCCTGGCCTGTGGAATTCAACCCCGTTGGGGTTGGGCGCGCGAGGCGCGTTCGCGCCTCGCGTTCGGCAAGAGACCCGAGCCAGAAGGGCTGAGGCCAGCTGCCCGAGTCGATCGGCATCGATCGCACAGCTATAGCTTCCCACTCGGCCGCGCGGTCCGCGCAGAGCCCTGCGCTTGTGGGGTCATCGCGGCATTTTTCGCTGACGCGACTGGCGCGCAGGTTGACGAGCAATGCGATCGCGGCGAAAAGCTGTTCTGCAAATTCGTCATCACCGAACCGGTCAGGTCTAAGCGCAGGGCGAAACTCTAGAAGGTTCTCACCGAGACCGTAGGTGTCTTTTGGCTACCTTCTGAACCGCGGAACTTTCCCTCAGCGGCACTACCTCGCTCCGCGCTTCGGACCTAAGACCAGGCGAAAACCTTGATGAACCGCCTGGGCGGACAGCAACCGAGCTTTTCGGCACAAGTGACACAGATTGTCACTATTTTTAACCTTTCGACTTAGAAACGCCGAAAAAGTTTTGCCCAAGACCATCCGGACCGTCAGAAACGCGTTCGGTAAAATGCCATAAGGCTCACGGACCGTCAGAAACGCGTTCGGTAAAATGCCATAAGGCTCACGAACGGTCCGGAAGGCTTCGGGTAAAACGTCATTAGACTTTCTGACCCTCCGAGCGGCTTTGGGCAAAACTTTTAGAGGCCGCCGGACGGTTCGGGACGGTCTAAACCCGGTTGCAGAAACCGGATCCAGGTTCGCAAGCTGTTACCGAGTTGGACCACTTCCGAATCGGGTGGCACCTCGGGCTAGCACCTCGGGCTACACCTAAGGCTGGTAGGATCTCAGGATGATCGATTTGGCCCCAGTCGTCAAAGCCTTGGAATCACTACCCGCTGTGCGCTTGGCGGTGACCTTTGGGTCGACCGCGCGCAGCGAGGCGCACGCGAACAGCGATCTTGACCTGGGCCTGCTGCTCGAGCCCAATACGTTGGCGTCACGTCAGGAGGCAGAAGTTGCAGCCGGACGCGCGGCGCGACGCCGGGTCGACATCGTCCACCTCGACGAGGCTCCGTCCTTGCTGCGTTTCGAAATTGCCCGCGACGGCAAGGTGCTGGTGGAAAAGCAGCCGTGGCTGTGGAAAAACTTCAAGGCCAAAGCGATGATCGATTGGTGGGATTGGGGACCAACCGCGCGCAAGATGCATGCGGTCTACATCCAGCGACTACGCGAGCAGGTGGCCAATGGTCAATCCTGACGTGGCGGCGCGCAAGGTCGCCAGCGCGACGGCTCGTCTCGCCGATGTAGACGAGATCCTGGAGCGCGGCCGTCCGGCGTTTCTCACCGATATCAAGCATCGGGACTTGGCGACGTTTTACCTCTTCCTGGCGATCCAAGACTGCCTCGATCTGGCGAGCCACTGGGTGTCGGATGCCGGTTGGCAGCCACCTAGCGGAGCTGCTGAGGCGTTCGACTGTCTGGCGGATCATGAAGCGATCGACCGCGAGTTGGCGAACGCGATGCGGGGCGCGACCGGACTTCGCAACCGCATCGCCCATGGCTATGTATCTGTCGATCATGGCCGTCTGTTCGAGGAATACGGTGAGGGCAGCGCTGCCCTCAAGAGGTTTCTAGGCCTGGCTGCCGAAGCGGCGGGTCTTTGACACCTGAAACGCCCCGAGCCGGATGACACCGCCGCAGGTCCTCTGCAGAACGGATCCAGCACCGGCATGGTGACCGGGACTTTGCCCAGTTGTCCGACCTGCCAGGCGCCCGACATGTGTACGGGGACCAACGTGGTGTGTAACGACGGTCTGCCGTGCTCGGAAGACACCTGCAATCCGGCGACCGGGAACTGCGATCATCCACCCAAGCCCGCGAACACCCTTTGCCGGGCGAGTGCCGGCAGCTGCGACGTCGAGGAGAGATGCGACGGAATCGACTTGGACTGTCCGGCGGACGAGCTCCTGCCGTCGGCGACCGCCTGCCGCGCCGTCCAGGGTCCGTGCGACGTCGCGGAGACGTGCAGCGGCTCGTCGCCCGATTGCCCGACCAATGACTTCCTGCCCTCGACTCAGGTTTGTCGTCCGGCGGTCGATCCCTGCGACGAAACCGAGCTCTGCACCGGCAACGGCCCCAACTGCCCCAACGACCAACAGATCAACTGTGACGACGGGGAATTCTGCACCCTGGACTCCTGTGATCCGGGGGTGCCGGGCTTGTGCGTCCATGACGCCCAGGCGATGGAATTCACAGCGTGCAACAACTCGGACGCCTGCACCGGCCTGGATCAATGCCACGACGGCACCTGCTCTTGGACACGGCCCATCATCTGCTTTCCGACGAGCGAACAGTGCAGAGTCAACGAGTGCGACTCGGCGCTCGGATGCGTGACGGTCTTCACTCCTGGCCCCTGTGACGACGGCAACGTCTGCACGGTAGGTGAAGCCTGCGACGAGAACACCGGAGAATGTACTGCACCGCTGTTTTTGAACTGCGACGACTTCGACTCCTGTACGGCGGACTCCTGCGACCCCGTCACGGGCTGCGTCTCCGAGGAGATCCCCTGCGAACAATTGCCGGTCTGGCAGCGACTCCGCTGCAAGCACTGCATCTCGAGATCAAACTAAAGGCCCTGAGTCTCCCGCGGCCTCTGCGCGACCGCACAGAGGCTCGAGCACCGGCACCAGCGGCTGGTGCAATTGCGGCGAAAAGCTCTTCTGCAAGTTCGTCATCACTGAGGCTGCGGCGCTCGGATCGTCGAATCATGGCAAACTCTCATCGGTCCACCCCGTACCTCTGCCATGCGCTCTTCTCTGACACCCAAAGCGTGGATACCATGGGTCCTCTTCAGCGCTGTCCTGACGGCTTGCACACCCCAGTCCCCGACCACAGATGCAATCACCCGTGACACCCGAGAACGCGCCGAAGCTTTCTTTCAGGTTTACGCCGACCGCTCGGACTTCGAGACTTTCCTCGACTTCTATGCCGAGGACGCGGTGGTGGAAGACATCGTCAATGGCGACTTGATCGATGGGCGAGACGCGATCCGTGCGTTCTTTGATTGGAGCAACCCGCGGGTTGTTAGAGCTCACGATCAGGCGCTGGTGCTGAGCTCTTTGGTGGTCGAGGGCCGGTCCGCCGTCGCCAGGGGTCACTTCACGGAGTTCCACTACGATGGCCAACCGCTTGGTCCGTGGCGGTTCATGATCGTGTTGGAGTTTGGAGCAGACGGCAAGATCCGGCGTCAGGAGGACTTCATCAACTACCCGGATGCGCTGCTCGACCCCGAGCGGACAAGTAGCAACGAACGCATCTAAATCTGCCGACGGCTACCTCTTTCTGGCGATCCAAGACTGTCTCGATCTAGCGAGTCACTGGATGTCTGATGCTTGTTGGCCTGAACTCTCAGTCGATACGGCCGACAGCGGTAAAGGCTGGACTCGGCAACTCGGTGAGCCAGAGCTGACCACCGGGAACCTCGAGGATCTCTGACCAACTGGGGTCGGGTCGGTAGACGACACGAAATCGTTCCGTCCCCAACTCCCCGATACGATCGATCGGCAGAGGATGGCCATCAACATCGAGATGCCACCGGGCAAGGTTGAGGTTGAGCGCCACTGAGTAGGTGGCACCGGGTTCGAGGCGACGCACGTCGGCCGGCGTCGGCGTAATACGCTCGCAGAGGGGCGAGCCAGCCGGCCACCCGTCGGCTCCCCAGTCTCCTGGAATCAAGCCGAAGCTGCAATGGTCTCCAGGGTCGACCAGCCATTGGGTCTCATCGCTGACGTTGTGCAGGGTAACGTGAGCCTCCGGGGCGACCTGTCCGTCGAACCGGGCGATATCGAAAGTGATGCCGATCGGGCTCCAGCGGTAGCCGCGAATCGCCGCTTTGCCGCCGGTATTCACGGCGAGCTCTATTTCCATCGGTACTTGCAGGCCGGCGGGTCGCCCCCGTTTGGCTTCAATTTCCAAACCGTGACCTTGCTGGACGAAAAGCGTTTCGATGTCGTAGCGTGCTGCGAGACCACCTTTCGGTGCCCGGAATCTCGAGTTTTGAACGGTCGTACCCGCCAGGAAGAGCCGATCCCTGGGGACGGTATCGGTGAGATGGCCAAGCCGGACGAGGTCGGTGGATCCAGGTACGGGATCGAGGACAGCAAAAACCGGCACGTCGTCTTCGTGGCGATGTTCTGCAAGACGACCTCGGATTGCGTCGGCAGCGACAGCGTTGATGTCGTACCGCAGGGCCACATAGTCGCCTCGGAAGGGGTCTCGAGGATCCACCGGCACTGTCCGAAGAAACACCGTCGTGTCACTCCGCAGGAGGATCTCCCGATTGGCCACCAAGCCAACCAAGTAGAACAATTGCCCAGCTAGGGCAAGGAGGATTGTGATCCTACGCATGGTTTACCTCCGTTCGGAGCTGGAAACGCTTGTAGATGGCACCGACGGCGAAAAACCCTAAGCCGAGCAATAGGAAAGCCAGGGATCTGGACAACAAACTTTCGAAGAGGTCGATAAAACGCACCAGGGTCACCGCAATGACGCTTATGCAGCCAGCCGTGACGCCCAGTCTGGACTGCCGACTGGCTCCCAGCAGGATCATGAGCACCCCGTGAGCCAGCAACATAAAGCTGAAAAGCCACGCCATGTGCTGCGGGTCGGCCAGCTGATTGCCAAAGGGGATCAGCGAGACAACAAGTACCAGGGTCGCGATGACAACAACCTGGAGGCGGCTGCTCCAGCGTTCGGTGGCCCGGACTTTGTTCTTCTCGGATCGTACCGATCTTGCCATCGCCACCCCGAGTAGGCCGAGGCCAACTACGAACGAGCTTGCGAAGAGGGCCTGTTGAATCCCGCTTTCAGGCGGGTGACCGATGAGCTCTCGCATCGGTCGTTCAAAACTGAACACAAGAAGGGCGGGCACGAACACGATCTGGCCGACAACCGCAATCGAGGCCAGCTCGGGTCGGCCGCTTGCGCGCCCCAGCAGGCTGAAGCTCGAGAATCCTGCGGCGAGAAAGAACGCCACATAGATCATCTGTTCGTCCAGCTCTCGGGCGACACCCACGGTTAGGAGGACGAGGAATGCAGCGGCACCGAGAAACAGAATGGTCTTGGAGCGGCGCCAGATTCCCAAAGGGAGGATACCGATGGCGACCAGTGTCGCGCCCAGATAGTTGGCTGATGAATGGATCTCGACATCACTCAAGCACCAGGCGCTGATCAATGTCAGGGCCATGAGCCCTTGAGGGATGGACGGCAAAGCCCACGCCACGGCCAAAGCGCCAAGACCCCAAACAAGAAGTGCCCCTGGGTAGGGGATCTCGAACTGGTAGATCTGGCTGATCAGCCAAATACCGGCGCCGAAGAACATGGTACCGAGCAAATGCAGGCTCTCGATCGAGGCTTGTGAGCCACGACCACGGACGGAGAGCCCATAGGCGGCGCCATGGCTGGCGATCAGACTGCCGATGATGATCGCGAGCTTCGCCAACTTGGACATGTCATCCCAGTTGTAGGCGAAGTGGAGAATCACTCCAAGTCCGAAGATGACGGCTCCGAGAGCGGAAAGCATCAAGCGACCCGAAAACACCTCGGCAGCTACCGGATAGCGCTCTCGCAACGTATTGAGCTGACGTGCGTCGATGAGACCTTCGGCCTGCCAGGCGCCAAGCTCGCCAGCCAGCCAACGATGGTGTCGACTCATGATGTCCTCGCGATGCGGTGTGGGTCTCTGCGCTTGGTCGGTCTCAAATCAGATGACATGGCGCTCTCCTGAATCGTCTTGCAGGGTGGACGGGTCACACCTTGCAAGAGAGCAGAACCCGTGCCAGCGCCCTGACACCTGAAGCTAGGCGCTTTTTGGCATGTCAGATGCAGTCTGGTGACTGCATGCAGCCGACAGACTGCAGCTCGAGAGCTGCGGCAGCCGTGACGGATCTATCTCTCTGATTGCAAGCGATCACCCGAAGCGGGTGGCACCCGGGCGGGTGGCACCTCGACTCGCGGTTCGAATCCTAGATTTGGTCAAGGACCGCTGACGACCTCGAGACGACTGCGGCCCGCGCCTTGTTTGATGACCCGCACTTGGACACCGATTCGCTGGTCCAAGTCTTGGACATGGGAGATGATGCCAACTTGATGCCCCGACGCTTGCAGGGCGTCGAAGGCGGAGAGTGCAACTTCGAGGGTTTCCGGGTCGAGGGTGCCGAAGCCTTCGTCGATGAACAGCGACTCGACCGGGGTCTCGGACGCCGAGAGAGAGGACAGGCCGAGGGCCAACGCCAGGGAGGCCAGGAAGGTTTCGCCGCCGGAGAGGCTCTTGATCGAGCGCACATCGTCGCCCATGTCGCAGTCGATGACTTGTAGCTCGAGGTCTTCTCCGGGAACGCGTTCCAGGCGATAACGCGGCGCCAGGTTCTGTAGGTGTGTGTTGGCGAAGCCGAGAAGGGAGTCGAGGGTCAGCCCTTGGGCGAACTTGCGGAACTTTCCACCATCGTGGGAACCGATGACTTCGGTGAGAGTGGCCCACAGATGGGTCTGTGCCTCTTGCCGCGCAATGTCGGTGGCGATCAGGTCTCGCTTGGCGCGGGCGGTATCGTCGAGTTTGATCCGTAGGCGCAAGTCTTGTTCAGATTCGCTCGCTTGTTGGTGGGTCTCGGTGGCGGTCTGCTGCTGCGCGGTCGCTTCCGCCTCGGAGATTTCAGGGGGGTCGGTCGTCTCGTGCTCGTCGCGTCGAGCGCGGCGTTCGGCGAGCACTAACTCCGCAGCTTGAACAGCTTGTTGGAGCGCATCAAGGTCGCGGGTCTCGGCGTCACACCATGCGACATCGTGCTGCAAACGCTGGCGCAGGGTGGCGAGATCAATGGCATGCTCGGCCAGCGCCGCCTGCACATCGAGCTCGGCTTTCTCCAAAGCCGTGGCTTCATGGTGGAGCTGCTGGCGGGCGCTTTCGTGCCTTGCTTCGGCGACCTTCGAGTGGTCCCGCGCCTTGCGTTCGATCTCGATGGCGGCATCGAGGGCTTGGTCGGCGGCGGCGCTTGCCTGGGTGAGGGCCCTTTTGACGTCGGCGACGGGTTGGCCATCTAGCAGTAAACTGCGCTCGGTACGCAAGGTGTCCCGGGCAGCTTCCAACTCGCGCCAACGCTGCTCTTGGGTCGTCGCGGTGTCCTTTGCTGCCGCCACCTCCGCCGCGATCTTGGCGGCTTGGGGACGCAGCTCGGCGAGAGCCGTGCGGGCCTGCTCATGGGCTGCGGTTTGCTCGCGAAACTCCGAAACTTCTTGCTGACAGGTCGCCAGGAAGGCGTGGCTGTCTGCCTCGAGCTGCTGTCGCCAACCAGGACGAGCTCCGAGCGAGGTCTCGAGAGACTTGATGGCTGCGACCAGCCGAGCGTCCTCAGCGTTTAGCTTGCGCTGCACTTCGGAGAGGGCATCAGCTGCTTGCCGCTCACTCGCCTTCGCCTGCTGTCGTGACTCGACGCGCTCGTCGAGCTGCTCGCGGGCTGCATCTCTGGCCTCGCGACGGGCTGTGACGGCCTGGTCGAGGTCTTGGAATTCGCGTTCCTTCCGGGCGAGGTCGTCGAGCTCTTGCTGCGCCTGGTCAACCGCATGTTCGAGCGCCGGCCCGGCGCCCACGGACCGAGGGTCTTCCGGCAGCACAGTTTGTGGAAGACCTGCTCTGGGAAGGCCGGTCTCAGGACCCACCGCCGAGAGACCTATCTCGAGCTGCCCTCGCTCGGGCAGGCTGATCTTGGGAAGACCTGTTTTCGGAAGACCTGTCTCTGGAAGACCTGTCTCTGGAAGACCCTCGGGCAGATCTAGCTCTCGGACCGTGCCAAGGACCTGTTGCCAGGACTCTAGCGGGGCAGCCAGGCGGGCGAGGGCGCGGGTCGTGAGCTCGGCCTGGGTTGTGGCTTCTTCTCGATGAGTCTTGGCCTGCTGCTCGGCGGTGGCGAGGTCGGCGGTCAGCTGTTTGCCGCGCTCTTCCAAGTCTTGAACTCGCTGCTTCTGTTGAGCAAGGGCATCGGGGACTCCGTGGCGCTGGAACGGATGGGTGGTGGAGCCACATAGGGGGCAGGGCTCACCGTCGACCAGGTCTGTGCGGCGCTCGGCGAGGTCGCGAATTGCCTGTGATTCTTGGAGTGAGCGGCTCGCTTCGGCGAAACGGATGTCATGCTCGTGGCGAGCTGTGCGGGTGTGCTCGATGGTTTCTAGAGCGGCTTGATGCCTTTGGCGTGCGGCGTGCGCCGCATTCTCGGCACGCTGTTGGTCGCCGTGCGCCTGTTGCACGTCCGCCAGCGCTTGTTCAGCCTGTCGCAGCTTCTCCCGATAGTTCTGGCGCGTCGTCCGCTCTGTTTCGAGCTCTTCACGCCGGCCTTCTGGAATCGCCGCCCGCGCGGTTTCGACGGTCTCTTGGCATGCCTGGAGTTGCTGAACAGCCGTCTCGGCTTCAGCACTCGCTAGCTTGGCGGCGGCCGAGGCGCGAGACGCAGCGACCTCTAGCCGGGGCAGCTCTTGGCGATATGCGGCGGCGGCTTGCAAGGCATCAGCATGGTCGCTGAGGGCAGCCTGCAAGTGGTTCCAGGCGCCGCTCAAGGCCTGGGCGTGTGGGTGCTTCTCCAACCAATCAGCGGCGGTATCCAGCTTCTCCTGCTCATCGTTCACGGCTTTGGCGGCGGCGGCGGCCTGGTGAACCGATTGCTCAACCTTGCCAGTAGCGGCGGCTGCGGTGGCGGCCGCTGCTTCGACGTCGCGCTCGATGGCAGTGAGGCGATCGTCGAGTAAGGCTGCCTGTTCGAGATCTGGCGCCATGTCGTTGGCCTCTTGCCGCGCCTGCTCCTGTACCTGGCGCGCAGCGGTGAGCTGCTGCACGGCGGCGACCATGGCTTGCTGAGCATTTTGGTGCTGGTCGCTCTGATCGGCGACAATCTGCCGCGCCTGATCGCGCCGTTCGGTCGCTGCGTCTTGCTGCTGGAGTCGCGAACGCAACGGCTGAGCGGCTTTGACGAGGGCCAAGGTTTGGCGACGCCCTTGGGTTTGCTGCCACCGCTCCGAAGCTTCCACGACCGCTTGGTTTCCCAAGCCTTCGAGCTGCCGCAGCTTCGATCGTTCGGCGTACCACTGAGTTGCAGCGGCGGCGATATCGAGGGCTAGCTTGGCGGCAGCGAGGGACGCTGAGGCGGCGGCAAGGTCGGTCTCTGTCTGGTGGCGTTCCTCGGGACTCAGCAACCCAAAACTCGAAAGCTGTTGGTGTAACCCTTCCAGCACTCCCCGTTCGGCTTTGGCCCGCTCGAAAGCCGCGGCGGATATGCGCGCATAAATTTCTGTACCCGTGACCTTTTCCAACAGCTCGGCGCGCTTGGTCGGAGCGGAGTGTAGGAACGCGGCAAAGTCGCCTTGGGCGAGGAGCACCGAGCGTCGGAACTGTTCGAAGGAGAGCCCGATCCGGTGCTGAGTCGCGCTCAATACTTCGGTTTTTTTGTCACCGACAAAATCACCGCTGTCGAGATCCTGGAGTGTAAGCTTCTGGGGCTGCAACCGCCCGTAGGCACTGTCGCGGGCTCGCCGAACCTCCCACCGGGCCCGCCATCGACCGCCTTCCGGGCTCGCGAAGTCGACCTCCGCAAAACCCTGGGCCTGGCCGCGGGTGAGCATTCCACGGACATCTCCCGAGCGTAGACGGTGCTCATCCAGTTGGTCGGCTCGACCCACCCGGGCGCCGCCTCGGCCGTCCAATCGCGGTGTGCGGTCGAACAGCGCCAAGCAAAGCGCATCGAGCAAGGTGCTTTTACCCGCGCCGGTGGGACCTGTGATGGCGAACAGGCCGGTGGACACAAACGGTTCCGCTGCCAAATCGAGCTCAAAATCACCGCGCAGGCTGGCGAGATTAGAGCCTCGGATGGCGAGGATTTTCATCCACCCTCCTGCTGAACCTGCTCGAGGAGCTCGTGAAAGGCGGCGACCAGCTCGGGGCCCGGCGCCTCCTCGTACTTGACGTGCCAGCACTTCAAGAAGACGTCTTCGACCCCCAATTCGTCGAGCCGCTGCGGCACGGGGGTATCACCCAAGGCCGCGCCGCTTCCGGTGTAGCTGGTGTGGAGGCCGACCAGGCGGACACGCCGGCCTTCGAGCACGGTCTCGATATCGGCGCGTAAGGTGGGCTCGGGTGTTGGCAGGCTGACGTGAATTTCGAGAAAAGGCCAGGTGTCCTGGGGGGTCTCGTCAGCTTCGGGCAACGCTTCGAGTAAGGGCAGGATCTCAGCCAAGGGGAAGGCTTCGTGTGGGGGTATGCGCATCAGCTCGACAGTACGAGGAATCCACAGTGACGTGATCGGCCCGAGCTTGGCGTCGTTGAGCTCGACGAGCAGAACTTGGTGACGATAGTCGCGCTCACCCAACGACAGAGGGATCGGTGAGCCGCTGTATCGCACCTGGCCAACAGCGACATGCTGCGGCAAATGAAGATGCCCGAGGGCGACGTAGGTGACGTCATCGGGAAAGATGTCGACCGGCAGAGCGTGTTGGTTGCCACCGAGGATGCGACGCTCGGAGTGCTCACTGAGCTGGGAGTCGATCATGTAGCAGTGGCCCATCGCCACCAATGCTTGATCCGCCTTGCAGCGCTGGCGAGCCGCAGCGATCACTTCGGCATAAATCTGCCGCACGCCTTCGATCAGCCGATCGTCGACATTCGAGATTCGCGGCAAATCCCCGCTCCGCAGATAGGGCACCGCCGCCACCCACGCCTTGACCTTGCCGTCAACGTCATGGAGTGGGGCGAGCAGTCGATCCAGGTCCAACTTGCCATCAGCATGCTTGGGAAGACCGCCAACCATGAACACGTCTTGAGCCGCCAGAATCGGCCGCGGTGCGTCGAGACGGGCGGCGGAGTCATGGTTGCCGCCAATCACGACGATATCTAGGCTCGGGTAGCGCCGCCGAGCTTGCGCCAAGAAGCGGTACCACATCTCCTGCGCTACGGCCGAGGGATTGGCGGTCTCGAAGATGTCACCGGCGATGAGCAGTGCGTCAGCCTGCTGCTCGCCGAGGATCTCGAGCAGCCAGGCGAGGAAGCGTCGATGCTCGAGCTCGCGTGAGAATTCGTGCAGCGTGTGGCCTAGATGCCAATCTGCGGTGTGAATGATGCGCACTGACGGTCTCCCTCCGTCGCGAATTGTACTGAATCTATTGGCGTCAGCGGCGACCGACTGAAATCAGTAAAGACATTACCACCGCCACTGACTCCCTCCGAACGTCCCACCATCGACGCACATCGCAGGTCTTTTCGAACTGTCTGGACGTTACCGAACTTTTCCAGACACTTCCGAGACACTTCTACGAGGACCGAAGCATCGCTACATCCGTCAGCGAAACCTCGGCATACCCAGCGCTTCGAGAGAAGCGTTAAAACCTTTGTTTTAGGGCTTTTTACTCTTCGGAGTTTGCTGCGCTCGAAGCTTGATGCCACAAATTCGTCTCTCTGATCACGCCGTCACAAAACCTGGCGCGGCGCTTGCAATTTTGGGTTCGTGACACGTTGCTAGAACCAACTCGACATAACAAGACTTCGGAATCAACTAGAGAAAGCCCCACCAAGAATTAAACACTCTCAAAGAGACCGATTTACTTCGTGACCTTCGAACGTCTCGAACTCCGTCTCAAGGGATAACAAAACTTGAACACAAGGAACAGAAACATGAGTCAAAGATTGATCCCATTGAAGAGCTCGATGACAGCTGACGGCCTGCCGCTGCTGATTCCAGAACTCGAGCGGGCGGCCCCTATAACCAAAGGAACAGCCGTGGAGCTCGAGATCTATTGCCGGCAAGATATCCGTGCCAATAGCTGCCAAGTCACGGACCCGAACGCCATTGTCATCAAGCTCGAGACACTCTCGCCGAGCGGCGCTTCGCAGGTGACATCTATCAGCATGAGAGAGTTGTCGCCGAGTGGAAACTGCTTGGGTGAAAGGCAGGTTTCCAAACGTCTCAGCGTACCGGTCACCGAAACCGGCATCTATCGCTACACGCTAGTCGGAGCAGCGGCGAATTTCACCATCGGATCGAATTCCGAAACTTTGCGGTTCATCTTGGAACCAGGGTTCTACATCACCTTCGGTAGCTACTCCTATGCAACCGAGTTTCTTGCTCCGGAAGCCAGTAGCCGCGGGATCCAAGATGTGTTCACGATGTTAGCGGGTCCGTTGTCGTAAGGCGTACCCAAAGCGGCTTGGTGAACGCCGAGCCATAAGAACGAAGTACCTTCAAACAAGGAGAGCAACCATGACTACATTAGATTTCAAAACTGCCAATTACTCAGGCAACGGATTCAGCGGTGTCCCTGTTACCGTTTCCTATTCCAACGAACTCGGACCCTTCCAAGAGGAGGGTGTCGCCTTGAGTAGATTTTCTACCAGCTACGGTAACAATACCGACCATCATGTGAGGAATCTCGCAGCTTTCGGCGAAATTCTCGAGGTCGACACCAACAACAACACCTTGAAGGTCGGATTGACGGCGGCGATGGACGACGATTCCGGCAACGTGGCGACCGACAGCCTAAGTGAAGCTGCGCCGGCCGTCCTGGGTGCAGGCTCATCGACCCTGGTGCTGAGGAATAGCGCGACTAAAAGTGGCACCCCACAGACTGTCGAATTCGACCAGAGCGTCGACAGCGCGTTCCTCGCCGTGGCTGGTTTCCAAGTCGGCTACTCCGATAATGACCATCATGTGAGGAATCTGATGGTGCAATTCGATGGCGTCAACTTTCGCAGAGGATCTGCGAGTATCGATTTCACACCGGACCTGCATATCGAGGACGCTAGCGGCCATTCCGGCAGCGGTACGCTCTATACGCTAGCCATTGGTCAGGCCGCTGGTGACACCAATATGTTCAAAGCTCTCAATTGGCGGCCCAACATGGGCGAAGTTATCGTCGAAATCACGGATCAACCGACGGCTATTGATCAGGCCTGCGTATTCATTCAGGAGATCGAGCTCACCTACGGCGGCAACGATCACCATGTGCGGGAGATCACCATAGATGCTGGCAACACGAACCTCACAACCAAGGACGAGGTGCAACCCGACGGGACCCATACCTGGACCGTTACGTTTACTCCGACGCTGTCGATGACGGATGATTCGGGACACAGCCAGAGCAATTCCAGCGATATTGACCTGCTGGTTTTAGCGACCCCCCGAACCGCTTGAACGATGCGTTGATGGGCGACGGCATTGTTTCTAGGCGTTCCCGCGGTCGTGCGGGAACGCCATTTCGTCGATCAGCTGGCTGAGCGTGCAGCGATATGTAACCAGAACACTCAACCGTACGGCTTAGCCAACCAACATCATGACCTACCGGTGCTAGCGGTCGCCGGTCTTCCGCATGGTGTTCTTCGGCCCCGCTCCCTGGCTCGAGACATGAACTGCCGAGCCAACACCCGCCGACGCAGCGGCCTGGGCGCCTTCTTCGACAATTTCGATTTTGCCATCTTCGACGAGTTTTTTGAACGGCGGGTGGTCGGCCGCAGGATCGTTGATCTGGCCGGTTCTTTGGGGCCCCAGGTGCAGCACCTTGCCACGAGGCAGGGGAACTCGGAGGGGTCCGTTGGTCTTATTCTTGATTGATTTCATGACGGATTCTCCTGCGTCGTTGACGTTGGTCTCATTGTATTCGCCTCCCGCCCCAATGCCGCTACGGGTTGTGAAGAAAGTCACTAGGAAGGCATCGTCGATGGTGATGAGCCTCGGCAAGCTAGGCTGAGCCGGACGCCTTGCCGTCGATCTGATCGAGATCGCGCCAGGAGAGCAGCGTTCCCTGGCGCCGCTCTTGGGTCTCGTCGCCACCGTAGACGACGATCCGACGGCCAGCGCGCCAGGTTGACGAGTCGCTGGCCGCGAGCCGAGCGGCAAATTGGTTCAAGGTCGAGAAGACTCGGGACGACGGGGTTTTGCTGGATTTGATCTCGACCAAGGTGAGCTCGCCAGCATGGTCGATCACCAAATCAATCTCCAGCCGACCACGTTCCTGGTAGGTGTAGAGATGGGGTCGCCGACCCCGATGCTTGTGCTGTTTGAGGATCTCCGCGATCACCCAGGTTTCGAAGAGGGCTCCCCGTAACGGGTGAGTGACGAGCTGATCCGGTCGTTCCAACCCCAGAAGATTACTGGCGAGACCGGAATCGTAGAAGTAGAGCTTTGGGGACTTGACTAGGCGCTTGTTGAGGTTGGCGTGGAGTTGCGGCAGGCGAAAAGCGATGTAGCTGGCCTCCAGCACCGACAACCACGAACGCGCGGTGGGCGACGAGATGCCACTGTCGCCGGCGAGGGACGAAAGATTGAGCAATTGGCCGGTGCGGCCAGCGCAGAGCCGCAAGAAGGTCTGGAAGAGGAGCAGATCCCCAACTTGAAGGATCTGGCGGACGTCGCGCTCGACATAGGTCCTGACGTAGTCGGCTAGCCACTCGTCGGCGGGCAGATGACGATCGTGGATCCGCGGATAACCGCCCGTCCAGACATGGGTCTCGATGTCCTCAGCAGGACGAGGAAAGCGCCGCACTTCGGCCAGATCAAGAGGCAGTAGCTCGACCAGGGCGGTCCGACCCGCAAGAGACTGGCTGACCGAGCTCATCAATGCCAAATTCTGGGAACCCGTCAGAATGAAGCGACCGGGGGTTGGGTCGTCGTCGATCAAGCCTTGGAGATACGAAGGCAGATCCGGTGCGCGCTGCACTTCGTCGAAGATCGCGCCCTCGGGGTAGCGGCCTAGAAAACCGACGGGATCTTCGGTGGCGAACTCGCGGTGAGCGGGATTCTCAAGGGTGACGTAGGCTTTGTTCGGAAAAGCCATCCGGGTCAGCGTGGTTTTACCCGACTGACGCGGCCCGGTCAGCGTGACCACCGGATAACGGGACGCCAAGGCCAGCACATGGGGGAGAAGAGCCCGCTCGATCATCCCTTGAGGTTACCACAGTGGCCAAATTTAAAATCAGACTTTAAATTTGGCCACTGTGGCGGGTAGCTAGATCCCGTCCAGGAACGGCCGTAGGCCCGGTCGCGCGTGTAGGCTGCGCGCGGCCTGCGTGACTCGCCGGATCGTTATCGAGTTGCGTAAGCTATAGCAATGTCAGCGGTTATCCAGTCCAGACACTGTGCACGCTCAGACATCCTCGGCCGTGCTCGCTCCACCCGCACGACCTAGGCGGCTTGAGAATTCGGTTCCTGGGCGGGATTTAGCTAACGACGGTCCGGGGTCAGCTTGAGCTGCTCTTGGGCGCGACGAATCGCCGCTTGACGCTGGTCGGGGCCGCCTTCGGTGGACATGGCGCGGGCATCTTCGAGCTCTTTGAGGACGCTGGCGCGTTCGAGCTCGGTTTCGGCTCGGGCCTGCTCGGTGAGCAGGGTGAGCTTGTTGTCGACCATTTGGGCGAACCCACCGTCGATGAAGAAGCGATGGGTGCCGTCGGTGGTCTTGACCCGCAGGATGCCGGTTCCCAGCCGGCAGAGCAGAGGCGCCCGCTGCGGCATGATACCGACCTCGCCGTCGTGGGCGGGAAAAGCCACGAATTGGGCTTCACTCTCGAGGACCGCTCGCTCGGGGGTGACGACGCTGCAGTGGAACGCTTCGGCAGGCATGGCTGTGACTCGTTTCTTCTAGCTTTGTCTGTTGAGGTCTGTCGCCGTAAATCTTTCGACTTGTTGAAGGAGTGAAAAACGGACGACCGCAGCTTACGCCGCGGACGCCAGCTTCTCGGCCTTCTCGGCGGCTTCTTCGATTTTTCCGACGTACATGAACGCCGATTCCGGCAGGTGATCCCACTTGCCAGCACACAGCTCGTCGAAGGAGCGGATGGTATCGGCCAGGCTGCAGTTGATGCCGGGGAAGCCGGTGAACTGTTCGGCAACGAAGAAGGGCTGCGACAGGAAACGCTCGATCTTACGGGCGCGACCGACGATGATCTTGTCTTCTTCCGACAGCTCGTCAACACCCAAAATGGCGATGATATCCTGTAGATCTCGGTAGCGCTGCAGGGTCTGCTGCACCTGGCGAGCCACCCGATAGTGCTCTTCACCGATGAGCTCCGGCGCCAGCACACGACTGGACGAGGCCAACGGATCCACCGCGGGGTAGATGCCCTTGTCAGCGATCGACCGCTCGAGGTTGACGGTGGAATCGAGGTGAGCAAAAGCGGTGGCAGGGGCCGGATCGGTGTAGTCATCGGCCGGGACGTAAATCGCCTGGATCGAGGTCACGGCGCCAGCGGAGGTCGAGGTGATGCGCTCTTGGAGCTCACCCATCTCGGTGCCGAGGGTCGGCTGGTAACCCACCGCCGAAGGCATACGACCGAGGAGAGCGGACACCTCGGAGCCGGCCTGCGAGAAACGGAAGATGTTGTCGACAAACAGCAAGGTATCCGCACCGGTCTGATCGCGGAAGTATTCGGCCATGGTAAGCGCCGAGAGAGCAACCCGCAGACGGGCGCCAGGGGGCTCGTTCATCTGACCGAAAACCATGACGGTCTGGTCGAGCACGCTCTTGCCGGTATCGCCGATCTTGGCGTCTTGCATTTCGAGCCACAGATCGTTGCCCTCACGGGTGCGCTCGCCGACTCCGGCGAAACACGAGTAGCCGCTGTGGAAACGGGCGAGCCTAGCGATCAACTCCTGGATGATGACGGTTTTGCCGACGCCAGCACCGCCGAACAACCCGGCTTTACCACCACGCACCAAGGGGCAGAGCAGATCGATGACTTTGATGCCGGTCTCGAAAACCTCGGTCTTCGACGACAAGGTGTCGAAGGCCGGCGGCGCCGAGTGGATCGGGCGCCGCTCTTTGGTCTCGACCGGACCGCGGCCATCCACCGTCTCACCAACCAGGTTGAAGACGCGACCGAGGACTTCCTCACCCACCGGCACCTGCACGGCTTTGCCGGTGTCGAGGATCTTGGCGCCGCGCTGCAGGCCATCGGTGGAGCCGAGGGAGACGGCGCGCAGGCGACCGCCACCCAAGTGCTGGGCGACTTCGCACCACAGGGTCTCGGTGACGCTCTCACCGAGGACGCTACGTGTGACTTCGACTTTGAGGGCGTTGTAGATCGACGGCAGTTTGTCTTCCGGGAACTGCGCGTCGAGGGTGGAGCCAATGACTTGCGTGACGGTTCCGTAGCTTGGGTTGTCCATCGCGAGAATCCTGCCTTATTTGGGTCGCTCGAGCACTACTCGATGGCGGCAGCGCCGCCGATAATGTCGAGGAGCTCCATCGTGATATGGGTCTGTCGAGCTCGGTTGTATTGCTGAGTGAGGGAGGTGATCATGTCTCCGGCGGCGTCGGTGGCAGCCTTCATTGCCACCATACGGGACACCTGCTCACTGACGACGGCGTCGTTGAAGCACTGGAACAAACGCATGCGAACGCTGGCCGGCAGCAGATCGCCGAGCAGTTTCTCCGGCTCCGGTGAGAATTCGTATTCCGCCTGGCGACCGGCAGCCACTGGCGCGGCTTCACCCGCGTCGTCACCACCGCTGGTGTCGCTCGACAGCGGCAACAACTGAACGACCTCCGCCCGCTGACGGCTGGTGGAGATGAACCGCATGAAGGCGACGTTGACGGAGCTGATCTCGCCCTTCTCGAAACGTTCGATCAAACGATTGGCGATCGGCTCGATGGCATCGAAACGCGGCGTATCCCCAAGGTCGAGGATCTGGTCGGCCATCTCCCGCTTGAGGAAGCGGAAATAGTTGCGGCCTTTGGTGCCAACCATCGTGACGTCGACACCTTTGCCGGCCTGGGCGTCGGTGTTGGCGTCGATGTGCTCGGTCGCAGCCCGCAAAACGTTGGAGTTGTAGCCGCCACACAGACCGCGGGTGCTGGTGATCACCACCAGCGCCGAACGATCGGCGTCGTCGTGAGTCTGCATCAGCGGATGCTCGGTGGAGCCTGCCGCCCGCGACAGATCGTTCACCAATTCCCCCAGCTTCTCACTGTAGGGTTTGCTGGCCACGGCGCGGTTGAATGCCTTCTGGAACCGCGACGTAGC
>JAJCXQ010000089.1 GCA_029263355.1 Acidobacteriota bacterium | reverse complement strand
CCTGGTTGTTGACCTCGTTTTCCTGTGCGGTGACAATGATCACCGGTTTTTCGGCGGGCTGAGGTGGTGTGGGTGCGGTCTGGGCCAACGCGGCGGCCGAAGCGGCCGCCGGGCTGGTCGGGGGCTCGGGCCCATCCGGTCGACCCAGATCGAGCGGGCTTCGGATGTGTCCGAAATGTGGGCATTGACGGCAGTGGTCGTCACCTACCGTGCCGCCGCCAGCGGCAGCGATCTCTCGACAGGTGCGTGGCCCGCGGGGCGACCGCAGCTCTTGGATGAGTTGTTCGTCGGTGGCGAACGGTGAATAACCGGGATGCGCTTGGCTGAGGCCGTGCGCCAGGCTGCGACCGTCAACCCCCGGGGCCTCGCAGCGACAAGCGACCGAGAACGCGTCCTCCCACTGTGACTTGGATAGGTTATTGCTCTCCTCGTGACAGGCCCGAAACCAGGAGCAGCCGTCCCAGACAGGTCGGAAATCGCCTCGGATGTTGGTCTCAGTCAAGGCTGCCACGGGAAGACTGCGCACGGCGTCTTGCCAGGTCTTGGCGGTGAGGGGCGGCGGTTCCGGAAGATCGTCGAAGTCTTGCCGTGGATAGCGGCCCTCGTCGGCCGTCAGCGGGAACCGTTCCAGGGTCGCCGTCCGATCGTTTCGTCCGGCGACGGGACGCGTGCCGAGGGTGCCTGGCGCTCGCAGGGCACGGGCGAGGTCGGCGTCGGGCGCGATCCGCCAGCCGAGAGTGGCGGCGCGATGTTCGATCGCCCATTGCACCCGGCGTAACAAAGCCTTGGCCTGGGCTCGGTCGGTCTCGGTCTCCAACACCCAAAGCTCGTTCAGCAACCAATAGACGCACAGGTTGTCGCCGGTCGAGACCACGATCGAGGGCGGCTGGGGCACCGCGTCGAGCAGGCTCAGCGCGGCTTGGCGGTCGGGTACGACGCCCGGTAGAGGGGAGCCCGGCGCCGTATTGCATGACGAAGGGACGCCCGGAGGGGCTATCGCGATTTCGACCCACAGCGCGGGCAGCGCGGTGGCCGTCGCACTGGTGCCACGGACCATTGCGCGGGTTGCCCGCTTGCGGCGGCTGCGTGCGATACGCAAGGCGCGCGCCGGATCCTGCAACGCGACCCCGAAGTGCATCAGCCGGGTGTTGCGGTACATCTGCATCAGTCGGACCATCTCGCGCAGGGTGCAGCACCAAGACGTCCGCTCCTTGCCGCCGCGGAAAGTTCTGGTACAAAGAGCGAGGTGCCCGGGCTGCACTGGATCGGGATAAATTGCTCGGAAGAATTCGAAGGGAGTGACGTGGTTCATCGATGCTCCTCGAAGTCACGGAGAAAGGTCGGTGGAAAAGAGGCCGGTGAAAAGAAGCGGGGAAGGAGCCGGCGTCCGACGGCGCGGACGCCGGTCCTGTATCCCCTGTCCTTAGTGGGCAGCTAAGCCTGCTGGGCAGCTACGCCCGCTAGGCAGCTAGCGGCAGATCGGTGTCATCCGCTGGCGGGTCCTCCGTTGGTGGTGTCTCAGGCGACGGATCTGTCTCGGCCCCGTCGTCAGAGCGGTTGCGGTTATGGGTGGAGCGACGCACCCGCTTGGCCAGACCGTCAAATCCGAGCACGTCATAGAGTGCTTCGTAGAAGCGCGCTACCTTGCCGACAGTGGTTGCGGCTTCGGAAACGTGGATGTCCTTCTCGGACTGGCTGAGTTTGAAGTCGCTCTCGGTGCCTTCGAGTTTGGTCACCGCTTCGTCGAGCTCGAGATAGGGCACCTCGAAGTCAGCGGCGGCGGCGGTGCGGTCCAGGATGAACCCGTTCTGCAGCGGCTCAGGCATCACGAAGTCGGGATTGACCAGATTGTCGTAGACATGACCTACGAACTGGAGGAGGGCCATCGGATCTTCGGGAATGTTGGATTTGTCCTCGAATACCTTGGCGCTTCCGCCAGCGCCAAACAGGCCATCGAGGCTGTTGCGCAGTTGGAACATACGTTCTCGCAGGGCCTTGGCCGCTCGATCGCGTTGCTGGCGCAGGGTGTCAGCGACTTGGAGCTCGTGCTGGTGATTGTTGTCCCGGGCGGTGAGCTGGTTGCGGATGTCCGCCAACTGCTGGCCGAGGGAGTTTTGGAGCTGCTCGAGATCCACCACCAACTGGCCTTCCGGCAGCAGTGCACGGAATCTGGTGGTGGCCGCCTGGGCGACCCGCGTCGCTTGTTGCCGAGAATGGCCGGCGAGCTGGCCGCAGGATTTACGTAGCCGCGTGACTGTTTTCTTGGGCATCAGAATCTCCTTTCGGCGTTGGCGATCTAGGCGGCTTTGGTCAGGGCGGCGGCCAGTTCGAGCTCGGTTTCGGTGATGCCGGGGGTGGCAGGGCTGCCGATCCGGATGGTGACTCCGCCCTCATCGATGGTGATGGCGGACACTCGGCAGTGTCGGTCGGCGCTGGCATCGTCGAGCACGCTGGTGATCCTCAGCAGGTACCCGACGGCGGCGGAGAAACTGGGGGTCGGGAAGCGCCGGGTGATCGCGATCGGCGTGGTGTCGGCTTGCCAGCCTTCGGCATGGCTGTCGGGCTGTTGGTCGCGATCAGGGAGGTCGGGGAGGAGGTTGTCCTGAGTTCTCTCGGGTTTCATGGTCGGTTCTCCAGAATCTGTGGCGTCTGCCACGGTTGGGGCGGGGTGCCGAGGCCGCGCATTGCCGCGGCGTCCCGCTGAGGGGGGCCGGAGGGATCCCGGATCCGGCCCGGCGCGCTGAAAGCGCGCCCATGGAGGTCGGTCGCGCTCTGAGCGCGCTGACGCAACCTCCGTGAAATGCGGACAGATTTGCTTTATTCATGAATCTCTTTCTTGGTCTCTGTAAAAGTGGTGTTAACTAGGCGCGATTTTCCCGTGCGGAGCCGTGAGGCTCGACACGTCAGACGTCTAAACGACGCTGAATTATTCTTAGCGACTCGAGGTCGACCTAGCGCTAACCTCGTGCTCGATGACCGACCTGCTTCGTTACCGGCTCAGTTTCATGACAGACCCTGTTTCATTACTGGCCCTGCTGCATTTTCAGACCCTGCCGACCTTCTGACGTTTGTGACGTCTTCTTGTTCGATGCATCCGAGTTCTTTGCCAAGGCTAGATCGATTTCTTGCTCTATCCCCTGGGCGGTCATACTCAGCATTTGTTCGGAGGCAGCATCGAAGACCCTTGCCTGTCTCAGCTTGCCTTCGATCGCCTTTCGCTGTTTCGGCGTCAGCCTGCCGTAATTCTCGTTGTAGTGCTTTACGGCGCTGGCCAGAGGTAACACCGGCAGATACGTCACCTGTTCTTCAGGCACGACCGCTACTTTCTGGCCGGTGAAATCAGAGAGCCACTGGCAAATAAATTCGGTCACCTGCGCGGTCGAAGCGCCGGTCGCCTCGAAGAATTCCTTCTCCTGTTCGGGAGTTGGTATTTGGCCCTTCTCCCACCGCCCAACAAGCTTTATGTTTCTGTTGATCGTTTTGCTGACCTGCTTCTGGGTAAGCTGTCTACTTTCGCGAAACCAGCGAATGAGGTCGCTACTAAGTTCGTGGATCATGACTGGAGTGTAGAAGCTTGATTCCTAAAAATGCAATTCGAAGAAATGGGATATTGTCGAACAATAGTGGTCATTTGGTCGGAAAACTGGTCATCTGTGACCAGCCATATATCAGATAGTCGATATGTGACGTTGCTAATTAGGATACACATGAGTGCTCGATTGAATGAAGTGGTCATAGCGGACTGAAAGTGGACATCAAAAGATTTTTCTCTATACGATGTATTAGTTGCTTCATGGGGGTGTTTGGCCAGAGGAAATCTTGATTGTTGGCCGACGCCTTGGGTTGTTTCCTGAGGCGCGCGCGCTCCTCATGGTCACAAGATGGACTTCTGCGCGCGCGTCTACTCGGCGCGCCTGCTGCTTGGCTCGTCGGCCGAGAACCCCTGCACAGCGGGCATTTTGGGGCGCCTGGGATGGGAATCCAGGCCCCTCAGGGCGGGATTTTGTGGCGCCTGTGGCGTCTGCCGGAGTAAACAGTGGCGATTCGAACGCCGTTACCGCGGCACAGGTGGCGTCTTGGGTGCTTCTGGCCGTCGGTACCGCGTCGGCCATCGCGTCGAGTGCAGGTCTGGCGTGTGTCCCCAGTGCGCCGTCGCGTCTTGACCACGAAGGAGCGCGATGGCTTCGTTGGTAATGACGTTCTTAGCGCGCCGGTTCGCCATTTTGACCATGGTCTGCACGTTCTTTTTGAAAAAGGATGCCGTCTTGGTCTTGAATATGGCGACCATTCGAGCAAAGAGCGCTCCATGGACCGCGGGACGGGCGATCGATCGTTACCGGAAGCTGAGTTGACATGGGGGAGGGGTCTTCCGAGGAGGCTTTTGGCTGAGTGGGTGCCTGCAATGTCGGGTAGAGTAGGCGCATCGTGATCCATGTTTGGGGAGGATGAGATGCTTCGTTTGTTGCACCTGTCGGATCTTCACTTAGGAGAGCACAGCCGCCTCGCGGGTCAAGACCATGCCAAGGCGGGTAAGTCGTTCCACCGTGCGTTGGTGGCTGCTGAGCCGTCGCTCGGGACCGGGCAGCGCGTCGACGTGGTGGTGGTGACCGGCGACTTGGCCGAGGTGGGCAATCCAGAGGAGTTTGAGCTGGCGCACCAGTTTCTGAGGGCTCTGGCGGGTGAGCTGGGTTGGAGCATCGACGGTTCGTGTTCTGTCCTGGTAATCACGATGTGTCGCGGCCGCTCAGTCAGATGGAGGAGCTGAAGCAGTCGATCGAGAGATTCGACGATGCTGTTCTCCAGCAGCAGATCGACAAGGTCAAGCTCGAGTACTTCGACAAGTTTGTCGATACGTTCTACGGTGAATCCCGAGACACTGTGGCGCAGCCTCTGCGCCGCGGCGCTTTTGTCCACGGGTTCAAAGATCTTCGTCTGTCGATCGCGGCTCTGAATTCTTGTGAGAAGGAAAGCCACCGGTCTGACGACCACGTTGGGCTTTTGAGCGAGGTCCAGGCGCAGGCGTTGATGGACTTCTGGCGCGATAGCGAGATGGCGAGTTGGCTGAAGGTGGTGGCGGTGCATCACAACCCTACCGCCACAGTGCCGGCCAACGTTGAATCTTGGCGGGAATGGTTGACCGGCCAGAAGCTGACGGAGGAGCAGATCGCAGCCTGGGAAGGTGACGTGCTCGGGTTTGAGGGCAAGGAGCAGTTGCAAGTGCAGTTGGTGCTCCATGGCCATCACCACGCCAAAGATCAACATGCTTGGCCATGGAAGGGGAAAGGGGACGCCCATGTGCTGTCAGCGGGCAGCCTGAGCTTGGTGACGGAGAAGCTTCCTGGTACCGAGCCGGTGTCGTTCGGTTTGATCGATCTCGACGTTGAGCAGCGGGAGCTCAGGGCGAAGGCGTTTGTTTGGATCGACTGGGCGCGGACGGTTGGGGACGTGAAACGTGGCGCCTTCAAGCCGGATCCAGACGGCGCCACCACGAATCAGCTCGATTTGCCTGTGGGTTTCCCGGTAGCGGCAACAAACGATCCGGCGACGGAGTCGGTGGATCGTGTCGACCTGATGGGTTTTGTCCGTACGTTCCGCACTGCCTTTCGTCGCGCCTATTCGCGTTGGGATCTGGCCAACGTCGGCGTTACACAATCCGGCGGTGCCACCCGCGCCATCGACGTTGAGCTCGACGAGATGTATGTTCCGCTGCGCCTCGGTGAAGGTTACGACCTTGGCAAGCTCGATCAGGGAGAGGTCATTGAGCCGGAAGATCTGTTGCGTCGCAAGAGGTCACTGGCGATCCGTGGCTCTGCAGGTTCGGGTAAAACCACGTGGATGCGTTGGACGTTTCGTCGCCTGCTCGATCTCGAGCACACTCTACCGTTGATGCCTGCCAGACCTAGGCCGGCTGCATCGCCTGATAGTGCCGTGATTACCTGTTCCAACCGTTCCGGATTCCGCTTGTGGATCCGTGCGGCCCACAACAGCAAGGTCTCTCGCCACGGCCCTTTCCTCAACAGCTTCTGAAAGGTCTCGACACGTAACTCGGCGCCCTCGACCGTGGCATCCAGGTGCCAGGCCGTGAGGTATTCCTGAAAGCTCAAGTGGACGAAGGTGAGCTTGCCTAATGTTCGCTGATGGCCTTGGACACGATCCTTTCTTCGAGCTCTGGGTGCCAAGATTCTTGACGACGTTCGATAACACCTATGGGTACCACGGAGTAGCAATGGCGTGGGCGGCGTGTCAGCAGGAGGCGCGAAGAGTCTTTTTAGCAGCAGAAATGTGTTTTCGGGCGCCTAACTTCAATTGGCTTGGTTATGTTCGCGCTCGAAAAGGGTGTAAGGACGCCTCAGTCGCTACAGAGTTTCGACAGCCTCGGCAACCGTTGCCCAAGGCTCTGTTCGCTGCGACCATTGCCGAACTGTCTGTTGAGGTTGTGGCTGCTGGTCGATTGCTATCCGGCGGCCCTGCCTTCTGGTCGACGGAGCAAGAGATAGGTTATTTAGACACTTGGCCTGTATGCCGACGACTTACTGGCCTGAAGATACAGGGAAATGCTGCGTCAGGCTGTCCGGTCGAAACTGTTCAACAAGTCAGTGTGGATATTTTGAAGGCTTCTGGCAGGGTTGATGAAGAACAAGCGCACAACTTAGCTCGCGATTTAGCTCACAATCTTATGGACGATTTTACTAGCTATTTGTCCGCAGATTTGTCTCAAGACTACGCTCAAAATTTTGCAACTGACCTGGCCTGTGACTCTATTACTTGGGTTACCGACGACATCACTATTGAGACTAGCGAAGTAGCTCGCGAATTGGCTCGTGATATCGCTCGCGACTCTGCTACTTACTTGGCCAGTTACGTAGGTAGAGCCCACGCGACGGGCGTCGCCCACGACTACGCTCCCGAGTTGGCTTACAACATAGCTAGC
Source organism: Acidobacteriota bacterium (assembly GCA_029263355.1). Classification (GTDB taxonomy): domain Bacteria; phylum Acidobacteriota; class Thermoanaerobaculia; order Multivoradales; family J023; genus JAAELT01. The sequence continues at coordinate 1,873 of JAJCXQ010000089.1, read as the reverse complement.
AATTGGAACCTGGATCCATTACAACATGATTGGCTCTTCAACTTCGCTACCATAGAAGCAAGATCAGTAGGTCGTGTTACGGGCCGGGCCCTGCTTGCTGCCAACCGATCCGTCAAAGCGCCTCCGACCGCCCAACTGCTATCTCCAGCCTGCCGCTTGACGAACGGGTCCGTCGACGCCGATCTCGCCGAATTCAACACCGCCCTCGACCAACACGGTTCAGGTCTCCACCCACTATGGACCGCTCTCGCTCGACACCTGGCCCGACGAGCGACCGAGGCCGATCGCACCCTCCTCGAAAGCCTGGCCCGCGACCCCAGCCAAATCGAGGACGGCCCCCTCCGCTGGGGCCTGCGTTTCATCGTCCGGGGTGACGTGATGTTGCCCGACGGTTCCTTTGTCACCCTTGACGAGTTGTGCGACCAAGCTGGATTGCCGCATTTGCCTTATCTCGAAGATCCTCCCGAACCGCTCGACGTCGATTGGGACGTCTGAGCTCGGTTCAATCGTCCTGCACGCGGGTTTGGTATGTCGATTACCGGCGCCAGATCATGGGTTCCTGGCGTGTGCAAGCAGATGACGACTCAGGCGAGCGAGGAGATTCTCGTGCCGCTCCGGGCTCACGGATCCGATGCTGCCTGCAATTCTGGAACGAGGTAGAACCGCTAGAAACCCCAGTCGGATCACCGAATCTGTGACTAGGCCCGAAGCGCCGAAGTCGGAATCAATCGGGCGGATCACCTCGTCGAAGCCCGGGACAGCCTGTTGGAGCTGAGTCGTGATTCCGCAGACGAGGAAATCGCCGAAAGGTGGGAGGCGGCGCAAGAGCAGAGCAGGCCGGGTCTTGATCTGGCCATTTGCTTGAGGCAACGGCGTCAAGACGACGTCGCCCTCCCTCATCGCCGATACTCTGGGTTCGGCTCCTTGATGAGATCGAGAGAGTAGTCGGGCTCGGCGTCAGAATAGGCGGTTCGAAGAGTAGCCTCGGACGAAGCCAGCCATTGTTGGTGCTCATCGTGCTCATCATCGGTTTCTACAACCGAAACAAGCAGCTTCCGGCCAGCAGGGAGATCGACCGGCTCAGCCAGCTCGAGGTGGGTTGAATCGATCAGGCGTGCTTGCAGAAGCGTCATCGGAGTCTCCCAGGCGGTGTCTAGACAAGAAAGCCGAGGCCGGTTGCCAAACCATAGGCGGCTTGGTGAGTCTACGCTTACCTCAGAAACCGTACAAGGCTCTTCGGAGATAGCTTCGGGAGCGGTGCGCAGGCGCATAGGTGCATCGCTGAAACGAGAGGGCCAGGTGGCAAATCACTCGGCGTCAGGACCACCCCCAACCCTTCGTTCCGAACACGCGTTCGACATTCTTCGAATTCGACCAATACACCTGCCAGCAAGCAGCCATAGCACCTAGCGTAAGGGAGTAGAAGCCACCATAACCAACAAGTACATCCAGCAGATGGAGGGCCGCAACCAGCACCAGCATCACCGACCAAAAGGCAGGAGCCATCGGAGATCGCCGAATCACCAAAACGATACCGAACATCGTCGCCACGGCTGAGATTCCGTCCAGCAATGACTCTAGCGAGAACTCGCTTACCGCCGCCACGGCCTCTGCCGGAGCCTCGCCAGCCAGCATGGCGGCGCTGGCTACGATACCCAGAAGCGCTTGGAAAGCCTCCGTAGCGAAACCGAAGAACGCATAGACCAGGAAACAAACCAAGCCTGTTCCGAGATTCTCCTGTTTCATCTTCGAGTACCTCAGGCTTCGATCGCCGCTGCGAGCTTTCCTGCCGCCGAATGTCCAAGTTGGGCCAAACCTATAGGGCACTGGACGCGAAAGGCAATGCAGCGGCTGAAACAAGGTCGTCCCCTAC
>JAJCXQ010000088.1 GCA_029263355.1 Acidobacteriota bacterium | reverse complement strand
TCACCCGCCGAGCGCCTGCGATTCATGGTGGAAGACGCGGACTGTAAGGTGCGGCTCACCAAGGCGGAGATCGGCGGGATCCTAGCTTCGCCCTCGGCAAACATCCCGGCCATGCCGCTCGATGCGCTGCCCGGCAATGCGCTGTCCGGCGATGCGCTGTCCGGCAATGCGCCGGCCTATGTGATCTACACCTCGGGCTCGACCGGTAACCCCAAGGGGGTGGTGATTTCTCATCACAGCCTGGCCGGTCTGGTGGCCTGGTACCTTCGAGACTACGAGGTGCGAGAGGGAGATCACGCGACTCTGATCGCCGGCCCCGCCTTCGACGCCTCGGTCTTCGAGATCTGGCCCTGTCTTTCCGGCGGCGCTTCCCTGGAGGTGGTCGACGACCAGCTCTTGGTCCCGGAGCTGCTCGTGGAATACTTCAACCGGAAGAGGCCCACCCACGCCTTCGTGCCGACTCCTCTGATGGAGCTGATGCTGAGGACGCAGTGTCTCGAGCGTATCCGCACCCTGCGTTATCTGCAGATCGGCGGCGATCGGCTGATGAGCCGCCCCGAGGAAGCTCTACCCTTCGCCATCGTCAACAACTATGGGCCGTCGGAGTGCACCGTCGTGTCCACGGTAAGCAGGGTCTCGAGCGTGGCAGAGATCTCGAACGCGGCAGAGGCGAGCGCAGCACGCCCGCCTTCCATTGGTCGCCCCATTCCCGGTACTCGGGTCAACATCCTGGACGCACACCTCAACCCGGTCCCGCCGTGGGTGGCAGGGGAGCTCTGTCTTGCCGGAACCGGCCTGTCTCAGGGCTACCTGCACCGCCGCAGCCTCAGCGCTGAAAAGTTCGTCCCGAACCCCTTCGCCGCGGCGGCCGGGGAACGCCTGTATCGAACCGGCGATCTCGGCTGCTGGCGGCCGGACGGCAGAATCAACTTTCTGAAGCGAATCGATCATCAGGTAAAGCTGCGCGGTTTCCGCGTCGAGCTCGGGGAGATCGAAGCGCGCTTGGTGAGCCATCACCAAGTGACGGGCGCCTGTGTTGTCGTCGTGACTATGGACCACCAGCCAGCGGGGAGTGACGGACGCCTGGCGGCGGTCGTAAGGTGCGCGGGGGACAGAGGTGCGGGGGACAGAGGTGCGGGGGACAGGCCCGGGGCGGGTCATTTTATCGAGGTTCTGTCGCACAACTTGCCCGAGTACATGGTGCCGAGCGTCTGGCTTTTCGTCACCAGCTTGCCGCTGACGGCCAACGGCAAAGTAGATCGCCAAGCCGTCCTGAAGCTGGCCCGCGAAGCCGCGGTGGCGGAGAGTGTTGTGGAGACTGTTGTGGAGAACGGGGCCGAGCAGGCGACGGCTCCGCGGTCCACCGAAGAAGAGCTGCTGGGTGAGATCTGGGCAGAGGTGCTGGGGGGAAACGCCTCCACGATCGGGGTGGAGACGGACTTTTTTGCCTTGGGCGGCCATAGCCTGTCGGCGGTCCGCCTGACGGCGCTGGTGCGCCAAACCTTCGGCGTGGAGCTGCCTCTGCGCGAGATCTTCGCGAAGCCGACGATCCGTGCCTTGGCATCCTATCTGCCGAGCTTGCGGCAGCAGGGCCCAACCTTGGCTCCGCCGATGCCGCGGTCGATGGCGATGCCGCGGCCACTGCCGATTTCCTTCTCCCAGGAGCGACTTTGGATCCTCGATCGTCTGGAAGGCCCCTCCGCGACCTATAACATCCCCCACGCACTACGCCTCGAAGGTGAGTTGAATGTCGCCGCCCTCGAGCGCGCCCTCAGCGAGATCGTGCGTCGTCACGAAAGCCTGCGCAGCCGCTTTGTCGTGCTGACGGACGAAGATTCTACGGTTTCTCAGAGGATCGAGCCGCCGGGTGAGTTCCCCCTGCCCTGGGTGGATCTTTCCGGCCTTCCCGCAGCTGCCGCCGAGGACAGCGCGCTGGCGCTGGTGCGGCGGGACGCCGTCACCCCCTTCGACCTGGATCTGGGCCCCCTGATGCGCGCCTCCCTGCTGCGCTTGCGCGGCGCAGTCCATGTGCTGGTCCTCAACCTGCATCACATCATCACCGACGGTTGGTCCTTCAGTGTGCTCCATCGCGAGCTGTCGGCCTTCTACCAGGCCTTCCGCGCGGGTATCGATCCCGCCACCGTCACGCCGCCACTCGCGTTGCAATATCCCGACTACGCTCTTTGGCAGAGGGACTGGTTCCAAGGTGAGACCCTGGAAAATCAGTTGGGGTATTGGCTCCGGCAACTCGAGGGTGCGCCGGAAGCCCTGGAGCTGCCGCTACGGGGACCGCGCCCAGCGACCCAGACCTATCGCGGCGCTATGGAGGCGTTCCGGCTGAGCCGGGAGCTGACGGAGGGGCTGAGGCGTTTGGCCGCGGCCACCCACGGCACTCTCTTCTTGGTGCTAGAAGCGGCCTTCGCGGAGCTGCTGGGACGTTATAGCGGGACCCGGGATGTCTGTGTGGGAACCCCCGTGGCGAATCGACGCTTCGCGGAGCTGGAGCCCCTGATCGGTTGTTTCGTCAACACCTTGGTCCTACGCAATGTGCTGGCAGATCGCGCCACGGTGCGCGAGCGCATCGACACCCTGCGGGGGACCGCCCTGGACGCCTTCGCCCACCAGGATCTGCCCTTCGAGCGTCTGGTGGAAGCCCTCAATCCGGTGCGTGACGCGAGCCGCTCTCCCATCTTCCAGGTACTGATGGTCTTGCAGAATGCCTCGATGTCGGCTTTGGTGCTGGAGGGCCTCACCGTCCTGGAGGTGCCACGGAGCACCACGGTCGCCAAGTTCGATCTCAGCCTCTACCTGATGGAAGAGGGGGACGGCCTGGCCGCTGGTCTCGAATACAACGTCGATCTTTTCGATCCTTCCTTGATCCGGCGGATGGCGCGGCAACTGCGCACCCTGCTGGAACAGTTCATAGCGCACCCCGACCGCGGCATTCGAGATCTGAGCTCAATGACCGTGGCGGAGCGTTTCCAGGCGCTCCGCGAGTGGAACGACACGGCCGTCCGCCGTCGCCCGGGGCCGGGGCTTCACGCCGGCTTCGAGGAGCAGGCCCGCCGGTCGCCTCAGGCCGTTGCGGTGGTCCATGCCGGGCAGCCGACAACCTACGCTGAGCTCGCCTCCCAGGCCAATCTGCTGGCCGCCCGTCTGCTGGCGAAAGGTGTCGGGCGCGAGACGCGAGTTGCGATCCTTCTGCCTCGCTCTCCCGCCCTGATCGCCGGGCTGCTCGGCATTCTCCAGTCCGGAAGCGCTTACGTCCCCCTGGATCCCACCTATCCCCGGGAGCGCCTGGGATTCATGTTGCAGGATGCCGACGCTTTTGCCCTGGTGACGAGCCGCGAAGCGCTCGCGGCGAGCGGCCTCGAGCCGACCTGCGAGGTCTTGTTCGAGGAAGGTCTTTTCGAGGAAGGTCTTTTCGAAGACGGTCTCACCCTCTCAGAGTCGGCCCCGCTGCCCGAGGTGGTCATCGATCCCCGGCAACTGGCGTATCTGATCTACACCTCCGGATCCACCGGCCGGCCCAAGGCCGTCGCCATCGAGCATCGCTCCGCCACCGCGCTTTTGGACTGGGCGCGGACGGTGTTTTCCTTCGACGACCTGCGGGGCGTGCCGGCGGTGAGCTCGGTCTGCTTCGATCTTTCGGTGTTCGAGATCTTTTTGCCCTTGAGTGTCGGCGGAACGGTTTATCTCGTCGACGACGCCCTGGCAATCCAGGATCTCGAGGAGTCGGCACCTTTGACCCTGATCCAGACCGTACCCTCCGTCGCCGCGGAGCTGGTGCGCGCGCAGGCGGTGCCGCCCGGCGTCGAGGTTTTCGTCTTGGCCGGCGAGCCCCTGCCGGGGGAGCTTGTCCGGGCGCTGCACCAGATTCCCTCGGTGGAGAGGGTCTGCGACCTTTACGGAGCCAGTGAGGACACCACCCACTCCACCTACACCCTGCGACGCGCCGGAGGTCCCCAGACGGTCGGCAGACCCTTCCACAACCGGCGGCTCTTCCTACTGAACGCGGCTCTGCGTCCCGTTCCCACCGGAGCGGTTGGCGAGGTCCACCTCGGCGGAGCGGGCCTGGCCCGAGGTTATCTGAACCGGCCCGGGATGACTGCGGAGCGTTTTGTGCCCGATCCCTGCTCGGGGGAGACGGGGGAGCGCATCTACCGCACTGGCGATCTAGGCCGAGCCCATGAGGACGGCGAGATCCAGATCCTCGGACGCCGGGACCACCAGGTGAAGATCCGCGGCTTTCGCATCGAGATCGGAGAGATCGAGGCCCGGCTCTTGCGCCACGCGGGGGTCGAAGAAGCCTGCGTCCTGGTCGACGAAACGGCGGCGGGCAAACGCTTGATCGGCGCGATCCGAGCGGTCGGCGAAGGGCCCGCGAAGGAGCCGTCGGCGAGCGAGCTGCAAGGCTTTCTGGCGGGCTCGTTGCCCGACTACATGATCCCCTCCGCGCTCTTGAGCTTCGAGGAGCTACCCAAGAACCCGAACGGTAAGATCGATCGCCGCGCCTTGCTGCGCAAGGTGCGGGAAACACTGCGCTCGAACCAGGACTCCACGGCGGCGGAGCGTGAGGCCCCACGCGACGCTGTGGAAGAGCTCCTCGCCGAGCTTTGGACGAGCCTGTTGCCGGTTGACGAGGTTGGTATTCACGACAATTTTTTTGCCCTCGGCGGACATTCCTTGCTCGCCACGCAGCTGGTCTCAAGGATCCGGGCGGATTTCCAGGTCAAACTGCCGATGCGCTCGATCTTCGAGGAGCCGACGGTCGCAGGCCTGGCACGATACCTCGGCGAGAGCTTGCGGCAGACCCCCTCGGAGCAAATCGTCGAGGAAGAAGCGCAGGCGTCAGAGCGTCCGTCGATTCTGCCATTGTCGTGGGCACAATACCGCCTGTGGTTTCTCGACCGCTTCGAAGACGGAGCAGCCTCGAGCCTCAACATGCATTCCGCTTTGCGCTGGCGCGGCGCTCTCGAGCCCGAGGTTTTGCGCGTCGCGTTCAATCTTCTCCCGTCGCGCCACGAGATCCTCCGCACCACCTTCCCGGCACGGGACGACGGCGAGCCCTGCCAGCGGATCGCGCCGCGGGTCGAGATCGATCTCCCTATCATTGACCTCAGTCGCCTTGCAGCCCCGGACCGCGAGGCTGAGGTCCGGCGGCGGCAAATCGAACACGGACGGCATTGTTTTGACCTGCTCCGGGCGCCCCTGCTGCGGGTCGGCTTGCTCCGGCTCGAAGCACCGGACAGCAAAACACAAGATCACGTCTTGCTGCACTGCGTCCACCACATCGTGAGTGATGGCTGGTCGATGAGCTTGATGTTGCGCGAGGTCCTGACGGCCTACCTCGCTGTGGTCCGCGGCCAGGAGTTGTCCCTGCCGATGCTGCCCCAACAATATGCCGACCATGCCGTCGCGCAGCGCCGTCGGCTGGCAGGAGAAGCGGGCAGGGTGGAGCTGGACTGGTGGCGCGAGACCTTGAAGGCGCCACCCTCGGCCCTCGATCTGCCTACCGACCACCGGCGTCCGCCGGTGGCGAGTCATCGCGGAGAGATATTGCTGCGCCGTTTCGACGCAGAGCTTGGCGGCGACCTGCGCCGACTCGCTCGTGGACGCGGCGCCACCCTCTTCATGGTTCTACTGGCCGCCTTCAAAGTTGTGCTCTCCCGACTGAGCGGAGCGCGCGACATCCTGGTGGGTACACCGATCGCCGGGCGTCAACGAGCCGAGGTCGAAAACTTGCTCGGCTGTTTTCTCAACACCCTGGTGCTGCGGACGCGTTTCGACTCGCGACCGAGTTTCGAGATGCGTTCCGACGCGGGACCGAGCTTCGAAGACATCCTCGACCAGGTGCGGGAACATGCCTTGGGAGCGTACGCCCACCAAGAACTGCCCTTCGAGCGAATCCTCGAAGAGATCGCGCCAGAGCGTGATCTTTCCCGCACGCCCCTCTTCCAGGTCTTCTTCAATATGCTCAATCTACCTCCGGTGGAAGGGCAGGAGCTGCTCCGGAACGCGGGTTTTGACATCGAAATCTTGGATCCCCCCGAAGTGGAATCCAAATTTGATCTGACGTTCTATCTCACTGAGCGCGAACAGCAGCGCGAAGAGGGCGCCATCGCGTTGCATCTGGTCTATCGCCGCGATCTTTTCGGCCGTGGGCGGATGGCTGAGCTGGCGCGTCAATTCGAGCTGGTGCTGCATCAGGTGGCTGGCGATCCGACGATCCCGATCGATCAGATCAGCTTGCTCAGCGAGCCGGCACGACGTGCCTTGGGAGATCTCCCGAGGGCGCAGAGCGACACTTTCGTCGGCAGTGTGCCGGAGATTTTCCTGCGCCGGGCGAAGGAGCATCCTGACAAGATCGCGCTCCAGGATCCGTCCACGACCCTCAGCCATGCCCAGGTGGCGCGGGAGAGCGGCGAGCTGGCGTGCCGCCTGCGCCGGCTCGGCGTCGATCGCGGCGCGGCGGTGGCGATTCTCGCCCGACGCAACGCGGCCCTGGGCGTCGCCGTCCTCGGTGTGCTGCGTGCCGGCGGGGTGGTCGTGATCGTGGACCCCAGTCTGCCCGAAGCTCGGCGTGAGGAGATGCTGCGGCTGGCACAACCCCGGGCCGTGGTAGAAATCGACGGCCAGGCGCTCGAGGCATCTTCCACAGAAACCTTAGAGGCCTGCGAGACTGCGATCGATCTCCCCCTCACCGCGGACGACGCCGCCGTCTTGACCTTCACATCGGGCTCCACCGGCGTTCCCAAAGGCGTGATGGGACGCCACGGAGCTCTGACCCACTTTCTCCCCTGGCAAGCGGAGCATTTTGGGCATGGCCCGGATGAGAGAGTCAGCGTGCTTTCGGGGCTCTCCCACGATCCTTTGCAGCGCGATCTCTTCACGCCGTTTTTCCTCGGCGGAGTCGCCGTCTTCCCCGATCCCGAGCAGCGTCTCAGACCCGGATATCTGGCCGGTTGGATGGCACGGAAACGCATCACACTGAGCAATTTGACCCCCGCCCTCGGGCAGGTGATCCACGAGCATGCGCCTGCTGCGCTTGCCACGCTGCGGTGCCTCTTCCTGGTGGGGGAGGCCCTGACGCGCCGCGATGTGAAGGCCTTGCGTGCCCTCGCTCCGAGCGCCGAGGTAGTCAACCTTTACGGCGCGACGGAAACCCAGCGCGCCTTGAGCTATCACCGGGCCAGTGATCCCACGGCAAGTGCAGGCCGCGAGAACCAGCCCGAGATCCTGCCCTTGGGCCGCGGCATGCCGGGTGCCGAGCTGTTGATTTTGAGCGCCGCGGGGCAGCTTGCTGGCATTGGCGAGTTGGGCGAGATCCACGTCCGCAGCCCGCACCTGGCCCGCGGCTATTTGGGCGATCCGGCGCTCACGGCGCGGTGTTTCGTTCCCTGCCGGCTTGCTCTCGAGCCGGGGGAGCGGGTCTATCGCACCGGCGACCTCGGGCGTTATCTCCCGAAGGGTGAGGCTGCCTTTGTCGGACGCGTCGACCGTCAAGTGCAGGTGCGCGGTTTCCGCGTCGAGCCCGGCGAGATCGAGGCGCGGCTGGCGAGTCATGAGCTGGTGACGAGCGCCTGCGTCGCCGTGGATGCGGCCGGCGGCGGACGGCTCTTCGCGGCGGTGAAATCCGTGCGCGAGAAGCCGACGGCAACACAGTTGAGAGATTTCCTGGCGCGGAGCTTGCCGGACTACATGGTGCCGAACGCCTACCTCTTCGTGGACGACTTGCCGATCACGGCTGGCGGCAAAATCGATCGTCGGGCGGTCCTGGAGCTGACCCGAAACTCCCCGTCGACGGACGCCGAGAACGTGACGGCCCCGCGCACCCCCGAAGAAGAGATGCTCCGCGGCCTGTGGGCCGAGGTGCTCGATCTGGACGCCTCGCGAGTGGGGGTGGAGTCTGATTTCTTCGAATCGGGGGGCCACAGCCTGGCGGCGACACGTCTGGCTGCTCTGGTGCGCAAGACCTTCGTCGTCGAGCTGCCGCTGAAAGAAATTTTTGCCCGGCGCACCCTCGCCGCGTTGGCGGCCTGCCTGCCGGGCTTGCGCCGACAAGGGGGGATTTTGGATCCACCGCGGCCGAGCGAGCGCTCGGCGCCGCTGCCGCTTTCCTTCGCGCAGGAGCGGCTTTGGATCCTCGATCGCCTGGAAGGCGGCTCCCCGGCCTACAACATGCCGGGGGCCTTTCGCCTCACCGGGGAGCTCGAGGTCGCAGCTCTCGAACGGGCCTTTGGGTGGATCGTTCGCCGCCATGAAATTCTGCGCACCCGCTTCGTCGAGACCGGCGGCGAGGCGAGCCAGGTCACCTGCGATCCCGATTTCCGCCTCGGTGTCCACGATCTTTCCGGGTTGACGGTAGCCGAGGCCGAGACCGAGGCTTCTCGGCTGTCCGAAGAGGATGCGGCTTTGCCCTTCGTGTTGGAGCGCGGGCCACTCTTTCGCGCGCGCTTGTTGTGCCTCGGCGAAGACGACTATCTCGTGTTGGTGAACATGCACCACATCGTCTCCGACGGCTGGTCGATGGGGATTCTGCGTCGCGAGCTGCAGGTGCTCTACAGAGCTCTGCTCGAATCGGTAACTCGCGAGCCGACAGCTCTCGAGCCGTGTGTTGATGCGCCCCTCGCGGAGCCCCCTTTGCAATACGCGGATTTTGCGATCTGGCAACGCGGCTGGTTGCAAGGCGAGGCATTGCGCTTGCAGCTGGACTATTGGGTGCGGCAATTGGAGGATGGGCCCCAATCTTTGGACCTGCCCACCCGCGGTCCTCGTCCCGCGACGCAGACCTTTGGCGGCGAGCGCCTGCACTTGCGCCTCGACCCGGAGCTGGCCGGAGCCCTCCGGCGCTTGGCGCGGCAGACCCGGGCCACCCTTTTTCTGGTGCTCGAAGCGGCCTTTGCCGAGCTGTTGGGCCGCTACGGTGGAGCCCGCGAGGTCCACGTCGGCACCCCCGTGGCCAACCGACGTTACGCCGAACTGGAATCACTCCTCGGCTTTTTCGCCAATACCCTCGTTCTGCGCAATCGGTTGGGAACAAAGGCGACGGTTGGGGAACGGATCGCCGAGACGCGCGAGACGGCTCTCGACGCCTTCGCCCATCAAGACTTACCCTTCGAGAAGCTGGTCGAGGCGCTAAATCCGGTGCGCGACCCCAGCCGCTCGCCGATCTTCCAGGTGATGTTCGCGCTGCAAAGCTCTCCCAAGGACCATTTCGAGCTTCCGGGCCTCACTGTCACCCCGTGGCGTCAAGAGTCCGTCGCCGCCAGATTCGACCTCACCCTGAGCCTCCTCGACTTCGAGGACGAGATCTCCGGCGAGCTGGTTTACAACCCGGACCTCTTCGATCGAGACCTGATCGAGTCCTTGGCCGCGTCCTACCTGCAACTGCTGCGCGGCTTTGCCGAGCATCCGGAGAAAAAGCCGCACCTGCTCTCCTTCCTCACCGAGGCGCAAGAGCGCGAGGTGCTGGTGACCTTCAACGAGATCGCCGACACCCTCGAGCTCACCGAGCCCGTCCATCGCCTGGTTCGCGCGTGGGCTTTGCAAAACCCCGACGCCATCGCCGTGGCGTCGAGCCGCGAGACCCTCACCTATGGCGAGCTCGACCGGCACAGCGACCGGCTGGCGCACGAGCTCTTCGGCTGGGGCGTCACCCGCTGGGAAGGCGCCAACGGGCCGGAGGTTGTCGGTGTGTTTCTGGAGCGTTCCCCGAGCCTAATCGTGGCCCTCCTGGCGATCTTGAAGAGTGGGGCGGCCTATCTTCCCCTCGATCCGGAATATCCCGAGGAGCGCCTGAGATTCATGGTGGAAGACAGCGCCTGCTCCTTGGTGCTGACAACCCTAGCGCTCGAGGAGCGCTTTCCCCGCGGGCTCGCCGGCTGTCGGCGGATCCTGTTCGACGAGAACGCGGGGTCCGCCGAGGTGCAAGAGGCCGTGGCGCAAGAGACCGTGGCGCAAGAGGCCGTGGCGCAGGAGACCGAGGCACAAAGGATCGCCGCACGGCTGTCTCGGCATCAGGCGGCTTATGTCATTTATACCTCGGGCTCCACCGGACGGCCGAAAGGGGTTGTCGTTTGCCATGGCGGTCTGAGCAACCTGGTCGGGGCCCAAAGGGCTCGGATGGAACTGGACCGGGAGAGCCGGATTCTGCAGCTCGCTTCGACAAACTTCGACGCCTCCATCTCGGAGATCTTCATGGCCCTCTGTGCGGGGGCCGCCCTCGAACTGCTGCCCCGCGACCGGTTGCTTCCGGGTCTCGAGCTCGCTCGGCTCTGCGACGAACGTCGGATCACGCATCTCACGATGACTCCCACCGCCCTTGCGGTGATGCCCGCTGGCAGCCTCGCCTCCGTCTCGACCCTGCTGGTCGCCGGGGAGGCCTGCCCGCGGGACCTGGCGGCCAGATGGTCCACGAGGCGCCACTTGCACAATGCCTACGGCCCAACCGAAAACACCGTCTGCGCCACGATGAGCGAGCCGCTCGATCCGGAGGCCGCGGACGCTCCAACGATCGGGACCGCAATCGCCAATGTCCGGGTTCACGTCACCGACCGCTTCCTGCAGCTGCTCCCCCCGGGGGTTCCCGGAGAGCTTGTCATCGGCGGCGGCGGTGTGGCCCGAGGCTATTTGCGGCGTCCGGCGCTGAGCGCGGCACGGTTTGTTGCCGATCCCTTCAGCGGTGAGCCCGGAGCGCGTTTGTACCGTAGCGGTGATTTGACCCACTGGTCCGGCGAAGGGCGTTTGAGCTTCTTGGGGCGCCTCGACCATCAGGTCAAAGTGCGGGGATTTCGTATCGAGCTCGGGGAGATCGAGGCGCGTTTGATCAGCCACGAGCAGGTGGCGGACGCATGCGTCGTCGTGGTGTCCGCGGACGGCGACACACGTCTGGCGGCGGCTGTGTGCCCGACGGGAGACAGGCCCGTCGCGGCGGATCTGAGAGACTTTCTGCTGCAGAGCTTACCCGAGCACATGGCGCCGGGCGTTTGGGTCTTCGTCGACAGCATGCCGATCACGGTCAACGGTAAGACAGATCGCGGGGCCATCCTGGACAGGGTGCGAGAAGAGATGGCGAAGGGTGCTGGCAACGCCGCGCTTGGGGAGGCCTCGTCTGGGGAGGACCTAGGCGACGCCCCGCGCGACGCTCTGGAAGAAATCCTCGCCGGTTTCTGGGCGAGCGTTTTGCAGCGGGGCGAAGTTGGCATTCACGACAATTTTTTTGCCCTCGGCGGACATTCGCTGCTCGCCACTCGGGTGGTCTCACGGATCCGCGACAACTTTCGAGTGGAGTTGCCGGTGCGCGCGCTGTTCGAGGATCCGACGGTCGCCGGCTTGGCGCGGTTCCTCGGCGAGAGCTTGCGGCAGACCCCCTCGGGGCAAATCGTCGAGGAAGAAGCGCAGACGCCGGAGCGGCCGTCGATTCTTCCCCTGTCGTGGGCACAATACCGTCTGTGGTTTCTCGACCGCTTCGAAGACGGCGGGGCTTCGAGCCTCAACATGCGTTTTGCCTTGCGCTGGCGCGGCGCCCTCGAGCCCGAGGCTTTGCGCGTCGCGTTCAATCTGCTCCCGGCGCGCCATGAGATCCTCCGCACCACCTTCCCCGCGCAGGACAATGGCGAGCCCTGCCAGCGGATCGCTCCGCGGGTCGAGATCAATCTCCCACTCATTGACCTCAGTCGCCTTGCAACCCCGGACCGCGAGGCTGAGGTCCGGCAGCGGCAACTCGAACACGGGCGGCGTTGTTTCGATCTGCTCCGGGCGCCCCTGCTGCGGGTCGGCTTACTCCGGCTCGAAGCCCCGGACAGCGCAACACAAGATCACGTTTTGTTGCACTGCGTCCACCATATCGTGAGTGATGGTTGGTCGATGAGCTTGATGTTGCGGGAGGTCCTGACGGCCTACCTCGCTGTGGTCCGCGGCCAGGAGCTGTGTTTGCCGCCGCTGCCGCAACAATATGCCGACCATGCCCTCGCGCAGCGCCGTCGGCTGGCAGGAGAAGCGGGCAGGGTGGAGCTGGACTGGTGGCGCGAGGCCTTGAAGGCGCCGCCTTCGGCCCTCGATCTGCCCACCGATCACCAGCGTCCGCCGGTGGCGAGTCACCGCGGAGCGTCGTGCCTGCACCGTCTCGACGCCGAGCTTGGCGGTGATCTGCGTCGACTCGCTCGCGGACGTGGCGCCACCCTCTTCATGGTTCTGCTGGCCGCCTTCAAAGTTGTTCTCTCCCGGCTGAGCGGCGCGCGCGACATCCTGGTGGGCACGCCGATCGCCGGGCGTCAACGGGCCGAGGTCGAGAATCTGCTCGGCTGCTTTCTCAATACCCTGGTGCTGCGGACGCGTTTCGACGTGCGACCGGGTCTCGACTCGCGACCGCGTTTCGACGCGCGACCGAGTTTCGAAGACATCCTCGAGCGGGTGCGGGAACATGCCTTGGGAGCTTACGCCCACCAAGAGTTGCCTTTCGAGCGGATCCTCGAAGAGATCGCGCCGGAACGTGATCTTTCCCGCACGCCCCTCTTCCAGATTTTCTTCAATATGCTCAATCTACCGCCGGTGGCGAGCGAAGAGCTTCTCAGCGATGCGGGGTTTGAGATCGAAGCCTTGGATCCTCCCGGAGTGGAATCGAAATTCGATCTGACGGTTTATGCCGGCGAGGGCGAAGAGGGCGCGATCGCCCTGAATCTGGTCTATCGCCGAGATCTTTTTGGCGATGAGCGGATCGCCGAGCTGGCGCGTCAATTCGAGCTGGTGCTGCGTCAGGTCACCGACGATCCGACGATCCCGATCGATCAGATCAGCCTGCTCAGCGAGCCCGCGCGACGCGCCTTGGGAAATCTCCCGAGCCCGCAGAACGACGCCTTCGTGGGCAGCGTGCCGGAGCTTTTCCTCCGCCGGGCGAAGCAGCATCCCGATAAGATCGCGCTCTGCGATCCGCGGGTAGCCTTGAGCTACGCCCGGACGGCGCGTGACAGCGCCGAGCTGGCGCGCCGCCTGCGCCGGCACGGCGTCGGGCACGGCGGCGGGCACGGCGGCGGGCACGGCGCGGTCGTGGCGGTTCTCGCCCGGCGCAACGCGGCTCTCGGCGTCGCCGTCCTCGGCGTGCTGCGCGCCGGCGCGGTGGTCACGATTTTAGATCCCGACCTGCCCGCGGCTCGTCTCGAGCATATCTTGCGCACAGCGCAGCCCCACGCCATGGTCAAAATCGACGGCGAGACCCTCGCGGTATCTGCCACAAAAGCCTCAGAGGCCTGCGAGGCTCCGATCGATCTCCCCCTCGGCGCTGACGACCCCGCCATCCTGACCTTTACCTCCGGCTCCACCGGCGTTCCCAAAGGCGTGATCGGGCGCCACGGTCCATTGACGCATTTTCTCGCCTGGCAGGCGGAGCGTTTTCAGCACGGTCCGAGCGACCGGGTCAGCGTGCTCTCGGGGCTGTCGCACGATCCTTTGCAGCGCGACCTCTTCACACCGCTTTGCCTGGGCGCGGTTGCCGTCTTCCCCGATCCCGAGCAGCGCCTCGAACCGGGATATGCTGCCGCTTGGATGGCGAGTCAGCGCATCTCTCTCAGTCATCTGACGCCGGCCCTCGCTCAGGTGATCACCGAGCATGCGCAAGCTCTGCTGCCCGCCCTGCGCTGTGTTTTTCTGGTCGGGGAGGCCTTGACCCGGCGGGATGTCGAGGCCTTACAGGCTCTCGCTCCGCGGGCGCAGATCGTCAACCTCTATGGTTCGACGGAGACCCAGCGCGCGGTGAGCTTTCACGTCGCGTCCGGGACGCGCGAGGCACGACTCGAGATGCTGGCCGAGACGCGGGCCGAGATCCTCCCCCTGGGCCGCGGCATGCGCGACGTTGATCTCCTGGTTCTCAATCCGGCCGGCAGTCTCGCCGGCATCGGCGAAGTCGGCGAGATCCATGTGCGCAGCCCGCATCTCTCAGTCGGCTATCTGGGCGATCCGGCGCTGACGGCGCGGCGCTACGTCCCTTGTGGGCTTTCCCTCCAAGCAGGCGAGCGGGTCTATCGTAGCGGCGATCTCGGGCGCTACCTGCCGGCCGGCGAGGTTGCCTTTGCCGGGCGCACGGATCGTCAGGTACAGGTGCGGGGTTTCCGCGTTGAGCCCGGCGAGATCGAAGCGGTCCTGGCTCGCCACGGGCAAGTCGAACAGGTTGCGGTGGTCGCACAAGGCCACCGCCTCGTCGCCTTTCTGACCCTCGGGGATCTCACTGGCCAGGGTCCGGGCCAGGGGTGGAATCAGGATCTTCGTGCTTGGCTCGGCGAGCGTCTGCCCGCCTACATGGTGCCGGCTGCCTTCCACGTCTTGGACGCTCTGCCGCTCACCGCAACGGCAAAGGTCGATCGTCAGGCGCTGCTGGAGCTCAACCTTGAGACCTCCGACGACCCAACCGGCGACACGACCTCCGAGCCGCCTCGAGGCCCCATTGAAAAACGGCTCGCTGAGATCTGGAGTGACCTCTTGGAGCTTCCTCAGGTTGGACGCCAGGGTAATTTTTTCGCCCTCGGCGGACATTCCCTGCTAGCGGTGGGCTTGATCGCCAGGATCGATCGCGAGTTTGGCGTGCGTTTACCGTTTGCGACGCTCTTCTCACACCCGTCCCTCAGCGCCTTGGCGTCACAGATCATTAATGCGCCGGGCAACCCGGGAGGCTCGCCGGCGGCCGCGTCGCTACAGATCTTGCGTCCCGGTTCGACCGCCGACGCTCCGCCCTTCTTTTGCGTCCATCCGGCTGGCGGAATGCTCTTCGGCTACAGCGATCTGGCGCGCCGACTCGATCTTCCCGGGGCCTTCTACGGCATCCAAGATCCAGGCCTCGAGGATCCCGAACAAACCGTTTCGACCATCGAAGCGATGGCCGAGCGATACATCGATGAGCTTCGTCAGGTGCAGCCCACCGGGCCCTATCATCTGGGAGGTTGGTCAATGGGAGCGATGATCGCCTATGAAATGGCCTGCCAGCTGCGCTCCGCGGGGGAAGACATCGCTTTTTTGGCCTTGATCGACGGCGGTCCCGCACGGCTGGCCTGGGCCCGAGAAGAGAGGGCGGCTCGGGGAGAGCAGGCCAACGAGAAGTTGGGGGCCACCGCTTTGCTCCGAGAGCTCGGACTGCCCTCGGCACAGCAAGAGCAGTGGAGCAAGCTGCCGGAAGATCAACTGCAAGAACGGATCTGGCGCCACGCTATCGAGCACAAGGTTTTGCCCCCGGATTTTGATCTCGAAACGATGCGACAGGCGTTCCGTCTCCAACGGTCGCATCTCGAAAAGTTGCTGGCCTACTCTCCGCGCACCAGCGATCTGTCGATCCGCCTTTTCGTCGCCCGGACGCGTCCGCCCGGTTTACCCGACGACCTGGGATGGTCGCAGCTTGTCGCTAGGGTCGTCGCGGTCGAAGTGCCGGGAGATCATCAACAAATGATGCGCGAGCCGGAGGTGCGAGTTTTGGCGCTCGAGCTGCGGAAGGCCATGTCCAAGAATCGCCACCAGTTCCGACGGTGAGGTCGCGCTGGTGGAGCGAGCACAGGCGAGTATGTTTGAGCAGAACACAAGTAGCTAGCTCTCAAAACATTGTAAAAAATGACGTTAGAAGACTCGACGCTGCCAAGGCGAGTTACGCAGCGCTGCGCGCAGCCCATCAGCGCGACCGGCAGGGGGTCATTGTTGGATGCACCCTAGCTGCTAGCTCTAGCTAAAGATCGGTGCTCGGAGATGGAGTCTCGACTTCATGGAGCGCTCTCCTTCCGGCAGCACCCAGGACAAAGAGCAAAGCCAATCCGCCGAACAACAGAAAAAGTAAACCGAGCCCTCGCGCCTCCGGAGGAACCTCGGCGCCACCCCACAGGTTCGGCGCAAAGCGACCGGCGAAATAGTCCCCTAGTGGCCCGCTGAGTAGGTAGGCTGCTGGCACGGTCGCCGTCGCGATCGTCCGGCGGATCGAGAAAATCCTGCCGTGATAGCTCCGCTCCGTCTGCGTTTGCCAAATCACCGCGCTCATGCCACTGATGATGGGAAACAGCGTCATGTACACGAAAAGGCAGCAAGTCGCGGTGACCACCCCAGGTGCGATGCCCATCACGATCAGCGTCGCCGCTTGCAGCGCCAAGAGGGAGAGAATCCAAGGGATCTTACGCTGCGGCACCCCCCAGAAGCTGATCGCCAAGCCGCCGAGCACCATTCCGCCGCTGCCGATGCCCATCACCAAACCGAGCTCCTGCGCCGTCGCCATGCTGAGCACAAAAGGCGTCATGATGACTTGCAAAACGGAGGCGATGAAATTCACCGAGGCAAAAAGGATCAATAAGGTCCACAGCCCAGACCGTTCCCAGATATAGCGGAAACCTTCCCACACCTCGCCGGCCAGGGTCTTCCGGCGAGGCCCGTCCTTTCCCACGACGTCCCGGAATCGGAGTCGCCAAAGGATCAGCACGGCGAAAAAATAGGTCGCGGTATCGATCGCCAGGATCTTCGAGATCTCCAGCCGCGTCAGCATGAATCCTGCCAAGATCGGTGCGCCGATTTCAGACAACGAACGCCCGAGCTCCACCAGTCCATTGGCCTTTCCGAGACGCTCGGTTGGCACGAGAAAGGCGATCAGCGCGCTGAAAGTCGCCCATTGCGCCGTCCGGAAGACGGCCACCACGGCAAGCATGAGACAGATCACCACCAACCCCGGCTCCTTCACCGCGAAGAGCAGCGTGAGCACGCCGATGCCGGCAAATGCCCCGAGATTGCTGAGAAGCAAGACCTGGCGACGGTCATGGCGGTCGATCAACGAGCCGATCAAAGGTGCGCTGAGCACCGCCGGCAAGCTCGCCGAAAACAGTGTGAAGCCCAGCTTGGTGGTTGACCCCGTCTGCTGATAGACCCACACGCCGACCGCGAAGCTGGTCAGCGCGGTGCCGAAGCTAGAGACGAATTGGCCGAGCCAGAGCAGCAAAAAATGACGGTAGCGGAGTTGGGTTTCTTCCAAGGGTTTTCATCCGCCGGCTTTAACCCAGGAGCTCGGGTAGGGTGGTGACGGGGCCGGCCTGAGACGGCCATCGTAGCTTCAAGCGCGGCGCCTGTCACGCTGTACTCGACTGCGATCCCAGTGTCCACCGGTCCGCAGCATTGATACTGGGCTGCCGCTCGACTGAGGCAATCTGGGCGTCGTCGAGTTTGGAACCGTCTACCTCATCCTATAAGGCGTAAAAACGCCCCTCCCGATGACTCGGAAGGGGCGAAGACGGATCACGAGTCGACGCTAGAGGCCGTTGCCGTTTAGGCGGTTGCACCGTCTAGCGTTACACCGGCTGGCGTCTTGCTGACGGTCGCTTCAGAAACCACGACAGCTTCAGCATCGGACGTCTCTGACGCGTCTCCCGACGCGGTCTCTGACGCGTCTCCCGACGCGGTCCCGTCTTCCTCCTCAACGCCTTGGCGGAGTCGGCGCGCGGTAGGACGGATGCGCCCCGCAAGCTCGACCTCGTCGACGATGAAGAAAAAGGCCTCCAGCACACGCGCGATGCGCCCGTACTGACGATCGAATTCCTCCATCGCCTGGTCCTTGCGGACCTTGGCGGTGTCGGCTTGCTTCTGAAAAGCGACAAACCGCTGCACGGCTTGCCGCAGCCCACCGACCTCGATCTCGAGCTCCTGCGCCAAGGCTTCCCGATCCAACGGCGAGCTCACCCAATGTCTGGGGACAAGCTCGATATGGGAATTCCGGATGCGATCCAGAATCATCTCACCCAGACGCAGCATGCCGAGAGCATCACGATCCCGCGCGACGTTGAAATCGAGCGCCAACGCTTCAACACTGTCGTCACCCAACAGGCCTTGGCACGTCGAGCGTAGGCTCAATACCTTGCCTTTGAGCAGTCCCGACAGCGATTCCGCGCTGGCCTGGGTCTCGGCCAACTTCGCGAGGGCTTCGAAGTATTCTTGATCTGCCTCGACCAGCGCTTCGCCATAGCTACTCAGCTTGCGGCCGAGCAGCACCAGCGGCAACTCCAGGTCGGGCAGCGTCTCCTCGACTCCGAGAACCGGAGCCAGGTACTCTCTCAGAGAGCGCCCGATCTCCGGTCCCTGCACCTTCGTCGCGCCGACGACGAAGTCGCAGAGTCCTTTCCTCTTCATAACCATCTTTTTCAGTTTCTTACCCATTACGAACCTCCAAGTCGCAAGATTTTGGCGCTCCTCACGATGACCCTCGCGGTACTCTGCGCGCCGAGCACCGTTGGTGCCAGGGATGTATCGCGAATCACGCCAGCGACCGCATCATTATAGAGCATAAATTCTGTTTTCAGTGCAATTTGCAGAAATTTTCTACTCAGACTGAGATCTCTATTATCAGTAACTCTCTAAAAACAAAGCGTTTCGTGGCACTCGAGATTCCTGTAAAAAACGCCCCGAAACACCCCTGTCAGGCCACTTGTGCGTTTGCACATACGACTCGAGGAGCCTCGCCAAACCACTTGTGCGTTTGCACATACGACTCGACGGGCCTCGCCAAACCACTTGTGCGTTTGCACATACGACTCGACGAGCCGCGTCAAACCACTTGTGCGTTTGCACATACGACTCGACGAGCCGCGTCGAGGCGATTAGCGCTTGCACATACGACCTGGCGGGCCTCGTCGAACCACTTGTGCGCTTGCATAGACGACCTGGCGGGCCTCGTCGAAACGAATTCCGCTTGCACATACGACTCGGCGAGCCTCGTCGAGGTGATTTTGCATCTCCCAAATCCCCTCGAAGCGGAGCCGCCTTGAAGCGACGCCGACCCCAGCGCTATCATGAGATCTAGTCCCATCATGATCATAGAACCGTACCTCACCTACCGTTAACTGGATTCTGGGAGGCAGCGCCCAAGCGCACCACCGCCGATGGAAGATCAGCTGTTCCAGCTCATCCGCACCACCATCGACGACGGCACTTGCCTGGCGTTTCTCGGCGCCGGTGCGTCCGCCAGTTACCAGGATCCAGACGGTAACGAGGTCCCCGGGCTGCCTGTCGGCAGCCAGCTCGCCAAAACGATCGCCGAGCGCTGTGGCTACTGCAACGGCTCACCGACCGACTTGGCGAGGGTGACGGAGTATTTCCTCTACACCAAGAGTGGCAACCGCAACCAGCTCGTGCAGGAGCTGCAAGAGCATCTGCCGCCGTGTGATCCACGCCCCATCCACACCGTCTTGGCGCAGCTCCAGCAAATCCGCATCGCGATCAGCTCGAACTACGACGACCTGCTCGAGCAAGAGGTCCGACGCTACCAACGCCCGCTGACCCGACATGTCCACAATCCGAAAAATTCCAGAACCGGCCACTTCGAGGGTCCTATAGAAGAGCACGAGTTCGCAGGTGGACGGCTGGTGCTCCACAAGATGCACGGCACCCTCGAGGAGCCGGACAGCGTGGTCGTCACCCAGTCGGACTACATTCGATACCTGACCCAGCTCACCGATCCTGATCGCGGGATCCCCGATTATTTCCGCAAGACCTGGCTACCGCGCCGCCACCTCCTATTTCTGGGCTACAGCTTGAACGACTGGAATTTCCAGGTGATCTGGGAAGGCCTGCTGTCGAAGCAAGCGGGCAGTCGCGTCGGCAACAAATCGTATGCCCTGGTGAAAGACGCATCGGCCTTCGACCAAGACTACTGGTCGAGTCGCAACGTGACCGTGATCGAAGAGGACTTGACCGACTTCGCGGTGCGCCTGGCCGACGTTTATGACCTCGAGATTCCAAGTCTGGGGATCGCACGCCGATGAGCACCGATTCCAAGCAGCCGGGGGACGCCGTGCGAGAGCCCTACAAGTATCTCGATTACTACCGTTTCGAGGATGCGGATCTCTTCTTCGGCCGTGAGCGCGAGATCCAGAAGACGGTCGGCGAGATCGTCTCGGCGCGTTAGCTGGAGCTGATCTCCCCCTCGGGCTCGGGCAAGAGCTCGCTGATCAACGCTGGCGTCCGTCCGGAGCTCGAGAAGCTCGGCTACTCCACGGTTTACACTCGCCTGGGCGAAAATCCGATCCGTTCGATCCAGAAAGCGGTCGCCGAGCGCCTGGACCTCGAGGACGATGGCCGGGTGGATCTTGTCGAATCGCTGAAGACGGCAACCGACACCGCCGGCAAGCCGATGGTGATCTTCTTGGATCAGTTCGAAGAGTTCTTCGTCGTCTACCAAGATCAGGAGGAGCTGCGGACGACGTTCATCGAAGCGCTGGCGCAGGTGCGCTACAACACCGAGCTTCCCGTCTACATCGTGCTGTCCCTGCGTGAGGATTATTTCGCCCGTCTACACGAGCTGCGCAGCGCCATCCCATCGATCTTTCACCACAACGCCAATGTTCGCCTGGAACGGTTCACGAAACAGCAGAGCGTGCGTGCCATCGAGGGTCCGCTCCAGGTCGTCGGCGGTGCGATCGACCAGGATCTTGCCGAGCGGATCTTCGACGACTTGGCGGCTGGCGCGTCCACCGTGGAGCCGATCAAGCTCCAGGTCGTTTGCCAGTATTTGTGGCAACGGAGAACACCAGAAATTTGGATAAACACCAGCACCTACAATGCCTGCGGCGGCGCCGAGAAGATCCTCGCCGATGACTTGGCACGACGGCTGGGGTCCATTCCGCTCTCCCGTCACCGTCTGATGACCCGGGTGTTCGACGCCCTCAAGACTCCTGACGGCACCAAACGTTTTCGGTCGTCCGAAGACTTGGCCGACGCAGTGGGTTGGCGGTCTCTGATCGCGCTGGAAGATCTGCTGAATTCGCTGGCAGACAACAAGATTCTGCGTTGGGAACCGGGCAGCGGCACTGTCTGGTATGAGCTGCGTCACGACTACCTGGTGGGTGCCATCAGCGATTGGCTGGCCGAGCGCGAGGCGCGTCTGGCGAAACGACGGCTCTGGTTGGTGGCTATCCCCGGCATGGTCCTGTTCGCTGCCTTGTTGATCTACATTGGGGTCTCGTATGCAACGGTGTATGCCGTCCTAACGCCTCAGCAATACGACGACCAGTTGGAGGAGATCGCGATCGAGCGAGGCAGACCGTTCGGAGTGAAAATCTTTTCGGAAATTGGCACCACCGGTTTGTTTCTGCCCGATTTGAGCGACCTAGAGACCCGCAACGCAGTCCGCTCACGGCTGCGACTGGGACTATTGGCTAACGACGAATGGGAACTGCTGAGCAGGAAACTGAATCGAGCGGCCGCAGCACGTTTTCTATTCGACCTAGGCCATGATGGGCAGGGCATGGAAGCGCTACTTGAAGCCCTTTCCGACAACGATCCCGACATCCGCAGTTCAGCGATTACAATGTTCGCCGAAGTCGGCACGGGTGAGCAGGTAATCGATTCGCTTCTCGAAGCTCTCCAGGATACGAACAATGACGTCCGCCGTGCTGCTGCAGCGGCATTACGCGAACACGGCAAGGCGGATAAGCGGACAATCGGCCCTCTCCTCCAAGCTCTCGGAGACGACGACGACTTCGTCCGCCGTTACGCTGCGATGGCGTTGGGCAAATTCGGCAAGGTAGATGAGCAGGTGATCGGTAACCTACTCGAAGCTCTCCGGGATACGGATGTTGCCGTCCGCGGGGCTGTGGGATGGGCCTTGGGCCAGCTCGGAAAAGCAAATGAGCACGTTGTCGATAGCCTGCTCAATCTCCTTCGAGACAACGACAACTCCATCCGCAGTCGCGCAGCATGGGTGCTGAGCAAGCTGGACAATGCTGACGATCGGGTCATCGTCGCCCTCCTCACGGCTCTCAGAGATAACGATAGCTCCGTCCGTCGTTATGCTGCGAGCGCGTTAGGTCAAGTCGGCAACGCAGATGGACGGGTGACAGACAGCTTACTCATTACCCTCCGAGACCACGACAGCCGAGTTCGTTTCCATGCGGCCTCGGCGTTAAGAGTGCTCGGCACGGCTGAAGACCTATTGATTGAAACATTCCTCGAAGCCCTCGGAGATAGCGACAGCTCCGTTCGCCGTGCTGCGGCGCGCGTGTTGGGCGGGTTTGGCGCACCAGAAGAGCGCCTCATAGATCCACTCATGAAAGCCCTCCGAGACAACGACAGCTCAGTTCGCAGTTCTGCCGCGAGCGCGTTGGGCGAGATCGGCGCAACAGAAGAGCGCGTCATCGAAGTACTTATCGAAGCGACCGGAGACGTCAACTTCGTCACCCAAGCTTCCGCAGTGAGGGCATTAGGAAAGGTCGACACGCGAGTAGCCGGTTCAATCGAATCTCTTGTTGAAGCTCTCAGAGATGACCGAAGCTACATCCGCAGCACTGCTGTGAGGGCGTTGGGCGAGGTCGACATCTCAGAGGAGCAAGTCATCGAACTTCTCGTCGAATCTCTTAGAGATAGCGGAAACTCCGTTCGCAGCTCGGCGGCTTCAACCTTGGGCGATCTCCTCTGGCGAAGGCCGGAGGCAGAGCTCCTCGCGGACCTTGAGGATCGAGAGAGTGCCCATAGAATCCCCGCTGCCCAAGCCCTCGTGCGAAAAGAGATTCTCTCTGAAGAGACGCTGGCCAAGATCGAAGCGCTTCGGAGGCGAGACCACCCCCCATGGGCGCGCCTTGGCGGTTCAGAGGCAGCCAGGCTTATTCGCCAGAGGCGGAAATCCGAGAGCAAGGCGGATGAGCTCATGAAGAAAGGAGATCGGCTTGTGGACGACGGAGAGGATCTCGCGGCGGCACGGCGCTACGAATCGGCGTACCAGGCGCTGACCAACCCAATCCGGCTCCGCAAGCAGGCAGCCTCAGCCGCCTTCCAAGCTGCCCGTTGCTACGCCAAACTCGGCCGATCTGGATCCGCCATCCACTACCTCAAACCCACCTTCGACAACGACCCAACCCTCCGTGAAGTCTTCAAGACCGAACTCGCTCAACCATCGAGCGATTGGGCATCAATACGCGAAGATCATCGTCTAGAAAGGCTTCTCCGCAACGTAGAGCGCACAGCCGATCCCATCGACGAAGACTGAAATGGTGCCAGCACGTGGTGTACGCTGGTGGTGCTGAGTAGCACACTCTAGCGATGATCTCAGGAGAATGACCTTGGCCCGCATGACGATTACCGTTGACCCCGACCTTCTGGAGCAAGCCAAACAGGCTCTAGACGCTCCTACCAAGGCAGATACCATCCGCATTGCCTTGACGGAGATCGTCCGGAAACAGCGGCTCGCCAATGCCTTGGAGCATCGGGGCCGGATAGCGCTGGACCTCGATCAGGAGACTCTCGGGCAGCAGCGGCAAGACGCCGGGCCCGAGAACCCCCGGCCTCTTGTTGATCGGTAAAGACGAAATAGGTACCCTGTTCGCACAAGGTGGATCATGGTTAAGCATCTGACCAAGACGGGGAACAGCCTGGCGTTAGTTCTCGATCGGCCTCTGCTCAAGGCGACCAGAATCGACGCCGACACGGCGCTTGAGATCTCGACCGACGGCGACGTCATCACGCCTGTCCGTGAAACGAGCCGGGTGAAGAAATTCAACGCGGGCGTCACGACGATCCATGATCGCTACGCCGGAGTCTTCCGGAAACTGGCGGAATAGTCGGTGGCGGCGGCGCTTCGCTTGCCCTGGGCTTCGGTATGGAACCCCGTTGGGGTTCGGAACCGAATTTGATTGGCGTCCCCTCCAAGCTAGGCATCGAGTTCGTCGAGGTCTAGGAGGCGGCGACCGTGCCTGACCGTAAGAATTGCGATCTTGTCGGGATCCAGCCTATAGAAGACACGGTAATTCCCATAACGGAGCTCTCGAATCTGCTCACGACCTACCTCCGGAACGACACGCCCTCGCTTCGGCGACTGTTGGAGGCGCTCGACGAGGTCAAAGAGTCCGGCAGCCCAATTCTCGGCAACCATGGGCCGATCCCTGGCGATGTGATCGACAATCTCATTGACCCGCTCGAGAGCGAGCGGCAGCCAGAGGATTCTCAACGCTTTAGGGCTGCCATCACCTGTGCTCTCGCTTTGGAGTGAGGGATACCCATTCCCGCTTCGAGCTGTCGTTCAGCCTCTCGAACGTCACGAAGAAGCTCGACCTCCTCGACTAAGCGCTCATACTCAGTTGCACTGAGGACAACCGCGGTACTGTGACCCCGTTGAGTCAGGACCAGCGGCCGACGAGTTTCACGGAGACTCTCTACAAGAGCCGCAGCGTTGGCTCGGAACTCTGAAAGTGGTTTGATGTCTCGATCTACCCTAAGTCGTTCCATAGCCGACCTCCTAGAGATACAGTTTACCGTCCTTCTGGTGGGTTGTCTAATGGACTGCAGGCTGGCAGAAAAACGAGCAGCCCAACCTCTAGAGATATGACATCCTCTTTCACATGAGCATCAAAGCGAAACCGTCCTTCTCACTCAAGGACCAGCTGTTCAACAAAACGGCCGTGGGCAAGCTGTCCACGCGGCTTGTGGACGCGGACCCGACGTTTAGAAAAAAAGACTTCGAGCGCGACGTGCTGGCGCGATTCCCGAAGCTCGAGCTCAAAGAACGTATCCACTGGATCGTTTCGACCCTCGAGACCTATCTGCCAACTGAATTCTCAGCCGCTAAGAACACATTGTTGAATGCTCTGCCAGAACCCCTGGATCCGAACAACAAAGACGACGACTTCGGTGAATTTATCTGGGTTGTCCCCGGCGAGTATGTCGCCAAACACGGCTGCACCGACGAGAGCCTGGGGGAGTCGCTTGAGTTCCTACGTGAGGCCACCAAACGGTTTTCATCGGAAGGTGCAATCCGGCCGTTCTTAAAGAAATACCCGGACGAAACCATGGCTTTTGTTCGCGAGTGTGCAATCGACGACAACTACCATGTCAGGCGTCTGGCCTCTGAGGGAATCCGCCCATTTCTGCCCTGGGCGCTGCGCGTGAAGTTACCCATCAACACCATTCTTGGGGTTCTAGACCCACTGCACAGCGACTCGACTCGTTATGTGACGCGTTCGGTGGCCAATACTCTCAATGACATTTCGAAAATTGACGCCAATGCAGCTGTCGAGACCCTAAGACGCTGGCAAAGCGCCGGCAAACAAAACACGTCAGAGCTCGCTTGGATAACACGCCATGCCTTGCGAACCCTTCTGAAAGAAGACAACCCAGCGGCTCTAACGTTGCTGGGGTATTCGACCCAACCAAAATTCCGTGTTTCCGGCACCAAGGCGACAGAGGTTGTGAACGTGGGAGAGGCCTTTCAATGGACCTGCACACTGACCTCTCTCTTGGATCAAAAACTAAAAGTCAACCTGCGCATACATTTTCTGCGGGCCAACGGAACCCATTCAACGAAGGTTTTTGCGGTGAAGGCTGGTTCATTCAAGAAGGGTGACACCCTCGAGATAGCGAAACGCCAACCGTTCAAACCGATTACCACTCGCACTCTTTATCCCGGCACCCACTTCGCTGAGCTTGTCGTCAACGGTATCGCACGCAAGAAGCTGGCATTCGAGCTGGTGCCCTGACCCGAACCGTGCTCTTACTCAACGACCTCCAAGGCCGTGAGAACATCGGTCCCGAGGTGGCGGTTGTCCTGGTGGGTATACCAAGCACGGCTCTTCGGCAGACGTAAACCGTTGGCCTCGAGCTCACCCTCGAGCAGGATGACTTCGCCGTCGTTTTTCGTCTCGTCATGGTAGAAGCGGTAGCCCGTGAGGGCGGAACTGGATCGATCAAAGTAGAAATACCAAGTATCGCCCCCCACCTCTGTCTCGTAGGTGACCCGCAGGCCATAAACGTCACGGTCCGAAAACGTGGTTTCGGTGACCTCACCGAGACGCGTGCCCGGATCGCGCAGCTTCATCGGCAATCCCCACAGGTAGGTGTAGTAGTTGCGCAGCAACTCGAGTCGCTCGCAGCTCAGGCGATGCGTCTCACGCTCCTCGTCGCTGACCTCGCTGCGACCATCCAGGGTCATGACGCACTTGCCGTCGCCAATGACACCGGCAACCTCAACTTCGTCGCGACGGGTGATCTCGAAGCGGCCGCCCGCCACGTCGATCAACACCTCCGTCTTCCGGTCAGATCCACCGGGACGGGTCTCGAGAAAGGACAACCGGTTAGCCTGTGAAAGGAAGAGGCCTTCGGGATCGTGGTACGCGATCGAGCGGTCCAGCAGCTCTCCAGCAGGCGGAGGTTCGGCCACTGCGGCTGTCGGCTTCAGGGCGATCAAAAGGAGCAATATCGAAAGGGGAACGAGAGTGGTTCGGTGCATGGATTGACGATAACAGAGCAGAAAGACGCTAGCCACCGCAGACTGGCGCTCGATCAATAGCCGATCAAGCTGCTTCCTGCGGACCTCTCAGCCTGATGCAGGCTCGCAGTGTCTGCTCATGGTTTGAGTGATGTATCCTGGGGGTGGCCTAAAGGAGCACACTAGGCTCGAACTGGCCAGCGACAACCGGTGTGTCGAAAGATCCTCGCACCCGATGGAGGTGGCAAATGACAGTCAAAGGGAAAGTCCTCGAAGTCATCACCCAGATGCCGGATGACAGCACCTTGGATGACATCGGTTACGAGCTCTATGTCATAGAGAGTGTTCAGAAGGGCCTGGATGAGCTCGACCGCGGCGAGTACTTCTCCCACGAACAAGCGAGGGAGAAGCTTGGCAAGTGGGTGAAGTGACGGCCATTCGCTGGTCTACCGCTTCAGACGGCTATCCCAAGCCTCCAAATCCAACAACGACGTCCCATCACCGTGCGCCGATAGATCCTTCTGGTGACCCGGGGCACCGATCATCGCTAAATACGCTTCTTCCAAGTTGGGCTCGACGAGATCACCATCGGGCTTTTGATCGTCGTAGGCGACGGCGCGGACGCGGAGGCCGTCGAGGGTGCGGACGCGGGTGGTGATGCGGAAGCGAGAGGAAAAATGCCGAAGATCGTGATCTTCGATCAAGGCTTCGAAGACGCGACCGCGGGCGAGGTCGATGAGGCCGGTCGACGGGCCGTCGAAAACCAGGCGACCGTGGTTGAGCAGCAGGATGCGCGAGGCGGCGGCGGCGACGTCGCTGGCGATGTGGGTGGAGAAAAGGATGATGCGTTCGCCGGCGACGGAGAGCAGGGTTTCACGCAGGCGGTTACGGGATTGGACGTCGAGGCCGGTGGTGGGCTCGTCGACGATGACGATCGGCGGCGAGCCGAGGAGGGTGCGGGCGATGCCGATGCGACGACGCATGCCGCCGGAGAAGTCGCGGACTTTGCGGCCTCCAGCGTCTTCCAAGCCTACTTCGGCGAGCGCCCGTTCGACTTCACGCCGACGTTCGCGGGGATCGCGCAGGCCACGCTCGATCGCCCAATAGTCCAAAAAGTCGGCGCCGGTGAATCCTTCGTAGGCGTTGAAACCCTGCGGCAGGAAACCGACACGACGACGATACTCGGGCAGATTGAGAGGGCTGAGCGGTACGCCGCGGAAACGGACCTGGCCGCGGGTGGGCTCGAGCAAGCCACAGAGCAGGCGCAGTAGGGTAGTTTTGCCGGCGCCGTTGGGGCCAAGCAGGCCGACGATGCCGGGCTCTAGCTGGAAGTCGACCGCGTGCAAAGCCTGGAAGCCATCGCGATAGATCTTCGAGATGTTCCGCGCTCGGAGCACCATGGCGCCCGGGTCGCGTTCACTCCCTGCTCCCATGTTGACGACCGGTTCAGGGGCGACGGTCAACGTCCAGGCGGCGGGGCGAGAGAGCTCACTCCGCCGACGCTCTTGCCGCCGCTCTTGGATATGGCGACGATCCAAGGCACGGAGCAAAACGGGCAGGCAGAGGAAGCTGCTAAGACAGGCGACGGTGGCGGCCACTGCTGCGGCCCGCATCGGCAGCACCCAGGGATAACGATCGTTGTCGAGGCCGAGGCCTGGAACCACCAACAGAGCGATCAAGGGCGGCAGCGCGATGGCCACCCCGACGGCGCGACGGGCCAACCAGCGATAGACGATGCCGCCCGCCAAGACTTTGGAGCGAGCGCCAGAGCCGATCGAAGCGGCAACGACTTCGACGGTCAGCGGGAAACAGCCGACCAGGGCCGCCGCCATCAACAATAGGGTGAGCTCGTCGACATGTCCTTGGCTGGATTGGATCCAGGGTGACGCGGCGACCAGGCCGAGGGCGGGTGGCAGCAGCGTTCCAAGGCTGGCGCCCAGGGTGTTCAGCCGGCAGACAGCGAGGGCAAAAAGCAGCACCGGCAACGTGCCCGCTATGGCCAACATGCGCAGCCGTTGCTTGCTCCAGATCGCGGGATTGAGCGCGGGATGCTCGATGCTGGTACCGCCAGGCAACGGCATGCTGTGAAGGGAGCGGTCGACAATACGCCGGTTCTCCTCTCTGCGCGGCCGAATCATGCCGCTCATGCGCAGCGTGATCGGCAACACGAAGCGCCCCGACTGACGGCGGACGCTGGGAGCCGCCAGCACCTCTCGCGACTCGAAAATCGTCGACGGCACCAGCGGCGACCCAGCGACGGACATCTGAAGCCCCAGCAGATCGGAGCGTTGCGGTACTTGATCGAGGGATTGCGGCGAACGGGCGTCGAGCACCCGTAACCGCAAATCATGAAGAGCCGACATCGGACGGCCGCCGGGTAGGTTGGCGCCGAGGGCCACCGCTTCGGTGGCCGCGGTGACCTCGGCCACGCTCACCCCGTCTCGTGGCACCAGCTCGACGCGGGTTGTCGGTTTGCCCCAGTCGGCATCCACCTGATCGTGCCAGAGGGAGTATTTGACGCTGGCGACACGGTCCATGACACGAGCGTGAGCCTGCTTCAGGCTCTCGAAATCGGTATGCCGAAGGATGAAGCGGTAGAAGGTGGCATCTTCGTCGGTCTCGGGCTCGTCGTCGAGACTGTCGTTGAAACGTGCCGAGGCGTCGGCGCCGCTGCTGCTGGCGGCCAGCGCTCGGACCCGCGCTGAAGCGCCGACCGAGCTCAACTGAGCCTGCAAACGCAACGCCAAGGGCCGCAGGCGACTCAGCCGGCGGTCCTGGCGTCGAGCGGTGGCCAGCACGGTCCCGTTCCAGCGATTGAGAAAGCTCCAATGGCTCTCGATCTCCTCCATTTCGTCGAGATGCCTCTCGACCGAGCCGATCTGTAACGCGGCTTGTTGTTGAGTACTACCCTCGGCGAAACGCACCGCAATCGCTAGATCAGCGATCGCGGGCGCCAAATCACCGGGCTGCGGGACCAGGGCTCGGCCGGAAATCACGATCAGGAGATAAGTGGCGGCAACCATGCCGAGGAGCACGGTGCCAGCGTTGCGCAAGGACCAGCGAAGCGGGGCGGTGAGTCGGCCTGCGGGCCGATATCCAAGCTCGGGACGAGGCAACACCCAGAGCGCCAGCACCCCGGCGACGAGGGCAATGACAAATGCCCGCACCGGCGCCACCAGCAACGGCGCCAACCGCCCGCCAGCAAGCGAAACCGCCACCGGTAAGGTGAGGGCGCAGGCCATGAAGAGGGCAGCCTTGCCCACCGGTGAACCAGCACCTTTGCCGAGGCGCAGCGCGCCAAAAAGCAGCGCACAACCGAGGCCGGCGCTGAGTGCGGGCAAGGTCGTGACATCGAGAGAAAGCCCTGCCAGCCACAGTCCGTTGAGCGCCGCAGCCAGAGTGATGGGCAACGCGAGTGCTTGCCAACCGGCAGCGCGCCAACCGAGGTGCCAACCGGTCAGCGCAACGGTGGCGATCAGCGCCGCCAGCAACCCCCACGCCATGCGTCGCAGGAGAAGGCGAAGCGGTGCCGCTTCGTCAATCAACATCCGTACCCGATCGCTGAGATCGAAGCTTTCGAAAACTCGACGTAGCGAACGCTCCAAAGCCAAGGGGGAGGCTTGGGCTTCTCGCGAGATGAACAATAGGATGCCGCGCGCACCTTGGCGGTGGGCGATCCATGGCGCTTCCTGCGGCCGTAGCGCAACCTCGGCGACGGCCCGGAGCGGCACCATCCGGCCGTCGCGGTGCAGCTCAAAATCGCCCAGTGGGCGATGGCGTTGATCGTCGGTCACCACCGGCAACAAGCGCCCTCCCTGGTGCAGTTCCCCGAGGTGTTGAAAGCGCAGGCCACGGTCAATCGCCTGGTTCAGGGACGCAGCGCTCGCCAAACCACGGTGGCGCGCGCTGACCCACACTTCTGGCCGGGTGTTGCCCGCCACGTCTACCGCACGCACCTCGGGCAACTCACGCAAGGCTTCAACGAGACTCTGATCGACCAGACTCTGATCGACCGGCTCTGCCTCGGCCCCTTCGGCGGCATCGAGCCAGACGAGCGCCGATTCGTCTCCCGCTCCTTGCCCGACGGGCCAGACGTCCAGCTGAGCACCGCGCGGTAACCCGCGACGTAACCCCGCGAGCTCAGACTCGAGACGCGCGGCCTTACGCTGCGCATCGGCCCCTGCCTCGAACCGCACCCGGAACGATCCACCGGCGGCGTGAACTTCCCCAGCCATGCCCCGCACCCCACCGACCGCGCGAATCGAGGCTTCGAGGGGCACGATCCATTTGCGGGTGAGGTCATCGAGCTCGGTGCCGGTGGGCAGACGCAGCTCGACCCGGAGCTCGGGTAGGCTCCACTCTGGCAAGAAGGACAACGACAACCGGAATCCGGCCACCCCTCCCAGCAGCAAGATGGCGAGGGCCACCACCAACCGGCCGATGGGCCGCCCTGGTATCGAACGGCTCATCCGCGATCCCGCCGGACTAGCGCCCGGTGTAACACCGGCACCACCAGGAGCGCGGCGTAAAACGACGTGATCAGCCCACCACAGACCGCAAGCGCCAGCGCGCTGCGCATCTCGGCACCTTGACCGCCGAGCAATGCCAGCGGCAACATGCCGAGTAGGGTGGTCAGGGTGGTCATGAGGATCGGGCGATAACGCTCTTGCGCCGCCTCGCGGATCGCATCCCGGGACGGTCGGCCGGCGGCGATCCGCTGCTCGATGCGGTGAACCAGGACGATGGCGTTGTTGACCACGATGCCAGCAAGCAAGATCAGCCCGAGGAATGACATCACGTTCAAGCTCTGGCCGGTGAGCCACAGCAACCCGAGCCCACCCGCGGCGGCAACCGGCACGGTGGTCATCACCACCAGCGGCATCGCCAACGATTCGTAAAGTGCGGCGATGGTGAGGAACACCAGCACCAAGGCCAAACCCATGGCGAGGCCCAGTTGGTCAAACGAACGGCGCAGCTCGTCGGCCTGGCCACCGAGACGGACCTGTTCGTCGACCGCCAACGGCACTTGCGACAGCAGCGCCTCGACCCGTGCCGCGGAAGCCGCGCCGCTGGCTCCCGCGTCAACGCTGAGTCGCACCGCGGGACGGCCGTCGAGACGCTCGAAGGGCGGCGGCTCGAGTCGAGGCTCGAGGCGGGCGAGGGCGCTCAAGGGAACCACCCGTGAATCTGGGTTGTCCTCCGGGCGCAGTGGAATCATCTCCGGATCACTCGGCCGGGTAGCGGCGACCAGGATCTCGGGCTCGGCGCCGTCGATATCGGCACGGCCGGCGTAAAACCCGCCGAGTGCCGCCTGGACCTGGGCTTCGAGGCGGTCGACGTCGGCTCCAAGCTGGGCCAAGCGCCAACGATCCCAACTCAGCACCAGCGCGGGATGCGGACGATCGGAGCCCATTTGCAGATGACCCAAGCGCCGCACCCTGCCCACCGCACCCTGCGATCCGGCCTCCGTCAAGGCGGCCATGACGCGCGCGGCAAGCCGTTCCGCCCGGGCCGGTGTACTGGCGGACAACTCGATTTCGAGCCGGCGCGAGGTG
>JAJCXQ010000087.1 GCA_029263355.1 Acidobacteriota bacterium | reverse complement strand
CAGACGTGGCTTCAAACAGCCCCCACCGCTATCTGAACAGCGTCTCCGAGAGATGCCGAACGGCTACTTCTTCGATGTCATGACGTCCGGGTACGGTGTGATGTCGAGCTACGCCAAGCAAATACCGGTGGAAGACCGGTGGGCGGTTGTCGCTTATATCAGGGCCTTACAGGCCAGCCAAACGAGCCTCTTGAGCGAGCTGCCGGGTGAGATGCAGGAGCAGTTCCACCACGCGCTGGCGGCAGCTTCCGAGCCCGCGGCAGAGGAACACCACTGATGAGTCAGCCTTTCATCCAAGATGCGGTGTTTGCGCCGCGTGAAGACCTCGACCGCCTGCAGCGGCGCGCTTTGATGGTTGGGGCCTTGGGGGTCGGGGCAACGGCCATCGGCTTCTTTGCCGGCGGCGGAGGTGTTGCTTTCTACCGTGCCTACCTGGTGGGTTGGCTGTGGACGGTTGCCATCGCCCTGGGCCTCTTTGCCCTCAACATGATCCAGCACATCTCGGGTGGCGACTGGGGCGTGGTCATGAGGCGCGTGATGGAGGCTTCTGGCCGTACGTTGCCGTTTTTCATCGTGGCTGGGCTACCGCTCGCTTTTGGTTTAGAGCATCTCTACTCCTGGGTGAGCCCTGAAGTGGGGCCTGATGGCGCCTATGTCGATGCGTTGCTCGAGCACAAGCGGGCCTACCTCAATACCTCCGCGTTCCTGACCCGAGCCTTGATCTACTTCGCCGGCTGGACCTTGATCGCTTACACCTTGAGCTACTGGTCCAACCGTCACGACGAGACCGGCAACGAGTCCTACAAGGTCAACATGCAACGGTTGAGCGCCGGTGGCATGGTGTTCTACGTCTTGTCGACAACCCTAGCAGCGGTGGACTGGATCATGTCCCTCGATCCACACTGGTTTTCGAGTCTGTTCGGTTTCGCCTTCGTCGCTGGCCAGGCTCTGTCTGCTTGCGCCTTCATCGTGCCGATGATGCTCTTCTTGTCGACCCGGCAGCCGATGGACAAAGTGGTCACCTCGAAACACTTCCATGACTACGGCAAGCTGACCCTAGCTGGCATCATGGTGTGGGCCTACTTCATGATCTCCCAGTACCTGATCATCTGGTCGGGTAATCTTCCGGAAGAAATCACCTGGTACATCGATCGCAGCTCGAACGGCTGGCAAACCCTGTCCGTCATGTTGATCGTCTGCCACTTTGCATTGCCCTTCCTGATCTTGCTGTCAGCGGATCTCAAGAAACGCGGCAAGATGTTGGTCCTGGTCTCGGTGTGGATCCTCGTCATGCGCTGGCTGGACTTCTACTGGCAGGCGGCGCCGAGCCTGACGGAGGAAGCAGCTTTTCACTGGCTCAATCTCACCGTGCCGGTTGGCCTGGGCGGTTTTTGGCTGGCGCTTTTGATCAGCCAATTCAAGACCCGTAATCTGGTGCCGGTCCGTGATTCGGATCTCGAGGAGGTGCTGGCCCATGGCTGATTCCGCAAAGCAACCGGCCAACGGGTCCACCAAAGTTCCCGATGGTCGATTCGGCGAGAAGTTCGACGATGAGATCAAAGCCTCCCTCGTGTTGTGGTCGACCTTCGTGCTGGCCGTGCTGTGTGTGTTGGGTATGTGGATCACCTGGGTGATGCAGAGTTATTACGCCGACCGAGCGGAGGCCGCCAAGGCGCCGCCGTCGCCGATCGCTGAGGCCAACGAACAACGAGTACCCCTCGGACCCTTGCTGCAGAACGATCCTGAAGGAGAGCTCGAGGCGCTGCGCCATGAGATGGCTCAACGACTGGGAAGCTACGGTTGGGTCGACGAATCGGCAGGGCTTGTCCACATCCCGATCGAGCAAGCGATCGACCTCGTTGCTGCTCAGGCCTCGACGATGGGTATGGCCGCCCCGGCACTGACTGAGGAGGCTTCGGCCGACGAGGCGCCGGCCGAAGGAGCTCCAGCCAGCGAGAGTCAGGAGAACGCCGAGTGAAGACCCGCATGAACATCGCGCTCGCCAATGGCGGGCGTTGGACCTGCGTCGTCCTGGTGGCCTGCCTGCTCGGTTCTGTGCCTGTTTTCGGTAACAACTTGGTTTCTCCCGAGGATATGCCCGGCCCGCTCAAGAAAGTGGGGATCGAACAGCACCTTGGGGAACCGCTGCCGCTGGATCTTCCCTTCGTCGACGAACGTGGGCACGCTGTGAAGCTCGGGGATTACTTCGGTGAGCGGCCAGTGGTGCTGGTTTTTGTCTACTACGAGTGCCCGATGCTCTGCCCGATGGTGCTGGGTGGCATCGCCAAAAGTCTCGGAGTTCTCAAGTTCGATGTCGGCAAGGAGTTCGACGTCGTGGCGGTCTCTGTGGATCCGGACGAGACCCCCGTCATGGCCGCGAGCTCCAAGCGAGCCACCGTCAAGCGTTATGGCAGGAGTCAAACGGCCGGTGGCTGGCACTTCCTCTCCGGCAGCGAGGAGTCGATTCGCCGACTCACCGAGATTGCCGGTTTCGGTTATGCCTACATCGAAGAGACCGACGAATGGGCCCATGCCAGCGGCATGATCGTGGCGACGCCGGAAGGCAAGCTGGCCCAGTATTTTTACGGTATCGACTTTGCTCCCAGGCACGTTAGGTTGGCTTTGGTTGAGGCATCGTCGAATCAGATCGGCTCTGTGGTCGATCAGCTATTGCTTTACTGTTTCCGTTACGACCCCGCGCTGGGCAAGTACACCGCAGCCATCACTCGCATCCTGCGAGTGACTGCCGTCCTCTTCTGCATGGGCCTCGGCTTGTTTTTCTGGATCATGCGGCGC
>JAJCXQ010000086.1 GCA_029263355.1 Acidobacteriota bacterium | reverse complement strand
TCTTTCGCCTGACAGCGTTACGCCTCCTCTAAAGAGCCCCACTATTCCTGCGTCGGCAAGCCTTGTCAGCCACAAGAAATCCTCGAGAATATTCGGAAGGTTCTAATCAAACAGCCCACTAGTCGGAGCCCGTGAGTTTCTTCAGCAGGTTGCCGAACAGTCGCGGCTTGCGCCGCTGTTTCTGTTCTTCGATAGCCAGCGCATCAATCGAAAGAGTCTTGTCGGTGTCTTCTTCGATACTGCGAGAGCCGAAAGCGGTCCGGCCAGTCTTTGGAGTGGTTGTCGGTGCGTTGTTATCGACGCTTTGGGCGAAGGCTTGGGCCAGGGCCATCGCATCAGGCCGGTCCGCGGGATCCTTGCTCAGCGCCTGGGCGATCGGCTCCTCGAGCTCCGGCGCCAAGTCGGGGCAGATGCTGCGCAGGGTCGCTGGTTGTTCGTAAACGTGGAGCGTGATCAGCGCCATGGGGTCGTCCTTGGGCGCATTGAAAGGCCGCTGGCCGGTCAGCAGCTCGAACAACATAATCCCCATGCTGTAGACATCGGACTTGCCGTCGTAACCGCGGCTAGAGAGACGTTCGGGAGCAATGTAGGCGGGGGTTCCTAGAATCCAACCGTCCGCGGTCAGGTTGTCCCGTATCGCCGCCTCGCCAACCAATTTGGCGATGCCGAAGTCCAGTACCTTCACCACCTCACCGTGGTTGGTGCGGTGCAGGAAGATGTTCTCGGGTTTGATGTCTCGATGTACCAGATCCTGCGCGTGAGCCTCGGCCAATACGGCGCAGACCGGTTGGAGGATTTCGTTGGCGCGTCGTGGCGACAACCGCTGCGAAACTTCAAGGACTTGAGCCAGAGATTCGCCTACCAGCAGCTCCATGACCAGGAAAGCGACACCGGCTTCCGTCACCCCGCCATCGTAGATCGTGACCGCGTTCGGATGCTGGACCCGGCAGGCCGCAACCCCTTCCTGCCGGAACCGCTGCAGCGAATTGTCGTTGGAGGTCACGCTGGGCTGCAAGACCTTGATCGCAACGTCGAGGTCGAGCTCCAGATGACGCGCCTTGTATACCGCGCCGAAGGTGCCGGTGCCAATCTTCTCGCCCAATCGGTATTTGTCGCCAGCCATCAAGACGCCGGTCTTCAAATCTCCAAGGCCTGGCTCACTGTTGTCGGGAGGGGTCTGCGGAACCGCAGCCGCCTTGAGCAGCAGCAGCGCCTGGATCTTGGCGAGCACGATGGCGAAGTCGAGGGGTTTACCCACATGATCGTTGGCTCCAAGCTCCGCGGATTTGACGATATCCGGGCTATCCGACTTGGCGCTGGCCATGATGATCGGCAGCTCCGCGGCGCTGTGCTTCAGACGCAGGCGACGCAGCACCTCCAGGCCGTCGATCCCCGGCATCATGATGTCGAGGATGATCAGGTCGATCTTCTGGCTCTCGACGATGGCGAGACCACGTTCGCCGTCCTCTGCCACCACAACGTTGTAGCCACGGCGCTTCAACTGCCGCGAAATGATGTCGCGATTGCTCTCGTTGTCGTCGACAACCAGCAGATGAATGTCTTGATGTTCCACGGGAGGACTCCTGCTGCGGAGCAGTTTATCAGTGTGGCCTATCGAAACGACGAGTGGAGAGAGGACACGATCAACTCTGCTTTGGCAGCGACTCGAGGCTCCGATGTTAGACTTCAGGGTAATGGAAATCGTCAAATCCTGGTTGAGAGATTCCGGCCCGTTTGCAGCCCGAGGTTCGGCAGATGGTACGCCGGCTCAGCGGACGGTCGTCGATCCCGCATCGTTTCCCCCACGGCGACACCTTCGAGACTGGAGGCATGACCGCTAGCCAGATCAATCTGCTCGCCAACATGGCTGGCTGGGTCGTGGCCAACCCGGCCCATCGCGACATATTCCTGGAGCTTTTTGACCCGCCGGCCACCGTCGGCGGGACCCGCGAAATCCGCGATCCCCGGCCGGCGCCAGCAAGATACTCCGGAAGGTGAAGCGACCGAGGGTGAAGGGTTTGAGGGGACCCCGAGCCAGCAAGCGGTAGACGTCGGCAACCCTGACGGCGAGTCTGCCACCGAAGGCGTCAGCGCCTGATCCCGGTGATTCCGTAGGCGGCCCGCCCCGACCCGTGTCGGGGCGGGCTCTGTTCGAGGAGGCACGTTTCGTCTGCAGTCATCGTCATCCACTCACTGGCACTGCACCCCACCGGCGGTGATCTCGACGCCAGGGCTATCAGGGTTACTACTAGAATGGCGACTCTTGATCGAGCGGCTATCGCCGCAATGCCCGAAGAACCTGCTCGCGGAGGTGATCCCCCATGGCCTTCTCTGAACCTTTCTATCGTTGGCGACCCCACCCGTGGCACGGCCTGCGCGCGGGTCCCGACGTTCCCAAGCTCTTGCATGCCTACGTCGAGATCACACCGTTCGATCTGGTCAAGTACGAGGTCGACAAGGAGACCGGCTACCTGCGGGTCGATCGACCCCAGAGAACCACCTCGCTACCCCCGGCTCTTTATGGTTTTGTACCGCAGACCTACTGCGGCGAGCGTGTCCGGGCCTTGTCACCCGACTCGACGCAGGGCGACGCCGATCCTCTCGACATCTGCGTCGTCAGCGAGCGGCCGATCAACCGCGCTGAGGTGATTGTCGTCGGTCGGGTCGTCGGCGGGTTGCAGATGATCGATCAAGGTGAAGCCGACGACAAGATCAT
The DNA here is from genome assembly GCA_029263355.1 of Acidobacteriota bacterium. Lineage (GTDB taxonomy): Bacteria > Acidobacteriota > Thermoanaerobaculia > Multivoradales > J023 > JAAELT01. The sequence goes on along the minus strand of JAJCXQ010000086.1, from coordinate 2,719 downwards.
TGCTGTGTTGCAGGGTGACAACGTGTGGGGTGAGGCTCGCGAGCTGTCGGATCTACCGGAGGTCCTCGTCGAGCGCCTGCGTCACTACTTCATGACCTATAAGTTGGTTCCTGGTGAGGAGAACACGACTTCACTCGAAGTGGTTTATGGCCGGGACCATGCCCGCGAGGTTGTGCTGGCGTCGATTGCAGATTATGACGAGCAGTTTGGCGGCGGGTAACATCCGGGATGTTGCTAAGTCGGTGGAAGTAGGTTGCTCTGACAACTCCTCTCAGTCGACCGTTGAAGCCAGCGCGCCAAGTCAAATTTGATCTGAACGTCTTATGCAGCACCAATGTGTCGACCGTTGATGCTGCGCTCGAATTGCTGTGCTCTAAAGGAACAGGAAGAGCAGTGGTGATACCAATGATGAAGGAGTCGGCCCCGTCGCGAACCGTTCCGAGGCCCCAGAGGGGCCTTATCGTTTAGCCCGGGGCTGGCGCCGCGGAGCCTGAGCGACGGGGCGTGAGCCCTGGGTTGTGAAGTCCCCCAACTCCCCCGCCCTGAAAGGGCGGAACCCGAGACTGGCAAGAAGATCCAATCATGGCAAGCACGCTCACCAACCTCCTCTATCAACTCGTTTTCAGCACCAAGGGTCGAGGGCATCTGATCTCGAAGGACATCAAAGAGCCACCCTAAATACATGAGCGGGATCATCCGAAACCAAGATGGGAGAACCATCGAGATTGGCGGCATGCCTGATCACGTACATTGCCTCGCTCGTTTCCCGGCTCGTAAGTCAGTGTCCGACATGGTGCGCGCTATCAAGTCGGATTCGTCCAGTTGGGTCAACCGCGAAATGCCTGGCGGTCGGTTCGCGTGGCAAACGGGTTATGGCGCTTTCACTGTGAGTCCATCGCAAGTGGCGAGCGTCAGCCAATACATACGAACGCAAGAGGAGCACCATCGAGAACGATCATTCAAGATGGAATTCCTCAGCTTGCTGAAGAAACACGGTGTCGAATTCGATGAACGTTATCTGTGGGACTGACAATCTCAGAGCGGGCGGTTCCGCCCTTTCAGGGCGGGAGGAATTGGGGCCGCCCAACCTGGGGCTCACGACGCGTCGCTGGGGCTCCGCGCCGCCAGCCCCAGGCTCTACGCTGGCACCCCTGCGGGGTGCTCCTGCTGTCTCTCAGACTACCTTAAACTGAGGTACGCCGGGATCTTCGAACTCGTTCGAAGTCCGAAACACTGTCGGGAAGTCGATTGCGCCACGATCTGGGTCCGGAGCACCGTTCTGGAACCCAATCGACGCGCGATCAGGGTCTCCTGCGTCGCCGACACACCAAACGACGGGCGATTCGACTCTTCGACAACTGCGCGGCGGTCAAACGACGATCCTTCAGGGGTTGGCGGATCGAAGAATCACCAGAACGAGGGTCGATCGACCTCCGCGACATGCCTCGAGACCCGGATCGCGCGGCGATTGACGTTCCGAGCGATGCTGCAGACCGCAATCGCGCGGTGATCCATCCCCTGGCGGATCCGGGGACCTCGAGCGACCATCGATCCGGCGCTTCTGAAGTCATCGGTAGCGCCCCGAGGGTCGATCGGGCGGTCCCGCGATAGCGAGGCCCACATCGACCGTATTTCGTCCTCTGGACCCTCTCGCGGACAGCAATCGAGGGTCGATTGGCCCCAGGGTCGGTCCGAATCACGGAGCTCGTCGCACCCAGCTCGTGATTTGTCGCAAAACCCGATCGAGCCAACTGTCGAAAAAGACTCCACCGATGAGCAGACTCCTGACGATGAATAAAACATATTGTTCCAGGTTCAGTGCGTAGTGGATAAAGTGACTGATTGCCTCGATCGCAAAATAGGGCGCCTTGCCACGCCACCCACCTTCTGCAACCAGCAGCGGCAGCGGCAAGAAACAATAATAATATCCCCCGAGATCAAAAACCAGAAAACACAAGGCAGCTCCGGCTGCCATCGTCGGCAGCTCTCTCATCCGCGACGCCGCCAGCGCCAACAAGCCGGCGACGAGACAGCTCAAGCCAAGAATCAGCAGCTTGGGTAAAACCGTGTCGGTTTCCCCGAGGGCCCCCAACACATGTCCCGCTGCCTCGAGGGTCTGGCGGAAGCCGACGGCGTTCGAAGGATCAACCCCCAGATAAACCACCATGTTGTGACCAAACTCTGCCCACGCACCAACTCCTAGAGTTAGGGTCGCGCCCAGGGTGGACGCAGAGATTGCGGCACCCAAGCCAGCGAAGGCAAGGCGGTAGCGGCGGGCAATTGGCCACCCACGGCGTTTCGCCCGCAGCACCTTCAACACCAGGGGCACCACGAACAAGATCGGGAAGATTCGTAACATGGCAGATAGGCCGAGCAGGGCACCGGCCCAGAAGTGCCGATTCTTGGCCCATAGGCAGACGCCGCAGAGCAGCAGAACCAACCACGGAAACCGGCCGAAGGATCCACCGATCCAATTACTCGTCGCTCCAAAGATCACAAGGAAATACGAGCCGGCGAGCAGTGCGACGTGTCGACCCCAGACGTTGCCGATCGCGATCAAGGCAATCGCTAACAGCAGCGGATCGATCAAGCAGAGGAGCAGCAACCCCGTGTTGCTGCCGGCGGGGACAGCAGCGGCAACCGCCTGTGCGATCCAAGTCCAGACCGGCGTGGCGTTGTAACCATGATCGCCCAGAAACTGATCGAGTCGTTTGGCATC
>JAJCXQ010000085.1 GCA_029263355.1 Acidobacteriota bacterium | reverse complement strand
GAACAGGCCTTTGCCTATCTCGACGCACCGGTACGGATCCTCGGCGCCCTCGACACGCCGGTCCCCTATTCGCCTCCTTTAGAAGAGGCCTTTCTGGTCAGCGAAGAGCAGGCCGAACGCGCCGCACGGTTGCTGGTCGGCTACTGATCCTTCGGCGAGAAAGGTAAAGCCGTGACCCCTGAGTCCACATCTCTCGATACGACCTCGACGGATTTTGTCGTTCACCGACAAGACTTCAGCCAGCATAAATTTGTCTCGGCCCCAACCGCCGATCCGGCGCCCGGTCAAGTCTTGATTAGGGTCGATCGGTTCGCCTTCACCGCCAACAACATCACCTACGCCGTACTCGGCGACATGCTCCAGTACTGGAACTTCTTTCCAGCAGAGAAAGACTGGGGAATCATTCCAGTGTGGGGATTCGGCGAAATCGTCCACTCGAATCACGACGGCTTGACTGAGGGCGAGCGGATTTACGGCTACTTCCCGATGTCGACCCATGTGCTGGTGCAGCCGGATCGGGTCGAAGGCGCCTCCTTCATCGACGCCAGCCCACACCGCAGTGCGTTGAACATGATCTACAACCAGTATTTTCGTTGCCAGCTCGATCGAACCTACGATCCCAACACCGAGGACCTGCAGGCGCTTTTCCGTCCGCTGTTCACCACCTCATTCTTGATCGACGATTTCCTGCACGACAACAACTTCTTCGGCGCCGAGGCGGTGGTGTTATCCAGCGCCTCTAGTAAAACGGCCTACGGCGCGGCTTACGCCTTGCATCGTCATCGCGGCGACCGCTCGCCCTACGAGGTGGTGGGTTTGACCTCGCCGGGCAATGTCGACTTCGTCGAGCAGTTGGGTTTCTACGACCGAGTACTGACTTACGATGCGGTGTCGTCGCTAGCTCGCGAGACGCCGGTGGTTTACGTCGACATGGCTGGCAACAGCAAACTGCGGAGCGAGCTTCACCATCACTACCGGGACAGCATGAAGTACAGCTGCCAGGTGGGATTGTCCCACTGGAGCCAAGCCGCCCCCTCGGAGAACTTACCGGGCCCCGAGCCGCAGACCTTCTTCGCGCCGACTCAAATGCAGAAACGTCTTCAGGAAGCGGGAGCCAAGGCTTTCCGGGAACAGCTCGGCGCGGCCTGGCTAGGGTTTCGGGCAACCGCCGAGAAGACCGTCGAGATCGTCACCGCCCGTGGCCAGCAAGCCATCGCGAAGGTTTATCTCGAAATGCTGCAAGGCCGAGTAAACCCCAACCAGGGACAGATCCTGTCGCTGTGGGAATGAGTGCGGTTTCGGGATGGCAACTAATTCGATCCCATCCGGAAACACTTCGCGAGCGCGTTCTAGCCTGTGGGCTGCGCGGTGCCTAACTCGCTCGAGTTCTTGCGTGCCGCCAACAAGCCTTTTATTTCGAAAACCTTAACCCGATTTAAAGCTGGCTCACAGCTCAAACAGTCAGCTCCGTGCTCGCCCCACAGACCAGAACGCTCTTACCGAAAACGGTAAAACTAGATGGAATCTAATTCGTCAGGTAACCATAGAGATTGACCTCGACCGGCTTGTCCGTCGAATTGTAGAAGTAGATGTCATAGACCGGGAACGCGACGTCCTGATAAACCTGGGCGCTGAAATACTCGACATCTTTCCGCGCCAGCACCGAAGTGACCTCGGGCGCCAGCTGAATCAGCTCTTCCCGGCGAAACGCTTCCTGGATCGCCTCTTCCCGCGGCACCAACACCGCACCGACACTGCCCGCCTCGCCGAGGGTGCCGCGCACCGACCCTTGCAGACTCAGCATGACGCCGGTGAACTTGGCCGCGCTCAGCTGCCCGCCGGCGATCAAATCGCCGGTATCGTTGCGTAGTACCGGCGGTACCACCACACCCAATTTGCGCACCATCTCGTGGTGCGGCACCGGCGACTTGATCTCGACGACGCCGTCAATCTTTTGGATCTCGGGAAAGTTGGAGACGATCACTCGCGCGATATCTTGCGACCAAACTCGGCCGCTAGGCAACAAAACCAGCGCCACGACCACTGCCATACCGACAGCGGCACACATCATAACTCTTCGCATCCATAGTCCTCCTAGAACGGAGATACGGATACGGGGCGGGGTGCGTCCACGCGTTCAGGACCTCGCCGCGCAGGAGACCCCGGCCGATCACGGGTTACACGGAACACCCTGGCTGGTTGCAGCCTCACGCAGCGCTTCCCGACAGACTGCGATCTCGCCTGCCGCGATCGGCAGGACTAGGTTCGTGCCACCGCAGGGCAGGATGACCTGACACTGCGACACTGAAGCATCGACATTGACGGAGACACACTCGGCACCGAGTTGAGTCAAGGTTGCCGAGTCCGTACACGAAAAAGTGCCGATCGTGTCATCGAGGAAGTAGGACCACAAGACTCCGTTGGCGTCGCTCCAGTTGGCGGGATCAGTGCATGGGCACAGATCCGAAGCTGGCAGCTCCATGAGCTGAACGTCTCCCACATCAGTCACGCCACCAGGATTCGGCGCCGTCGGCAAAGACTCACCCGCAGACGGAACACCACCGATCAGTGCCGACGCAGAGACCACCAAGTCACCCTCAATCCGTTGTCATTCACCCCACCCCGGCCGCCAGCAGCGGTCAGGAACACCACGCCGTCACGCACCGCGATGCCGGTGCCCTGGTCGTCGCGAAAGTCTGGCGCGCCTGAAAAATCAAGCACGGCGGTAAAGATTGGAGCCTGGTTTGCGATGTTGAAGATCGGCACCGCGTTGGCAAACAAGAAGTCGGAGGTCAGTGCAAAATCGCGCTCCAGAGCCACCCCGGTCAAGCCGAAGGCGTCGCCAGTCGAACCGGCCACGAAAGGAGTCGTCGGCTCGCTGAAGTTGATCACCCGTAAGCCTCCGGGGGTCGCCCGCGAGCCATCCGCCACATAGGCCAGCCGCTCACGCACCACGACGTCAGCAGCCCTGGAACTGCCGCCACGGGTGTGGGTCGAACCGACGAGGAGCGGACTCACGGGATCGCTGACGTCGATCACCTGTACGCCAGAAGTATCGTCCGCGACCACCACGAGGTCACCTGATACATCGACGCCACGGGCGTTACCGGGAGTGTCGAGGCTACCGAGTAAGACAGGGTCTTGCGGATCGCTGATGTCGAAGATGAAGAGGCCCGCAGCGCCAGCCGCTAGGAACGCCAGACCATCCGCCAGCGCCAGGTCCGTCCCCTGGCCCTCAGCCGCTGAGGCAAAACCTACCAACTGCGGGTCTGCTGCATTCCCGACGTCAACGACCAATAGGCCGCTGAATCTCCGGCCCGAAGCCAGGTAGACATAGTCACCCGCCACTCGAACGTCATTGACATTGCCCGAACTATCCCACGACCCGGCAATGAACGGTGCTTCGAGGTCGCTGATGTCGACAACATAGAGCCCTCGATCTCCCGCGGCCACATAGGCGTAGTCGCCTTGGACCGCGACGCCGTTGGCGAAACCCGGAATTCGCAAGAAAGACAACGCGGTTGGTGAGAACGCGCGTACCGCGACGTCAACGTCGCTGGCGTGCGACCCGTTGGAGGCGGTCACGACCGCTGTTCCGTCTTGAGCGGCGAACACCCTCCCGGCGTCGGCGCCGAAGCTGACGGTGGCCAGATCGCTCGAGGTGTAGGTCGTACCGTAGGGCGGCCCAGTGATGTCGAGTACCGTACCGTCGATCAATGTGCCAGTGACCGCCAGCTGGCGCGACGCTTCACCGACGACGGTGTTGAAGGTCAGAGTGAAGCTCAACGGGCTAACGCTTAGGGCATCGAGGATGGGGGCTAGGTTGACGTCGCCCGCGTCGAGAGGATCGCTGCTGGCTTGGACTTCGAGGCCATCGGAGACTTGGTCGCCATCGGTGTCGAAAAGCAGTGGATTGGTACCTGCGTTGACCTCCTCGCCGTCGAGCAGGGTGTCGCCGTCGGTGTCGGGGTTGAAGGGATCGGTGCCGATTTGAAGCTCATCGAGCATGGCAAGACCGTCTTCGTCGGGATCGGCGAACGCATCGGCCGGATCGTTGGGGTCGAGGCCGTTGGCCAACTCAAAATCATCGGGCAAGGCATCCCCATCCGAATCTCCTGAGAGCACCACCTGGAGGGTCAGCAGGCCAAGCGCGCCTTCGTTGGTGGCGGCCACCAGCACAGTACCGGTGGCTTGTGCTGTCAACAGACCGTTCTCGCCGATAGTGGCGACTGCTGGGTTGCTGACGGTGTAGCTCGTGCCTGCGGTGGCTGCTGAGACGTTTGTTATGGAGGTGTCAGAATAGGAGGCAGTGGCAGTGACCTGAACCGTTTGGCCCACCGATGTCAGCATCGCTTCCGGAGTGGTGAGCGTCAAGGTCGCCGGGACCGGCTGTGGGTCGTCGAAGGCGATATCGGCCACTTGCACGATGCCGTCGGCTGGAACCGTGAAGAAGTCCGACTGACCGGAACGGGTTGCGCCATCTTCGATACAGGTCGCACGCAAGCGGACTTGGCCAAGATTAGCGGGGACGTTGGGGAGGACCCAGACACCGTCTGCGTCGACGGGGGCGGTGCGGTTGAGTACGCTCACGACGCAGGTTTCGTCGAGCTGTGCCATCAGTGCGGTAGGAACCAACAAGATGACGGCTAGTGTTCTCGAAAAAAGGTGATTTTTCATATTTCAGATCCCACCTATCGAAATTAGATCTCGGAGTTCGACTTACCGCCTTTCGCGGTCTCCTTGATCTCGTGCACGAATGATTGCAGGAGCCAACATCTTGCGGGCAGTTTCCTGGGCTTCTTCGAAGAGTTCGTTATTCGATGCTGCCGCAGCCTCTTTCAACCTGTCTCCGCCTTCACCTGTTGAATCGTCAGCAGCCTTCTGCAGGACAATGGCTCCAAGATCGGCACCTTCTATCTGGAATACTGTAAGAGTGGCGAGGTTACGAAGTCCTCGGTCGACATTCGTTCGAATCAGTTCGATCAATGCCGGTACAGCCGGCTTACCGATCATGACTAGGGCCTCTTGGCAAGGTCTCGAAGACCACTTTGGAAGCCTGTCCAGCGATCTCGGATCGAGCGCAGTGAATGCGATATTCTTTGCCAGAATCTCGACAGTTCTTTCTGCCCGCACAATTCCGAGTAGATAGCATGTCTCTGCTTTGATTTGTGGCGACAGATCGGCAATTCTCAGCGTGGCGCTGAGAGAATAGGTTAGGTCGAGGTAGCGATGAGTGATTTCGGCACCTAGTTCATGCGCGACTGCGGGAGACTCAGCTTGCCTGAGCTCCTGGGCAAGTTTGGCTAGGCTTTTAGTTTCTTCTGGGACTTCTTCAGCGACTACGAATGGTAGCCAAGCCAAAGCAAGCGCCGAAGCCAGTCGGTAAATGTTCTTCATTGCTCCGGTTCCTTCGTCATCGTTCCTCATTTTCTGGGAAGAAACATGAATCTGGCAAAACGATCCAGCCTTCGCCAACTTCGTTGAGCAGTGTGTCGTCGTTTCCACGGGGACTATTCTCTGCATCGAGATCGTCATCTACGAGTGCCTGGTAGTGCCAGTCCACCTCGTCGGAGACCTGAACTCCGTTCCATTCGACCCATTGAGTGAAGTTCAAGTATCTTTCTTGGGTATGGCGGATGGTGAAGTCCCTTCCGATGAGAGGCCCGTCTATGTCGTAGATCGCCCCATCTGGGTCCGGCTCCAAGTCTTTGACAAATGGCGGGGATGTATCATCGCCAGTAGTAACAGGATATTGGAAGCCGTCCACACAGGTGGTGATCTCTTTCCAACGCCGGATATCCCATCCCTTCTGGACAACTTCTGCGGCGCCTCGAGGGAGTACAGTGCCTTTGACTTCTATTTTCCCGGTGGCCTCTGCTTCAGTGATCCCGTGATCCTCGTCTGTCAATGGCCCTAATTGATCGCGGATCTCGCCAGTACCCCAGCCGATAGGAAACCTGGCACTGTTGCTGCTCGATGTCCGGCCCGAAGCCCTGAGCTCGATCTCAGCTGACAGAACCCAGACAGTTACATTCCGTTCGGACTGGCCAACCGAGGCGGTCACACGAGCTTCTTGCGATTCAACTGTCGAAACACGGCGAATCAAGCCACTGTCGTCAGCTGGTTCTCCGCCAGACCAGGAAAGGACCTCGGCAGAATCGCCAAGATCTGGTGTCAGGCGTGCTCGCAGTAGCACTTCGCCACTATCTTTTGTGGTCGCCCAATTATCTGAGCCAATCACTCCTTCTTGCGTAGCCCCTGCAATGACGCCGAGACTCTCAAGGCCAACGGCAACAATCGTGATGACATCACGACTCGTATCTGAGCAAGTATCACATCGAACCGCGACTTGGACGGTGTAAATTCTCGGTTCAGTAAAGGCATGCTGAAAGCTCGAGCCGTGTTTCACAGTGCCATCAGGAAAAATCCAATCATACGTTTCTGCAATGCAGTTCTCAGTATCAGCCGATGCCGAGAACGTTACTGTCTCTCCTACTGCTACGGTGGTCCGTTTCTTGCCGTTAGCCTTTGCGTCGAGACTGGCGATTTCGATCGGTCGCCCCTTGCACCTGCCCCCGAGGAGGCCACAAGAATCGAGGTTGGTACAGGAGTCTCCGTCGGAGCAATCGCATCCGGCTTTCACTATGAACTCAGGATCGCCAAACGCCAATGAGCCGCCGGTTGAGCAGCCCGCGACACACCTGCTCCCGTCACAGACAGTGCATTGAGGGCAAGCGTGCGGTGTCCCCGCTGATGCCGGATCGCCACCGCAATGCCAGCCAGCTTCGACGACGCCTACGCCAGCATTGGAGACCACTTGCATCGCATTCTCGCTCACTGTTGCGGGTCCGATGCTGACAAAGCTGCCGAGGTCGTGATCGAAGGAATACATCTCGGTGACCGCGCCGGGAGCCAACCCATCGACGTTGGGTAGAGTCAGCCGTGCCGGCGGATCGAAGGTGGCTCCTCCAGGTTGGATGCTGAAGACGAGCCGGGGCTGCTGGCCGAAATTCGGCACCATCGGCACCTTGTCGTTGTGCACCAATGTGACACTGATCTCCCCCCTGGAGCCACCATCCGGGAAGGTGACCGAGCCGGGTGCGATCTCGAGTGCAAATCCCGGCAACTCGGGCAAAGTCAAGACACCGCCATCGGTAGCGCTGACAGAGAGGCCTTGATCAACGTCGAGTGGCAGCAAATAGATCGGCCGCCCCAGCGTGTTGTCGCGACCCGGTATCGTCGTCAGCTCAAATTCGAGATGCGGCCAGGTGCCGGCGCGGGAGGTGGTAGTGCCGTCAACTTCGAGCAGCATGGAGCCGACCGGTGCTTCGGGTATGCTGAAGAGTCCGAGCGAGTTGGTCACGCTTTGAAGCTCAGTACCGGCGATGTGCACCGTAGCGCCCGGAACCGGCAGATCCGTGTTGTCGAGCACCAATCCGGAGACGCTGGTGTCGGCTGGGTCACCGCCAGCCAGACTCGACGCTACGAAGGTTACGAAGCGGACTTCGGGAGACTCTTCCAGAGTGGCCTCGACGACATTGTTCGCGAGTCCTTCGGCCGGATCGAGGCGGAGCGTTGCCGATGCCTTACCCGCCCCATCAGTTGCCACGACGATCAGCGGCAAGTTATTCTTGAAGGTGCCCGCCCCCTCGACCACCCGGAAGGTCACCGGCACACCTGCCAGGCGATTGAAGCCATGGTCTGTCACTACCGCAATAAAGGGGTCCGGCAACAGCCGGTCGGTCATGCCGACTTGCTGGTCGCCGTTGTCAACGTAGAGGTTGGCCGGCAAACCCGGTAGGCCAGTAGCGTGGAAGAGAACGCCGCCCACCACGCCGGGAGCGGTTGCTTGTACCTGTTGACCGCCAGCACCGGCTCGGCTGCCGAGGGTGAAGACCACACGCGCCTGGCCGGCCGAATCGGTGGTGGCGACCAGCTGCCGACGATCACCATTCAGGCTACCGTTGTTGCCGGTGACCTTGAAGAAAACCGGTTGGTCAGCCAGAGGGGCGCCTGCTGGGTCCGTGACGCGAACCGCTAAGGGATCCGGCAGCTGCGCTGTGATCGCAGCACTCTGGAAGTTTCCAGAAGCCACTTGCAGACTGAGGCCGGTTGCGGGCTCGTAACGCACCTGATGATCGACTTCGCGAGCGTTGCCGCTGCCATCGACTGTGGACACGGTGATCGTGTTCTCACCCGGTATCAAGGCAAGCTCTTCAAGCAGGAACGTCCCGTTAGAGACTTGGGCAGCTTCTCCATTGATGGTTACGGATGGGGCCATGGCACCGCTCCCGAGGGAAAGGTCATGCACCATACCCTGAATGGCGACGGTCGGCGTCCGCACGGTCGCGCCCGCTGCCGGAGAATTGATACGAAGTCGTGGTGCATCTGTATCCCGAAAGATCGTCACCTTGGCTGTGCTCACACCCAGGCCCGGCCCGCTGGCCACGACATCGAAGATGTTGCCGCCACTTACGATCGGCAGTCCCTGCGCGACGAAAGTCTCGCTCGTGATTGCTGCTGGCATGCCGTTGACGAGAACTGTCGCGCCAGGACTAACCGTTCCTACGATGTCCACGATGTCTTCCGTGACCAAACTCAAATCTGCTGGCGAGCTCACCGCCAGTGACGGCAGCGTCAAGCGGCGCACTGCGATGGCGGTTTCGCTAGCGTTGCCAGCCAGGTCGATGGCGCGAACCAGCAGCGTGCTCGACCCTTCGGGCACAGCGATGTGCGCATCGAAACGCCCATCCGTTAACTCCACCCCGAGACCGTTGATCTCAACAGCTGCCAGCTCGAAATCATCATCAGCCTCACCGACGACTTGGAACGTTGTTTCGTTGGTTATCTGATCAGGTCGTGGCCTCTCAACACTGAGCGTTGGAGGCTCGAGATCTAATAGCGCGGAAACCGTAGCGTAACCTTGCCGGCCTGCGGCATCGGCCGCAATGACCACAATTACGTTGTTGCCTTGGCTCAAGGCCACCGTTGCACTGAATTCATCACCCACCACGGTCGTAGGCTGACCGTTGACCGTCAGTTCGACAATCGGATTGCCATCGGTCGCGGTGCCTATGACCTCGATGCTTCCTTGATTTAGCAGTTGCCCATCGACTGGACTTTGGATCGCCACGATCGGGTGGCTGGTATCCGTTGTGAAACTCACCGTCGCTAGCGCCGCGTTGCCTGCTTCGTCGCTGAGCCTGAGCTGAACGTGATGCAGACCATCAGCCAAGGGTGCCAAGGGCACGAAACTCAAGGACGAGTCGGAAACCTCAGCTTCCGATGTGCGGTCCGTTCCGTCTAGAACGAGCTGGAGGGACGCCAGATCCACTCCTGAAAAATCGTCCGTGAACGTCGCCACAACTTCCGGTAGAGGTGTCAGCAGAAAGCTGCCGTCGGAAGGCTTCAGGACAGTGATCGCCGGAGGCGTGGCGTCGACGTCGAGAACGTTCACAACGACGTTTTTGTTGATGTGCACTTTCCTATCCGCGACCAACACACCCTCGAACCAGGAGCCCTCTTCAAGCTTGATGTCGCCTCCCGCTCGCAGCACCCCGCGCAGCGACCAGCCCTTCCCGATCCTGATGCTGTCGAAGGAGATCAACGACAGGCGCGTCTCAGGCTGAAGCTGGCCACCAGGTTCGTCCGAATCATTGTCCCTGTCTGAATCGCTATCACTATCCGAATCGCTATCACCGTCTGAATCGCTGTCACTGTCCGAGTCGCTATCGCTGTCGCTGTCGCTGTCGGAGTCACTATCGCTATCTTCGAAGCGGATCTCACCACTCGCGATCAAGGTGCCGACGCCGTTCAGGCTGCCTGCGATCCGCACATCACCATCGACGAAGACGACATCATCAATGATGTCGTCGGTGAAGGTCGTATCTTCGCCCAAGACACGTTGAGCGAGTGCCAACGCGTCGGCCGTGCTCAGTAGGGCCGGAAGGTCCAAAAGCGGTACGCCTTCGGTTACGACGCCGGAGACCATACCCTCCGCATTGACTTCGTCAACCGCAGAAACGTCACCGATCACGACACTGTCTGTCTTCAGATCGACATCACCGTTCGAGTATAGGTCTCCGGTGACTTCACTATCTTTCTCGATCTTGATCTCGTCACCAGCCGCGATTACGTAGCGGTAGTAGATCGCGGACTCTTGGTCTGTCAGCGTGAGCTCCGCAGTGGCAGAGACGCTAAAGATCTGCGTTAGCCCCAGCAGGAGCAACATCGGAAAACTTCTTTTCGAAGCAATCATCAGGCGTTTCACGTTCCCTCCCATAGAACTATAGAGACCCACAGTGTACACCGCAGTTCCCGAGCGGTAGCGACAAAGCGCTCTGCGATAGCACTGCACACCGGTGGAAAGCGGGTTCATGAAGCTGCCTCTTCCCCCGTTGCCTTGATGGTCTTCTAGCCGCCGGGAACGATGAACGGACCCATGTCGAGTTGGCTCAATGCACCCACCTCCTCCAGAAGCGGTTCGCCAGAGCCGCTGTATTGCCACACTGCGCCCGCTTCGCATTTGGAGGATTGTAGAATCTGCGCCTCTGAATCAGGCGTGATGCGTTGCGAATGACCGATATCGACGCACGGGACGATCGAGATCAATACATTGTCAGTGACCAGGCGGGCAGTCCTCCGAATGCCTCATTCTTGGTCTTTCTGACCGAAATCACCCTTAAAAGTTTTGCCTAAAACGGTTCGGACCGTCCGGAGCGCGTTCGGTAAAACGTCATTAGACTTTCTGACCCTCCGAAACGTCTTCGGTAAAATGCCACAAGCCTCACGAACGGTCCGGAACGGCTTGGGCAAAATGCCAAAAGCCTTTCGGACGGTCCGGACGGTCTCTGGTAAAACGCCATAAGCCTAAATGACGGTCCGGATGGTCTCTGGTAAAACGTCATTAGACTTTCTGACCGCCCGCGTGCCCTCTGGCAAAACTTTTGAGGAGCTCCGGACGGTCCGGGGGCTTGGTTCAGCAACTATAAAGTCCAAGAATGTTGTTTCGCGCCCGCTTTCTAGCGCCAAAAAAGCTCGGCCGCGCGCTGTACCCGACCCTCCGCGGCCCGCTAGGCGTTGCCCTCGGTGCCGTAGAGGTATCCCTTGCGAGCCCGCACTTTGATCTTCTTGTCGCGGGTCTTGACCTTCACCTCCTGGTAACCGGACTCGGACGCTGGATGCTCACTCTGGTAGCTAAGCACGTAGTAGCCGACGTTCTCGGCGGCGATCTCTTGCAGCGGAGTGATGAAGTTGAGGAAGGTGCCGTAGTAGTAGCCGCCGGTATCGGTCGCTAGCTCACTCATGAACGAGCGCTGAGCGTGGTCGAATTCGGTTGGCGTCAGATCGATGGTGTAAACGGCGACGTTGGCGTCGTTGAGAGCCTGTTCCATCTGTGGGTAATAACGCGGGTCGCCGGTAGGAAACGGGTTACCGGGACGGAACTCTCCGAATCCGATGGTGAACATCAGCATGTTCTTGCGGCCGACGATGTAGGCTGAAGCATCAGCCACCAGACGGATACCATCGTAGATGCGCTTGGTCTCCTTACGCAGCTCTTTGCCCTGTGGCAAGTGACGCAACAGAGACGGCGCGCCGCTCGGCGGTAGTCGACGGCCCTGACGGCCAACGTTTTTCTCGGGATCGCGATTACGCGCCGCATTGTCGATCGCCTCGAGGATCTGGTAACGATCCTGGGAGTAATCGAGTTGCACTTTGAGCTTGACGTCGTAACTCACCACCGCCACCCAGTCGGACGGCAACATCTGCTCTTCCACCCAGCGCTGGCTCTGTCGACTGGCGTCGAGCTGTTGGCGGACCAGTCGGTTACCGATCGAGCTGGTGGTTCGGAGTTGGTCGTGGAAAAAAAAGATGAAATACCGACTCGATGGAATGTCGCCGTCTTCGACCACAACTTCACCGCCCGCATCGTAGCGTGTGGTGTAGAAGCTGACGCCGGTGATGTCCACTGGCTTCCCGTCCTCTTCGACGATGAAATCGTCTTTACCGAGGCCGCGGACCGCGTCTCCGGACTTGTCGACCGCCAACACGTCGAGCAGGACCTCGGTGACTTCGACCAGGCCTTCGAACTCCGCCGACGGCTCTTGAGCGAACACTGCCCAAGGCGCGGCCGCCAAGCCCATCACCAACAACAGAAAGAGTGTTTTCTTCGACATCACGCGGCCTCCGTGGTTGAATCTTGAATCCATCATACGATGAAAGCAAGAAACGTACCTCCCCCAGAACCCCGGGCTGACGGCAGCGGCTGGGGCGATTGGTATGGGTTTGGGGACGTTGCTGTACCCTTCCGCGGACTGGCCTCTACGCTGGCGACAGGTCTCTACCTGGCGACAGGTCTCTACCCTGGCGACAGAGCCGAGCGCACAACCTGGAGCTTCTTCTTGACCTCGCGGGCGTTGGCGGGACCCATCCGCAAGAGATGCTTTTCCACCGGACTCAGATCCTCGAGCATCGGGTCTGAGAAACGATAGTTGGTGATCCGTTTCTTGACCCGGACCTCACCGGCGGGAATCGGTGTTTCCAGTAGACGGTCGATCGCTTTGAGTAGATCTGGCTCAAAGTCTCCAGCCGGGTAACCCAAGTCGGTGTAGGCCTCGTCGAAGAGAGGCTTCATACTCTGGTAGAGACGCAAACCGGCGGCGGTGTCGAGGGAGGAAAACACCTCGACGATGCGATCGTACCGCGTGTACGACTTCGGATCGATGATGATCTTCCCATGCGACTCTGCGACCCGAAAGTCCCCCGGCGGCGCCAGGAAGCCGACGTGCGGGCGCGGTGTTTCTTCGTGAGCGATGTTGACCACCGCGGCGACGAACCTCCGCACCAGATTGTCAGGCGCTAGCCAGGTTGCGAGTTGGGGATGCTCGGACAGGGTGTTGGCGACCGAGCGGATCACATCATCGCTGGCATCCAAGGGTGGCACCTCGATCTCGGTGCGCGACACCCTGGGGGGCGGTGGTGGTGGTGGTGACGCCGCCGCCGGCACGGGGTCCGGCGTTGCAGTCTGCGAAAGGCCACCAACAATCTGATAGTAGACGAACGCGCTACAGGCCAAAATTCCGAGAACGACCAGCCCGATGACGAGCGGTGACATGCCTTGTCGTGCCATGGAGATCTCCTAACGCTCTGAACCTACTGTGTGGCGGCCGCCGTCAGCTCGTTGAGCTCCGTTTCGATCTGTTCCCAGCTCGTCATCAACTCCTCGACTTTGCCGGACAAATCCTTCTGCTCTTTTTCGAGCTTGCGGACCTGGGGCTCGGGTGTCTTGTCGAAGAACCCCGGGTTACAGAACATTTCGTTAATTGAGTCGATCCGTTTTTCAGCCTCTTCGATGTCTCTCGTCATCGCGTCCCGCTGCTTGACCAAGCGATTGCGCTGGCGCTGAAGCTGTTTGTCGTCAACCGTACTGGGACCCCGACCTTTGGATTTGCGCTTGTCGCGCCGCGCCTTGAGGACCGTATCCTCGACGTCGAGGTGGTCGTCGCCACAACGCTCCACGTACTCGTCGTAGGTACCCCGGAAGTCATTCATTCCGTTGGGGGTGATCTCCACCACGCGATCTGCGAGCTGCGACACGAACCAGCGGTCGTGTGACACCAGAATGAGCGTGCCTTCGAAGGCTTTCAAACCTGCTACCAACGCCTCGATCGCCTCGAGGTCGAGATGGTTGGTCGGCTCGTCGAGCAGCAGCACGTTGGGCTTCTCGACCCCGAGCCGAGCGAACACCAAGCGCGCCGACTCGCCTCCCGACAGGCTGCCGAGCTGCTTCTTGGCCTCGTCACCAGAGAAGAGAACCAGCCCTAAGCGGCCACGGACAAAACCGATCTCTTCCCCCGGGCAGACGTTCCACAACCACCCTTCGACGCTCGTTTTTCCGCCCTCGAAGATAGCTGCATGGTCTTGCGCGAAGTAGCCCGGGTGCGTTTCATAACCCCATTCGACCTCACCCGCATCACACTCGATCTCGCCCACCAAAATCTTGAGCAAGGTCGACTTACCAATACCGTTGGGTCCGATGATGGCGATGCGATCACCGCGGTTGACGGTGAGCGAGACGCCTTCCAGCACCTGCTTCTCGTCGTAGGCTTTGGCGACGTTGTCGAGCTCGAGCACTTTTTTGCCGCTCGGACGACAGGCGTCGAAACGAAACGTCGGGTACCGTCGCGAGCTGGTGGGAAGCCGCTCGATGACCAGCTTCTCCATCTTCTTGGCTTTACTCTGAGCTTGGCGAGCTTTGGTGGCCTTGGCTTTGAAGCGATCGATGAACGCTTTGTGCTCAGCGATTTGCTTCTCGCGCTTGCCGATTTCGGCCTCTTTGCGTGTTCGCTCGGCAACTTTGGCCTTGAGGAAGGCTTGATAGTTGCCGGGATAAACGAGGATCGTCTGGTAGTCGACATCGACAATGTGCGTGCAGACGTTGTCGAGAAAACGATGATCGTGGGAGATCACTACCGCCAAACCCGCGTACTCGCTGAGGAACTTCTCGAGCCAACGAATCGACAGGATGTCGAGATGGTTGGTGGGCTCGTCGAGCAGCAGGCAGTCCGGATCAGCAGCCAACACTTGAGCCAGCAGAACCCTGAGCTTGAAACCGCCCGACAGGGTGGAGAGTGGCAACGGATGGCTCTCGGTAGGAATCCCGAGACCTTCAAGGACTTCGCCGGCCCGAGCCTCGAGGGTGTAACCGTCCTGCTGCAAGATGAGGTCCTCGAGCTCGGCATAACGTTCGCCGTCGAATTCGATGTCGGCGCGCTCGAGCAACTTCTCCTTCTCTTCCATCGCCTTCCACAAATCGTGCCGCCCCATCATGACGACATTGATAATCGGCACCTCCTCGTAGCGAAAATGGTCTTGCTCGAGAACGCCGAGACGTAGTCGTTTGGGCATGGAGATGGTGCCATCTGAAGGCATCTCCCCACCGGCGAGCATCTTGAGGAAGGTAGACTTACCGGAGCCATTGGCGCCTACCAGGCCGTACCGATTGCCCGGGTTGAGCTGGAACGACACGTCTTCGAATAGGGTTTGGGGGCCAAACGCTTTGGCGAGATTGGAAACAGAGATCATCGTTGTCAGAGGATATCAGGGCACCTGATATGGTGCCGCAGACATCTGGTGATTTGGAACACGATGCAATCAGCTGATCAGCCTGGGCAAGAGGACACCACAACAAGCCATCCGACCCGTCGGGTGTGTCGAATAGCTCTGCCACTCATCTGTGGTGTGCTCCTCTGCACGGCGAGCTGATGTAGGTGGGCTTCGGCCGATGCGAGATCAGGTGGCATGTTGAGGATTTGGACCCAAAGCCTGCGGGCTCGCCTTGTTGGGCATTTCCTTCTGCTCTCTTTGATGATTGTTGCACTCGCCGGCTATCTAGCGTTCGTCGGCGCCCGAAGAGCCCTAGAGCAATCGGTCACCGAGCGCTTGACGATCACCGCCAATCTCGATGAGGACCAGCTCCGCCGCTGGGTCGAGAGCCAACGCCAGGATGTCGTCTTCGTTGCCTCGCTGCCGGAGCTCCGACGCTTGGCGACGACCATCTTGGATGCGCAAGACACCGAGACCGATCGTGCCACGGCCAGCGACCGGCTACGGCAGCTTCTCACCGACACCATCGCGATCAAGAAAAATCTCGAAGAGATCCTGATCTTGTCGGACGTCGGCGGTCAAATCATCATGTCAACTCGACCGGAACACGAAGGACAATACCGGGTGCGGGACAGTTTCTTCACCCAGGGTCGCACCGCAACCTATGTTCAGAATGTGTATCCGTCGCCGCTGGAGTTTAAGCCGACGTTGACGATCTCCTCACCGCTGCGCGACTTGCAAGGGCGCGGCCTCGGCGTGCTCGCTGTCCATGTCAACCTCGACGAGCTCGACAGTGTCATCAAAGCCCGCGCCGGCCTCGGGTCTACCGGCGAGATCTACATCATCGACCGTTACAACGATTTTGTATCTGGCTCCCGTTTCGGCCGGGCACAATACCCACGCGGTGTTCACACCGTGGGGATCGATGCGGCAGCCAACGGATCTGATGGTTCGGGACGCTATGCAAACTATGACGGCGTCCCGGTTCTCGGGGTCTATCGTTGGATCGACGATCTGGAGCTCGCTCTGCTGGTGGAGATCTCTCAGAGTGAAGCCTTCGCGCCGGCTCGTCGAATCGGCAGAGTCATCTCCGGTATCGGACTCATTTTGGCTCTTCTGCTGACCGCCGGCACGATCTTGATGGCTCGCCAAATCGCGCGCCCTATCAAACGCATCTCCGAAGCCTCGCTGCGAGTGGCAGAGGGTGACCTGACGGTGCGCGCTCCGATCCTCACCCACGACGAAATCGGCGTATTGGCGCGGTCTTTCAACACGATGACCGAGCGTCTGCAATCGCTTTACGACAAGCTACACAAGGAGATCGCTGAACGCCGCGATGCGCAGGAGGAGCTCGAGACCAAGAACGCCGAGTTGGAACGTTTCACCTACACCGTCTCTCATGACCTGAAGAGTCCTCTGGTCACCATCAAGGGATTCCTGGGCATGTTGCAGAAGGACATCGCCGCCGGCAACATAGACCGCGCACGCTCGGATATGCAGCGCATTCTCGGGGCCGCGAACACCATGGCGCAGCTGCTCAGCGAGTTGCTCGAGCTCTCCCGGATCGGGCGCCAGGTTAACCCTTCTGAGGTTGTCGACTTGAACGGATTGGCGAGCGAAGCCGTGGAGCTTGTGACCGGCGACGCCGCAGGCTGCGAGATCGTGATCGAGCCGGACCTCCCGGCGGTATACGGCGACCGAGTGCGCCTGCTCGAAGTGTTTCAAAACCTACTGACCAATGCTGCGAAGTTCAGGGGTGATCAGAGCTCGCCGCGGATCGAGATTGGAGCCTACCGGGAACTAGACAGCTGGACTTGCTACGTGCGCGACAACGGCATCGGTATCAAGGCGGACTATCACGAGAAGATCTTTGGACTCTTCGAACGTCTCGACGGCCAGATCGAAGGCACCGGCATCGGCTTGGCCTTGGTCAAACGGATCATTGAAGTCCATGGCGGACGCATATGGGTCGAGTCTTTGGGCGAAGGACACGGCGCGACGTTTCTCTTTACCTTTCCCGACCTCGAGTCCAAACCCTCGAGCCCCTCCGAGGGTCTGGAATCCCTCGCTCAGTGATCATCTCCTGGCGGTGCTAGGAGCCCGGCGTCTCGCCAGCATAGCGCTTGTGCCTGGTAAATCGGCATCATTCCTGCACAGACTTGCCGACGAAACTATGTCACCTCGACGCGCCACCAAAGTCCGACGCCAACACAAAGGCAAAAAGCGCTCGTGGGCTAGGATCCTTTTGATCCTGCTCGTGTTCACGGTTGCTACGCTGGCCGCATTGATCTGGCCGTTTTGGCAGCTATCGGGGCAGTTTGGAACCGAGCCTGCCAAACAGCCCTCGCGCCTCTACGGCCAACCGCGGACGATCCAAGTGGGCTCCGCGCTGACCGCCGAAGAGCTCGCCGGTGAGCTCGACGCCTTGGGTTATGGAGATGCCGAAGCGTCAGGACGGCTGATCCCCGGGTCTTACCGTCGCTCCGCGGGCCGACTCGAGATGTTTCGCCGCCGGTTGCCGACCCTGAGTACGGACCGACGCGGCGACCGAAGTCAGGATCGCCTGCGTTTCTCGTTTCAAGGTGGAGCCGTGTCGCTGATTGAAAACGCCAACGCCAGCTTGCGTTCCGTTGCGCTCGACCCGCCGCTGATCGCCTCGTACTACGGCCCTGATCTGCGCGAACGTCGTCCGATTGGACTCGACGAGCTGCCAGAGGACTTGATCCTGTCGGTTCTTGCCGCCGAGGACGCCTACTTTCGCGAACATTCCGGTTTGTCGTTTATCGGAATGTTACGGGCGGCATGGGTGAATTTCCAGGCCAAGGAAGTTCGCCAGGGTGGCAGCACCCTGACCCAGCAGCTCGTCAAGAATCTCTATTTGACCCATCAACGCACCTTGATCCGTAAGCTGCGAGAGGTGGTGCTGGCGATTTTCCTGGAGCTACGTTACGACAATCACGCCATTCTCCAGGCTTATCTCAATGAAATCTATTGGGGGCGTTCCGGCAGTATCGACCTGATGGGGGTGGGCGCCGCCGCCCACGCCTACTTCGGCAAACACGCCTCGCAGCTTGATCTCGCCGAATCGGCGCTACTCGCCGGCATGATTCAGTCACCGGGCACGCTGTCGCCGATCACCCATCCGGAAGCTGCCAAGAGTCGTCGGGACTTCGTGCTCGGTCGCTTGGCGCAGCTCAAGTGGGTTTCGACGGACCGCCTGGAACGCGCCAGTCGAAGGGAGCTGCGGGTCGCGACCGAGCCTCTCGTCATCCGTAAGGCTCCATTCTTCGCCGCTGCCGCGGAGACCGAGGCGCGACGACGGTTCGGCGTCACATCACTCGCGGACGCCGGTTATGTGCTGCAGTCCACCCTCGCTATCGACGATCAGAAGTGGGCTGAAGAAGCCGTTCGCTGGGGGGTCGCGTCGCTCGAGAAGGGGTGGGAGAAAGATCGCTCCGGCGTGGCGCCTCTGGAGGCGTCTTTGGTTTCGGTGGACCCACAGACCGGAAACATCCTCGCTTACGTCGGCGGTCGTAACTTCGGCCGTAGCCAATTCGATCGTGTGGTCAACGCACGACGTCAGGCCGGCAGCGTCTTCAAGCCAATTGTTTACGCTGCCGCCTACACCGACCGCAAGGCCAACCCCGCGACCTTCCTACTCGACGAGCGGTGGTCCATGACCGTGGATGGTCGCACCTGGCGCCCCAAGAACTCCGACAACAAGTTCCGCGGTCGGATTACCACTCGGACCGCCCTCGAAAAGAGTCTCAACGTACCGACCGCCCGACTGGCGCAGGAAGTTGGACTCGATCGCATCATCGGGCTGGCGCGCGACCTCGGCATTCAGGGACGCATCGACCCCTATCCCGCACTCGCTCTCGGCGCCATGGATGTGAGCCCACTCGAGATGGCCACCGTCTACGCGACCTTCGCTGCCGGCGGGATGAAACCTTCGCTCCACCGCTTGACCAAGGTCTTTGATCGCCAATCCAAAGAAATCCCCGGAACGCCTCTCGATCCGCCGCGCCGAGTGCTGGACGAAAGTACCGCTTTTGTCATCAATCATGTCTTGCAAGGGGTGCTCGATCGCGGCACCGGGCGCGGCGCACGGCAGCAAGGGATCGAGGATCCCTTAGCTGGCAAAACCGGCACCACTAACAGCCGTCGCGACAGTTGGTTCGCGGGCTATTCCCCGGATCGCATCACCCTCGTGTGGGTGGGCTACGACAACAACTCCACCACCCGCTTGTCGGGAGCCCGCGCCGCCTTGCCGATCTGGTCGCGATTCACCCACCGCGTCCGTCCAGCGAGCGGCTATGCCGATTTTGAGCCGCCGGAAGGCGTCGTGATCGCCCTCATCGACCCGACAACCGGCGCTTTGGCCACCGACCGCTGCCCACAGTGGCAGGAAGAAGCCTTTCTCGCCAATTTCATGCCGCGGGGCCTGTGTCCACTGCACAACGGTTGGCGGGCTCGCCCGATCGATCAACCCGACGACATCCAAGTGGAGCCTCAGAAGCATCCCTTCAAACGCTGGCTGCAGCGGATGAACGAGCGCAGGAAGAAAAATCGTGGGGTGAATTAACAAGCAACGGTCTGGCGAGCCACGCAGGCAAGGCGGCCGGCCATGCCGCAGCCCACAAACACTCGACCGGCGAACGATCGCACCTGGACGGGATCTAGCCCAGCTAGAACGGCCAGAAGATCGGCAGCACCATCAACACCACCACCAAACAAATCAGGGTCAATGGCAGCCCAACCTTGATGTAGTCGGTGAATCGGTAGCCACCCGGCCCCATGATCAATATGTTGGCGGGGTGGGCGACGGGACTCATGAAGCTCGCGGAGGCGGAGAGGGAAACGGTCATCAACAAGGTATAAGGGGAGATACCCAGATCCATGGCGGTGTTGAAGGCAATCGGCGCCATCAGGATTGCAACCGCGGCAGTCGGCATGACTTGGGCGCCGAGAGCAGTCACCAGATAGATGGCGGCGACCACGGCATAGGGACCCAAATTCCCCACCGCACCGACCACCTGGCTGGTCAAGAGGGTCGCGGCGCCTGTAGCTTGCAGAGCAACCCCCAAAGGCAACATGCCGGCGATCAAGAAGACCGCTCGCCACTCGATGAATTCGTAAGCTTCGTCCATCGTCAGGCAGCGGGTCAGGATCATCAGCGTGGCGCCGAGGATCGCCGAGAGATAGATCGGTAACCAGCCCAAGATGACCGGTAGCAGCACAACCCCCATGGTCGCCGCGGCGATCGGAGCTTTGTCGACTCGAGGAGGCGCCTGCGCTTCTTCGGTGAGCACGATGAAGTCGGGTTCACTGCCGAGAAGCTTGATTTTGCGGCGTGACCCATAAAGCAACAACGCATCGCTGAAACCCAATGGGGTATTGCGAAGATGTTCGCGAATCGCTTCCCCCTGACGAAAGATGGCGATGACATTGAGACCATACTTCTCACGGAAATGGATCTCCTGAAGGGTCTTACCCGCCAGTGAGGTGCGCGGCGAAAGCACCACCTCGGTAAATCCCGCTTTGTCGGTCTCCAACTCGTCGAGTGAAGGAGTGGCCTCGGGGGCAATCTCGAGTTTACGTAGGGCCTGGACCTTGCTCACGTTCTCGGGACTGCCTTCCACCATCAGGATGTCGCCAACGTTCAAGGTCGCATCAGGAGCGGTCACCAATCCGCGAGTGCCGTCCCGCGCAATGCCCAGGACCGTCAGTCCCGCAGCGTCGCCGAGACGGGCTTCCGTCAGCGTCTTGCCCAACAACGCCGAGTCTCCGGGAACGTGGACGATCATCAAACGGTCGTCCAGGCCGTAGGGCGCCAGATTCTTCACCGGGGCCACGGTCAGTTCATCAGCGGCGTCGATCGCGGCGATCTGTGGCTCAGAGCCATGGACAAGCAGCACATCGGCGGCGTCGAGCTCGAGGTTGGCGAGATTGGTTCGTTTGGGCTGACCGTCCCGCAAGATGGCTAGGACGTTGGCGCCGAAGCGATCTCGAAAGGCCAGCTGGCGTAGGGTCCGGCCGACCGACCGGCTGCCCTGCAGACGGACCTCGTGGAACGATAGCTCCGCCGACATCAACTGAATGAGGGTCCGCGACTCCTCGTCAACCTCGAGATAAGCATGCCCCTGAAGCTCTTTCAAACGATCGAGGGAACCCTCCACCAGCAGGCGGTCCCCCGCGGCCAGCAAGGTCTGCCGCTCAGGCGCCAAGCGAGTTTTACGATCACGGATCAAACCGATGACGTTGATGCCGAGCGCCGACCCCAGTCGACTCACGGCCAGCGTCTTGCCGGACAGGAGCGAATCCTCGGGAATCCGCAAGACCGACAAACGTTGACGCAGATGGTAAAGCTGGTTGATGTCGTCGTCAGCCGATCCACGCGTGGACAGGGGATTACGGACCGGCAGCATATGGCGTCCGATCAAGGCCATGTAGACCACCCCCGCCAGCATCACCGCCGCCCCCACCGGCGTAAAGTCGAACAGGCCGAACGGCCGATAGACCGCCCCATCCAACAAACCGCGGTCGATGAAATCCTGTAACGCATCGCTGATCAGGAGGTTGGGCGGAGTGCCGATCTGCGTGACGAGGCCACCGAGGAGCGAGCTGAACGCCAATGGAATCAGTAGCTTCGATGGGGGCACCCTGATCCGGCGTGTGATGTCCATCACCACTGGCAACAGCAACGCGGCGACACCAACATTGTTCATGAACGCCGACATGCCACCAGCGGTCAACATGATGGCCACCACCAGCCCGATCTCTCGCTCGCCGGCAAGCCGCAATACGACGTGACCGATTCGGCTGGCAACACCGGTGCGGGTCAGGCCACCACTCAAGATGAAGACCGCCCACACCGTAACCACCGCCGGATTGCTGAAACCCGAAAGCGCCTCTTTGGGCTCTACCAGCCCAAAAAGAGCGACACTGAGCAGCACCATGAGGGCCACCAAATCCACTCGCAGCTTCTCGGTCACAAAAAGCGTGACCGCCACAACCAGAATACCCAGAACCAAACCGATTTCCAGCGTCACGTCAATCTCTCCAAGTTGTGCG
Organism: Acidobacteriota bacterium; assembly: GCA_029263355.1. Taxonomy (GTDB): domain Bacteria; phylum Acidobacteriota; class Thermoanaerobaculia; order Multivoradales; family J023; genus JAAELT01. The sequence goes on along the minus strand of JAJCXQ010000085.1, from coordinate 16,864 downwards.
TCCCTGCCAGCATGGTCGTCAAGAGAAAGCGCCGACCAAGATACTTGGATTGTGGATATACTGCTGAGCTTACACCCACAACTTGGCGGACCTTCCATGAACACTGAACGCCTTCATCTACTCGAAACGATCCGTGATTCTCTGGTGGGCGAAGATCGAGCCATCGATGGCCCTTATGGGCTTCGGCGGGTCACTTATGCCGACTACACCGCATCGGGTCATTCTCTCTCGTTCATTGAAGACTTCATCCGAGCTGAGGTGCTGCCCCTTTATGCCAATACCCACACCGAAACCTCGGGAACCGGCTACCAGACGACTCGTTTTCGTGAAGACGCGCGGCGGGTGATCAAACAAGCGGTCGGCGGCTCGGACGAAGACGTGGTGATCTTCTGTGGCTCAGGAGCGACCGGCGCCATTCACAAGTTGATCGATGTCCTCAATCTTCGGATTCCAGCGGACCTCAACTCCCGTTACCAACTGACCGAGAGAATTCCGCTGGAAGAGCGGCCGGTGATCTTCATTGGCCCCTATGAGCATCATTCGAACGAGCTGCCGTGGCGCGAGTCGATCGCTGACGTTGTGGTGATCGACGAAGACGTCAACGGTCAGATCGATCTGGCCCACCTCGAACGCGAGCTCCAGCGTTTCCAAGCCCGTTCGTTGAAGATCGGCAGCTTCTCCGCCGCATCCAATGTCACCGGGATCGAGTCCGATGTCGATGCAATTGCCGCCATACTCCACCGGCACGACGCGCTGTCGTTCTGGGACTATGCCGCGGCAGGTCCGTACGTCGAGATCGATATGAATCCCGACGACAACAAAATCGCGAGCAAAGACGCGGTCTTTCTCTCGCCTCACAAATATGTCGGCGGCCCGGGAACCCCCGGCCTGCTGATCGCCAAAAAGAAGCTGTTCAGTAATCGCGTTCCAGCGGTCCCTGGCGGCGGCACTGTGGCCTACGTCAATCTCGAAGAACACTGTTACCTGAAGAACATCGAGCTGCGCGAGGAAGGTGGCACTCCGGCGATCATCGAGTCGATTCGCGCCGGCTTGGTGGTCCAGCTCAAAGAAGCGGTCGGAACCGACCTGATCCAACAACGCGAGCGAGATTTCATCCAACGGGCTATCGCGTCGTGGGCTGCTCACCCCAGCCTGGAAATCTTGGGTCACACCGAAGCGCCACGACTCTCGATCGTTTCTTTCGTCGTTCGGCACGGCAAAGGTTACTTGCACCACAACTTCGTGGTTGCTCTGCTGAACGATCTATTTGGGATCCAGACGCGAGGAGGGTGCTCGTGCGCCGGCCCCTACGGTCATCGACTCCTCGGCATCGACCTCACCACATCGCGGGAATTCGAGCAGGAGATCCTGGGCGGCTGCGAAGGGATCAAACCCGGGTGGGTACGAGTCAATTTCAACTATTTCATTTCCGAGATGACCTTCGAATTCCTGCTGCAAGCGGTCCGTCTGATCGCTGAGGAAGGTTGGAAGCTGCTGCCGCAGTACACCTTCGACCCGATCAGCGGAGAATGGGAACACTGCCTCGGGCACCCGGCTCCCCCCATGGGCCTCGGTGACGTCACCTACAACTCGGGCAAGATGGAGTACCGCTCTCGTCGCGCCACCGATCCGGAGTCAGCTTTGGTGGACTACCTCGAAGAGGCCAAACAAATCTTCGAAGAGGCTGGGCAACGCGACAACCTCGAGCTGCCTGAGATGGCGACGCCGTCGTCCGGCTTTGAACGCTTGCGCTGGTTTCCTCTGCCCAAAGACGTCGCCGGGTGGCGCACTCAGAAGACGGAGCAAGGTTCCGCCAGTCTCGAACCGGTTGCTGCGTTGAGCTCCTCGACCGGGGCGGCCCCCGGGTCCGCAAGAACCCCTGGACTTGGCTGGCATACGATCACTTAGTTGGCTCGAGTGACCCAATTTGGGACTCAGTGTCCCGATCCTGCGGCACTTGGGAACAACCCGGTTAATCAGCAAATGCTTTCTGGTAAAATCCGACCAGATGGTATGACACCTGTCACTGGCACCTGTTCACTGGCACCTGTTCACTGGCAGACCTGTTCACTGGCAGACCTGTTCACCGGCACCTTCGCAAAATCAGGAGCGCTCGCGGATGAATCGATGGGTCCTATGGGTCGCACAGATCCCGCTCGTCGCCCTCGCTTTGGCGCCCCTCGCGTCGTCTGTGGCGGCTCGAGACTTCGACACAGTGGTCGAGACCACCCACCGCAAAGTGACATGGGACGACTTCAAGGGTAAGGAGTTTCGTGGCACTCGTTGGAACGATGGTTCTTGGGCCCATCTCGCCTCAGCGATGGTCATCGACAGTACACGGATCGAGCCCCGGCAAGCGGAGGGGGAGGAGGGATGGATCGCGGTCCTGGGACGAGCAGGCGAAGTTTATGCCGTCATGGACAAGGATATGTCGGGCGCCGCTCCCGGAGCCAACAGCCCAGAACTACTCGCCCACGAGCAACTCCACTTCGACATCACTGAAGCTTTCTCCCGGCGCCTGACTCTGAAAATCGCCCCCTTGCGAGGCAAGGGACGTGACGCCGCGAGCGCAGTGGCGGATCTGCAGGCCCAATTGCAGGCGGCCTATGATGCAGCAAACGTCGAGTTGCTCACCTATCAGAACGCCTACGACTCCGAGACCCGACACGGGACCCGTCGCAAGGTCCAGAAAAAGTGGAGTGCAAAAGTGGACCAGCTGCTAGCTGATGCGACGACCGAGCTCGAACAGGCACGAGCTGACGGCGATGATTGATGAACCGCGTCGGCACTGGCGTTACATGCTTGTCGTCGGCCTAGTGATCTTGGCCACGGCTCCATTCCCTTTCGTCGGCCGTGAAACGGTCATGCTGCTGGGACTACCTTTGTGGTTGTGGTGGAGTTTCAGCTTCACCGCCCTCCTTTCCGGGCTCACCGCCTATGGCATGCTGCGCTTGTGGCGTGACGACTCCGACGAACCTTAGCGACTGATGGATTCCGCCATCACCATCGCCACCGGCTCGTACATCGCTTTCCTGCTGGTGATGGGGCTTCTCGGCCGGCGTTCGATGCCCCGCCAGACCCTGAGCGAGTTCTACCTCGCCGGGCGCTCGATCGGCTTCATGGTGCTCCTCCTGACGCTTTTCGCCACGCAATACAGTGGCAACTCGCTTTCCGGTTTTCCAGGCAAGACCTACCGGGCAGGCCTCTCCTACTTCATGAGTGTGACCTTCATGGTGGGCATCATTGCGGGTTTCCTACCGTTTGTTCCGCGGCTCGCGGCCCAGGCCAGGGAAAAGCTCTTTCTGACGCCCACCGATTACCTCGCCGACCGTTTCGGGCACAAGACCCTCAACTATCTTTCGGCCCTGATCTTCTCGATCACCTTGTGTAATTTCCTCCTGGCTCAACTGATCGCCATGGGGCATGCGTTCTCTGGCATCACCGAGGGTCGGATCCCACATTGGGCCGGGGTTCTCGGCGGCGCGTTGGTGATCCTGGTCTACGAATGCCTGGGAGGCATGCGGGCGGTCGCGTGGACCGACGCTTTCCAAGGTATGGTCCTGTTGGTCGGCTTGGCCCTGGTGGTCGCCTTGATCATCGTCGAGATCGGGACCCCCGCTGCAATCGTCGCCACAGTGGGTCAAATAGCGCCGGAGAAAATCAACAATCCCGACCTGAGGACCTGCATCACCTGGCTGAGCACGTTCTTGCTGCTCGGCCTCGGCGGACCGCTATATCCCCAAGCGTTGCAGCGCATCTACGCCGCTCGCAAACTTTCCGAGCTACGGCGTGCACTGGGAGCGATGGCGGTGATTCCGCTCTTCGCGATCACCACCGTCGTCTTCATCGGATTGACCGGAATTGCGCTGTTTCCGGGTCTCGACAACGTCACCTCGGATCGCGTGACGTTCAAAGTGCTGGCCCATCTCGTCGAGCTCGAGCCGTTGGCGCAGATCCCGGTGATCATGGTGATGATCGCGGTGCTGGCGGCCATCATGTCGACCGCCGACTCGGCGCTGCTGTCATTGTCGTCGATTCTCACCAAAGATGTGGCGGCTCGGTTTTTGGGACTCGAGGGTGCGCGGATCGAAAAACTCAGCCGTCTGGGGCCCGTGATCAGTGCCGTCGTGCTGCTGATCCTCGGCACGATCGCGATCCAGCCGCAGCTCACCTTGTGGCGCTTGCTGGAGATCAAATTCGAGATCCTGATCCAGTTGTCTCCAGCCTTCATTCTCGGCACCCTGCACGAGCGCGACGCGCCGGGTAGCTTCTCTGCCCGCGACATTCTGACCGGATTGGTAATCGGCTTAGCGGTCGCTCTCGGCCTATGGGCGGCGGGTATTCGATCGCTCCATGGCTTGCATCCCGGAGTCATCGGGGTCGCGGCCAACTACTCGGCGGTGTTGCTTAGCAGAAGGCTGTCCGTCAGCTCCGTCAAGGCCTAAAGTCCTTGCCTCACGCATCCCTACGAGACGCAGCGGGCGTCAAGCGGTCAGGACTTTCATCCACTCCGGGGTGGCGGGCAGATCGATCTGGCCAACAACCTTCAAGTCCCGGGTATGGACCGCGGTCAGGGTCTTCTCGGGCGGGTTAGTGACAAAGGCGATCGACCGATCGCGGGAGAATGCGACGTCGCGATCGAAGAAACCCGGGTGGCCTTTGCCGACCTTCACTTTGCCCACGAAACGATTCGCCGGGATGTCGAACAGGCAAACGTTGTCCGACGAATGCGAACCACAGATTCCGAGCCTGCCATCCGGTGAAATGCCGAGTGTGCCGAGTTGCTCGCCAGCTTCGATCTTCAGCAGCTCGTCTTTCTCCATGTCGACCACCGTCAGCCAGGAGGCGAAGTGGTCGCCGGGGTACCAGGTTTGATCATGGCTGAAACGCGACCCCTGAGGCGTCCAGCAAAACCAGCTTCTCTGACCACGCAGGGAGGGTTCGAGAAGCCCCAGGTGTTGCCCGAGGGAGTCTTTCCGCAAGCTCACCATATGCACTCCGTCATTGGACCAGACGAAGGCCCGTTCGGTTTTGTCATTGACCGTGACGCCGTGCCCCCAGCCACCGGCCGCTGTTTCCGAAAGGATCTGGCCGCTGACACGATCAACCACTCGTAGCGTGGTGCCATCGTTCAAACGATCGGTCGCCACCAACCACTGATCGTTGTTGTAGAACGCCATATTCGAGTGTTTACCCCCGCCCTCGAATGACTCCAGCTTTAGGGTTCTGGTGTCTAAAACATGCAGGTGCTTGTCGCCGATGGTGTTGTACTGGATCAACGTATGACTGCGGTTAGGTTGCCAATGAAGCGGCCTGCCACCGCCGATCTCTTGCACCCCAGCGACGCTCCATGCCTCGGTCACCGGATTCACTTCCACCGCCATCAGCACGCCAATCTGCTTGCGCATGTCCATGCCGTGGACAAAAAAACGATTCAGGCCTTCGACCGGAACCACCGCATGGGAGGCATGGAAGTCATGGAAGGTGTGCAGAATCTTCCCGCTGTGCAACGACATGAGATCCACCCGGTAACGATCCTTCTCGCGCGACGTCACCATCGCGACGCCAGCGAGACCTGTCGCGCTCTCACCGTGTGCCCTGGCGGCGAGCATCGAAGCGCCGCCAACCGTCGCCGCGAGGGAACCCTGGAGAAACTTTCGGCGTGAAATAGAGCGAGTCTTACTCATCGATTGTCCCCTGGTCTGCGTTCGGTAGCCGGAATTCAAGTGCCGAAAGGTACGGTGGGCACTCGTCGGCGGATGTGCGGGAGGACTGGCATCCCACATCGACTGTACCACCCCCTCGATCTCACAGACTGCTGGAGCACCACCAAAAACTCACACTCGGGAAACGCTGAATGCTCCCGATTGTGGGACTCTCTATCTGGACAGTCTACAATTCCGCCCTGAACGCAAAAACATGCGACATTGACTCTAGCAGCGGCGACCGACGAATCTCCGTGGGCGAGTGCTGCAAACCCCTTCAGGAGACGACGAAACATGGGAATCTTGTATCTTGGCGAGGACGATATGCAGCGAGCCGGAGCGCTCGAAGAGGCAGCGCTACCGACGATCTGGGATCAGGTCGAGGACGCTCTAGTTACGATGGAAGAGGGTACTTCCGCGGTGCCACTCGACGCCTATTTGCGCTCGCCCGATCCTGGCCACTTCAACCGAATTATCGCCAAGGCCGGACTGGTCGGCACCACGGCCGGAATCAAGTGGATCGCATCGGCGCCGAGCAACGTCGAACGCGGCCTCCCCCGAGCGACCGGTTTGTTGATCTTGAACGACGTCGTCACCGGCGTCGCCTACGCGATTCTCGACGCCGTGCCGATCAGTAACTTGCGTACCGCCGGAGTCGCCTTGGTTTTCCTCCGCGCCTTTCGCCGCGCTTTCCGACGCGCGGTGGTGGTCGGAGGTGGAGTACACGGCCACGAGCACTGCCGGCAACTCCTCTGGGCTCGCGACAACGGGCTCTTCCAACAGCTCGACGAGGTCTGTGTCTACGATCCGTCGCCAGCGTCGCGCCAGCGCTTCAGCGAAGCGTTTCCAACCGTCAAACCGCTCAGCGACCCTGATGAAGTCTTCGACGACCACACCCTACTGCTCTACTGCACCAACGCTTTGACACCGCACATCGGGGCCGAGAGTGTCCGCGGCAAACGCGGTCTGACCGTGGTTCATACCAGCCTACGGGACTTTCTTCCCGAAGCCATCGGCGCCTTTGATCATTGTGTCGCCGACAGCGTCGAACACGTAGCGCGGGCTGAGACCAGTGTCGATTTGGCGATCCGTGCGGGCCTGCTCGAGCGCCAGGATTGTCTGGCTCTGACCCGTCTACTGGCCGCAGCACGCAAGGGCGCCGAACAACCTTTCGGTGATGATGAGAACGTGATCCTGAATCCGATGGGCCTGGTGCCCAACGATCTCCTCGTCGGTGAGGCAATCTATCGCATGGCCAAAGAGCGCGGTTTGGGCATCGAGCTCGGTTGACAAACCGACGAAGGCGCTTCTCGGTCGCGTCAGAGCTTGCGCACCACGAGCGCGGTCAGGTCGTCGTTCTGCGGTACATCACCCGCGAACGAGATGACCTCGTGGTACAACTCTCGAATGAGCTTCCTCGCGGGCAGCCCCTTGTGCTTACGAATGAGCTCCTGGAGTCGGCTGATACCGAACTGCTCTCCAAGCTGATTCTCCCATTCGAAGAAGCCATCGGTCAGCAAGACCATCATGTCGCCTGATACCATGTTGAAGTCTTCTGCACAGGGCCACGAAACATCGGGGAAAATACCCAACGGCAGGGCGTGCGCGTTCTGCCTCGTGACCACATCTTCGGCGGCCAGATAGCGCAACACCGGGCCATGACCGGCGCTCAGAAACGACAAGGTGTCGCCAGCGAGGAAACCCAAGACTGCGGTGACCGAGCGACTGTCTGCCAAGTCTTCGTATAGCAGCTGATTGACCCGACGAACCACCTCGGTAAGATCGGCGGTGACAAACGTCGTAGCTCGGAATAGGGAACGACAGGTCGCCATCATCAAGGCGGCGCCGATGCCATGTCCGGTCGCGTCGGCCAGAACCAGCGCCAGCGAGCCGTTCGGCAAAACATAGTGGTCCCAGAAGTCACCACCGGTATCGTCCGCCGGATCGTTCCAACCCGCGATATCGAATCCCGACACCGACGGGTCACCGTCCGGCAACAGACCTTGCTGGATGCTCCGTGCAATCTTCAGATCGCGCTCGATCCGCTGCTTCTCGGCATAATGCTCGAGCAGTAGATGGCGCTGAACAGCCACCCCAACCTGGGCGTCGAAGACTTTGATGAGCTCGTCGTCCCAAGGGTCCAACGGCGGAATGTTCTGCACCTGAAGCACACCGACCAGCTCTTTTTCGTAGTCGAGCAAGGGGAAAACCATCAGGTTACGAGTTGTGATGCCAGCTTTGGCATCAAGGCTGTCGTCGAATCGATCATCGGCGGCCGGCTGGTTGATCTCGATCCGACGACCACTGCTCACCACCGCCCGCGCAATCGCCTCTTGCGGTAGATGCCGGGGGGCGTCCCCAGCGGCTTCCGGCCGCCACAGGGTGTCTCGATCACCATCGTAGAGCAACAGGGTTGCACGTTCACACTCCAGTACCTTGCACGCGGCGCGCTCAACTGCCGACACCAGGTGAGCGAGACTGTCGGTCACCGAGAGCTCCAACGAAACTTCCAGCACTGCCTGGAGGTCGGCGATGTGCTTCTCGGGATCTATCGATGTTTCGCCTGCGCGCTGATCCATAGTCCAGTGGCTTTCAGTGCCTCGTCATGGCTGGCCGATCTCGAAGTCTGTGATGACGACAACTATACGTCATGAGGCGAACGAAATTCGTTCGCGGGTTGTTGGGTTGTCCGAAGAGGACTCCAGGCCTGTTTGATAGAGTGCCATTGCAAACCAACCCTATTGATCCGTGCCGGGCGGACCATCCCAACAATCCGCCGACCGCAACCAACTCTTCTGGAGGACTTGCGGAGCATCGAATCGGGAGACCCACTTGGCACCAAAAGCCAGCAACAAGAAGTTCGAGATCTCTCTCGGCGCCTGGATCTCTTTGATCATTGGGCTCCTCGTCCTACTGACTGTGGGGGGAGCGTGGATCGCAACTCGCGTTCTCGGAAATCGTTCTGCCCAAGGCGCCGCGAAAAAAGCTTTGGGAGCTAGCCAATCGGTTCAAATCGTACTCCAGCAAGAGCGCTACCGACGCCTACAGCTGATCTCGAGAATCTTCGCCACCGACCGGCTGTTGACCTCCTACCTCGCCGAGGCAGCTGAAGCCCGCGACCCGGTGTCGATCCTCGACGCCCTCGAGGAGTACCAAAACCTATTGACGTTCGACCTCGCTGTTGTGCTCGACCGGGACGGCGTCGTGCTCGGGCGTACCGATGATCGCCAGGCTTTCGGCGAGGATCTATCTGGCGACTCCATTATCACGGTGGCCCTGGAAGAGAAGCAGGCTTTTGGAGTCTGGCAGCAGGGTGATGATCTCTATCACGCGGTTGCACTCCCTTTGGTGCGCAATTTCGACCAAGTCGGTTTTATCATCGTTGCACTGTCGATCAACGAAGCCCTGGCTCGCCAGATACAACGCATCGGCGACGCCGACACCGTCTTCCTGATCAACTCGCCGACCGGGCCGGCGGTAGCGGCTTCGACGCTTGATCCAGCCGCCGCCGCGGAGTTCGTTTCGAGCCTGCGTCTCAAGGGTGAAGTCCTGGGTCGAGTGACCCAGCGCGGGGAGACCGCCGATGAGGTCGAGGTAACCCTGCAAGAACGTGATTGGATCGCTTTTCTCGCGCCTCTGCGAGACGCCGCGGACAACTCTTTGGGCGCGGCTGTGACGCTGACATCTTTCGATGAACGACTGGCCGATTACCGTCTCCTCCAACTCCTTCTCGTCGGCCTCGGTTCCGTCGCGTTGATCGCCGGCTTGCTTTTCTCACAACTCCTGTCGCGCCGCTCTCTCAAACCCCTCAGCAGGCTGGCGGAGGCGGCCGAACGGGCGAGCCAAGGAGACTTTTCGGCCCCGTTACCGGATGGTGGCCCAGGACACATAGGACAACTCAGAGATTCTCTCGATGGTCTATTCGAGGACCTCAGTGGCCAGCAATCTCTCGAGTTCTTCGTCTCACGGGTGCAGCGATACCTTCCCGAGCCAGACAAGGGCTCGACCATCGCGAAGGCGCAATCTCAAACCGCGATCCTACTCGCCATCGAAATGCGACGCTTCGCCAACCCCAAGCTCGGCTACGATCCGCAAGAGAATCTCAACCGATTGTCGCGCGACCTACGGCGCATCTCGACCACTGTCAACTCGCGCCAAGGCCGGCTCGATGCGGTCCTTGGACACCGTGCCCTGGTGCTTTTCGATGGCGTTGGGGCGCCGGTTCGAGCCCTGGCCGCGGCGGCCGAGATCCTCCACCAGCTGTCCGAACGGGAAAACGTTTTCGACGAGGCCGAGCCACCGGTTGTCGCCTTGGCCGGCGGCCCCGTGATCACCGGCTCGGTGGTATGGGGAGACCGCCCGACGTCCGCGGTTGCGGGCCTGCCGATTCAACTTCTCGAGTCGTTGCTCCGGGAGGCGACGCCGGGGGAGATCTACCTATCCAAGAATGTCCATACCGTCCTCGCTGAACACCTCCAGGGCAGAGGCGTCGAGGCGCGGGAGCAGCGCGGTTTGCTGAGTCCGCAACCGTTATTCGTGCTGACCGGTGAGTTGGCGGCACGCGCCACCGGGTTCGTGCCAACAGCCCGCGACACAACCACCTTGACAGATGAACGCCGCAGCGTTTCCGACATCCAACCGGGTGTTCTCTTGGGGGGACGTTATGAGGTGATGGCCGAGCTCGGCGTCGGACGAATGGGCTCCATTTTCAAAGCCCAGGATCGAGAGCTCGGAGACGTGGTGGTCTTGAAGATGCTCAGGCCGGAGGTGGTCGCGGATTCGACACGTTTCAACATGCTCATGCAGGTTGTGCAGCAAGCTCGCAACCTGAGACACCTCAACGTGCTGGACGTCCTCGACTTCGGTGAGGTCGAGGCGATGCCTTACATCTCCGTTCAATTTGTGCGTGCCTTGACGCTGCGGTACTTGCTGGATCAGGGTGGTCGCCTGCAAGTCGCCGCCGCACTCTACTTGACGCGTCAGATCGGATGGGGATTGGCAGCAGGCCACCATGAAAACCTACTACACCTTGGCCTGAAACCCGAGAACGTCCTCGTAGAACCCCAAGGACGCGCCAAGGTCATGGACTTCGGTCTCTCTGCAGCCGCCACCCAAGGCACCACTGGAGCGGCCTACCTAGCGCCCGAACAGCTAGAGGGTCTTGGTGGAGGCGCCGGTGGCGGAGGCGCCGGGGGCGGAGACGCCAGAACGGACATCTACGCAATGGGCGCCTTGCTCTACGAAATGCTGAGCGGCCAGGCCCCCTATCCAGGCTCAACCGTCGATGAGGTGCGTCAACAACAGCTGATGCAGGATCCCACCCCACTGGGGGCGATCATCGAAGATCCGTTACCGCCACAACTCGAACCGATCATCGCTCGCTGTCTGAACAAAGCAGCAGAGAGTCGCTATGGCTCGGTGGAAGACCTCTTGGCTGATCTCGCAAGGCTGCGCGGCGTCGCATGACCTCCACACATTTCGGCGTTATCGGATCGTACAAAGTAAAAAACTTCGGATACACCGCAAGATCTAAACACCCGAAGGGTTTCATTGTTTGTTGACTCCAGGTTTGCCGTGCCTTCCAAGATGAACGTCACTAAAAATCACTATGACGGAGCGTCCGCAGGAAAACGAGCATGATCCCGACCGAGGCATCCTGGAGCGGGTGGCGGCAGGCGACGTCGAATCGTTTGGTGTGCTCGTCGAGCGCCATGAGCAGCGCATCCTGGGTTTGTGCGAGCGCATGCTGCACCAGCCCGAAGAGGCGCGCGACGCCGCACAAGAGGTATTTCTCAAAGCCTTTCGCAAAGCAGGCACCTACCGTCCGCGGGGAAAAGTTACCACGTGGCTCTACCGCATCGCGGTCAACCACTGCCTGAACCTGCTCCGCCGCCGACGACTAGCGAAGTTCCTGTCTTTCGGCGAAGTGGGTGGATCGCAAACCGACAACCCTAATGACCGCCCTGCCTTCGACCCCGAGGATCCAGCTCCCGATGCCGAACAGCGCTTGGCAGCGACCCGGCGTTGGCGTGAAACCCGACGTCAGATCGACGCCTTGCCTGCCAGCCAACGCGCCGTTCTGGTCCTGGCAAAGTTCGAGAATCTCACCTACCGAAATATCGCGGAAGTTCTCCAGATCACCGAAGGCGCAGTCGAGAGTCGATTGTTCCGAGCCATGCAGCGATTGAGAGAAGCGCAAGAAAACCGAGGCTGACGTGTTTCACTCCCAAGAGGCCATGTTATGAACCCCAACAAGCGACAACTGATGCGTCTCCTGCATGGAGAGTTGACGCCTACGGAAGCGGCAAGGCTCGAGGCTGTGATCGAACGCGACGACGCACTGCGAACGACCTACGAGCAACTCGCCGCGACTTGGCAACGCCTCGAGCTTGCCGAGCCCCAGCTGCCGCCTATCGATTTCGCAACGGCCATCAAAGCTGCCGCGCGCCAGGAACGGGACTATGAGCTGAGTTGGGCACGGGCTCCGATGTGGGCCCGGACAGGAGCCGCAGTCGCACTCACAGCCGGCATGACGCTGGGATTGGTGCTGGGAAGCGACCTGAACGAAACCTTGGCGCCGGAAACCTTGGCGCCGAAGACCTTGGCAGCCTTGGGAAACAGGACGACACTAGCGGACACGGCAGCCATGGAAGACATGGCCCAAGACGACTTCGATCTCGACCCGCTCAGCTTGGCAGAAATCTATTGGCTGTCGATCGATGACCAAGAGCAACTGTTCTCGGACCCTGCGACGGGAGTCACTGGTTCTCCTGGAAGCACTGATTCTTCTGGAGGCATCGTGAGGTGAGACGTTGGTGGCTCTCAATTCTGCTCTTGTTGTCGATAGGGCTCAACATTGGCCTTTTCGCTAGCCGCATCTTCACGCAAACGACCAACGATCCCACCACAGAAAGAACTCAAGCCACGGCTGATACGGCAACAGGGGTTCCCCAGGCGACAGGGGTTCCCCAGGCGACAGGGACTGCACCAGAAGCCACGGCGCAAAGGGATGGTTCGCAGAATGGCGATAGCCGGCTGCCGCAAGTCGCCCAAAGAATGGCGCGTGAGCTTGGCCTCGAAGGAGCCCAGCGTGATGCTTTCATCGATATTCAACGCCGATTCTTCGATCAGACACTAGCGGCCCGCAGACGGATGGCAGATCTCCAACTCGAGGTGCGGCGCGAGATCACATCGGCCGAACCCGATCGCAAGATCCTCGACGCCTTGCTGGTCGAGCTCTCCGAGGCTCACATCGATCTCGAACGGGCGTTCGTCAACAACTTGCTGGAGTCTCGTGAATTGTTAGATCCGCAGCAAGAGCGGCGTTTCATGCGGTTTCTGGGTCGTATGCGACATGTCCGCACCGACCTCGAGCGGCGTTTTCGTGCCCGCTGGCGAGGCATGGAAGGCTTGGAGAGTCGGCAAGACCCCAGGCCGCGGCGCCGACCCCAACGGCCTTCCTGATAGCCCCACCACCAACACACCTCGAAAACAATTTACCGAATCCTCGAGGCGAAGTGCAGCTTGGGTTGGCAGATAAAATTGCCCCGGCTCACCGGGGCTAGTGAAGAGGATTGAGGAGAAGTCTTGCTCTGCTTTCGCTAGAGCCTACGACTCAAACTCTTTTCTCGTTTAGTCGCCAACACTGAGCTCGAGACGCCTCTCAGGCTTCTGGGCTGCTACTCCAGCGGCCAGCCGGCATCATGGCTGCCGGCATCATGGCTGCTGGCATCACTTGCGGATTTCGCAAGAAATGTCGCCTTGGATGATCCTGTTTTTACACGGATCACGAGGATTCAAACAAGCGGCAAATGAGGTGGCCACCCCAATCCGCAATACCTGACAACTCATTGCGACGGCGGGCTATGCCCGCAAAGGGGAATAAGTGCCATGACTTTTCAAGAAAGAATCGCCCAGACGACGATTCATTCAATCCTTTTCCTGACCTGTCTCGCCATCTTGAGCTCTACCGAGACGACGATTGCCAACCTTGCTTCTCACGCTCAGGCCACACCGAGATCTTTTGATATTCAGAGGCCATCCGTCGACCCCGAGCAGATCGAAATCGAACCCGGCGGCTTCAGACTCGCCACCGACCCCGAGCAGATCGAAATTGAACCCGGCGGTTTCAGACTCGCCACCGACCCCGAGCAGATCGAAATTGAACCCGGTGGTTTCAAACTAGCTCGCGTTTGATGACCATCTGAACGCTGTCTTCAGAGGCGATAACGGCGTTTTCAACGCAGCAATTCAGGTCCCGTAGCATTTCTTATCGAGATCTCGAACCCCTGGCCCCGGTCCGGAGTACCCCAGGCTTCATAGAGATCAACAATTCGATGGCGAGCTGCTCGCGTATCGGTTGCGTGATCACCGCGAACCGTCTGCAAATCTCGGAAACCCTCGAGTAAACAGGACTCAGCTTCCTCAAAACGCCCTTCTTCGGTCAACAGGGACCCGAGATCACTCTTGACAGCTGCGACTCGCCAATGCCCGGCAGGCTTGGCGCGACGCAACATGTCGAGAGCACGCGTCAGGATCACCCGAGCGGCGGCGACGTCACCTTCGACCAGCAACAACAACCCCAGGTTACGTTCACTCCAAGCAATATCTGCATGATCGCTATCCAACCTTTGACGAAATATTTCGAGCGCACGCTGAAAATGCCTCTCCGCTTCCCAATACTCGCCTTGGGCAAAACGAACGCGACCCAGAAGATCGAGCACTGAAGCGACATCTGTATGATCGGGACCGTAAGCACGAAGCCGGATAGCAAGTGCTTCGCGCAACATCGGTTCTGCTGCCTCGAAATCACCTCGAGCATGCAGCAATGCCCCCAAACTTCGAAGACTGCTGGAGACCTGGGGATCATCGCGGCCCAATAGCCGCTCGCGGATTTCGAGGCCCCTTCGATACAACCTCTCCGCCTCGTCGTAGGCGCCTCGATCGAGCAAGATCGACGCCAGGTTGTTGAGATTGACGACAAAGTTGGGCGACTCGTCTCCCAGCTGATCGCGCAAACCCAACGCCTCGCGCAGACTTGCCTCCGCCGCATCATAATCGCCGCGATCGAGATGCAAGGCTCCCAGATTGTTGTGTCTTGCAGCCAAGCCTGAAAGGTCGTCGGGTCGTTCCCTCTGCCACAATTGCAGCGACTCCCGGGAAACCTCGAGGGCTTTCTCCGAGTGTCCGAGAGCATGGTGTATCCGTCCCAACGTCGCAAGTAACTGGGCGAGCAGCTCGGGCTCGGCCTCGAGCACGGTGAGCTCGTCGCGGGCGCGCTCCAAGGATTGGATCATGTGAGCGTCATCACGTCGGTCGGGATCCGCCACGTTCAGCAGTCCACGCAACACTCCGGTCACCCGCACCGCACGTTGACGTTCAGTCTCCAATCGTTGCTTTTCACGCACCAGCAGACCGGTCATCACCAATAGGACCACCGCAGCGAGACAGAGCTCCCACCGATGCCTTTGAAAGAACTTGCCGGTGCGATAGACCAACGTGCCCTTACGCGCCCCGACCGGCAAACCCACTAGATGTTTACGGATGTCTTCGGTGAGCTGCTCGACCGAGCCATAACGATGCTGGGGCTCCTTACGCAGCGATTTCAACAAGATCGCATCAACATCACCTGCCAGGCTGCGGCGAAGCTTGTCGATATCTCCACCACGAGTGCGACTCACCGACTCCGGCGTCCAGCGCTTGATGCCTGTTGTGGTTTCGATCTCCTCGATGCGACCGGCTACCAGGCTGGGTTTTAGAGCCTCCTGCTCGACGATTCGCCATGCAATCTCCCCGAATCGGCAGCTTTCCAGCCCGCACGGTAGCCTCCCGACCAATAGCCTATAGAGCAACGACCCTAGAGAGTAGATGTCACTGGCGGTGGTGATCGGCTGACGCATCACCTGCTCTGGGCTGGCGAAACGCGGAGTCATCGGCTGCTCTTGCCCATGGGTGAGATCGCGGCGTAGTGCTCCTTCGTCATCCAACAACTTGGCGATTCCGAAGTCGAGCAGCTTCGGCAGCCCCTCGGGCGTAATCAGGATATTGCCAGGCTTGAGATCGCGATGGACCACTAAGTTTTGATGGGCGAAAGCCAGGGCAGAACACACCCGAAGAAACAACCCCAAACGCTTTCGCGTCGATAGCTGGTGAGCATCACAATATTCGTCGATCGGCACCCCTTCGACATACTCCATGACCAGAAAAGGGCGCCCGTCCCTGGTTGTGCCGCCATCGAGAAGCCGTGCGATCGATGGGTGTTCGAGCCGCGCCAGAATCTGTCGCTCGTTGTGAAAACGGCGAACCGTGGTCTCGCTCACCAAGTCACGTTGCAGGAGCTTCAGCGCCACTTGCTTTTCGAAGTCATCTTGCCGCACCGCTCGGTAAACCGCCCCCATACCCCCACGCCCGAGAAGATCGAGGATCCGGTAGGGGCCAATTCGTTTTCCCTTTTCGAGGGTCGACCCAGCACCGAGTATCGATCCAGCATCGAGCGGCACCGCCGGTTCGGGCAAGAAACCTTCGGCTTCCTCTTCCAACTCGAGCAGAGACTCGAGCTCGCGTCGCAGCTTCTCATCATCACCACAGGCCCTTTCGAGAAACGCTGGCCTCGACTCTGGCGGCTCCGCGAGCGTCGCATCGAGTAGCTCCATCACGCGACGCTGATGGATCACCGTCACCACTCAGCCTCGTATTCCGGCCCTGGTTGATCCCGTTTGAGCTCGCGCAACAGCCAGATCCTCGCCGTCTTGAGATCCCGCTTGACGGTTGCTGGGGAAACTTCCAGCGCAGAGGCGATCTCTTCGAACGTCAAGCCACCGAAGTAGCTCAATTCGATAACCTCACTCTGTCGCGGCGCGATGACCCCCAACTCCTTGAGTGCATCGTCGAGGGCGATGAGATCGACATCAACTTTGATCGGCAAGCCCAGCGCTTCTTCGAGCGGCAAAGGAGGCTGACCGCTGCCGTGGCGAGCGGCCTTCTTGCGCCGAGCGTGATCGACCAGGATCCGCCGCATCGTCTCTGCCAATACGGCAAAGAACTGCACTCTGTTCTCGAATTGCACTTGGCGACGCCCGGCGAGGCGGAGGTAGGCTTCGTGAACAAGAGCCGTCGGCTCGAGGGTGTGGCCGGGAGTCTCGCGCGCCAGGTAGCTCCGC